>DATMZU010000251.1:0-22769 GCA_035607435.1 Thermoanaerobaculia bacterium | reverse complement strand
CGGCACGTTCGACCGGATCGTGCTGGGCAACGTGCTCACCCATCTCGCCGATCCGGAAGCCGCCCTCTCCGCCGCGGCCGCGCACCTGGCTTTCGATTCTCCCGACTCGGACAGCGGAGACGGCCTGTTGATCGCCTCGGTGCCGCCGATCCTGGATGGCCAGACGCTTGCGAAGCACCGAGCCCTCGGGAGCCGGAACGCGCGTTTCCTTTGGGATTGGGTGGAGGCGCTCTCCGGCCACTTTCCGAATCTCCGCCTGTTCCGCTGCCTGCCGCCGGAAGGGGTCCATCCGGATTTCGCCGACCCCGCGCCGTCGCGCCTTGCCCCGTCCGACTTCTCGTTCGAGGAAATCCCGCTCGCGAACCTCGACGACATCGGCGGGCTCGCGGCGTTGTTCGTCGGATCTCGAAGCGTCGCGCCCTAGGGCACGGCCGAAGGGGATCAGTCGAGCTCCCGCTTGGGCGCCGCCTGATCCGGTCCGACCCGGCCGGTCACGATCTCCGCCTTGAAGTAGTTCTCGCCGCGCACGGGCGAGCCCGCGAGCCGGCGCAGCAGGGCGATCTGCCCGATGTGGGTGAACGCGTCGGCGATCGGCCCCTGGAACAGTTTCTCCTCCGGGGCGGCCAAGGGCTCTTCCGTCTCCAATGCCCGCTCGAACGCTTCGAGCCCGGCGAAGAAACGCGCGCACCCCTCCTCCCACGGCACGACCGGACCGTCGGCCCAGACGTGCCGGCCGGCGCAAATCAGGCTTGCCCAATCGAACAGGTCGCAGACGTGCGCCAGAATCTCGCCCGCGCTCCGCGAATCGGGCGCGGCGCGAAACGAGGCGAACTCCGCCGGGGCGCCGCGCAACGCCTTGCCGCCGCGATACGCGAGGGTCGCCAAGGTATGCCGGAGCAGTTGGCGTTTGTCGGTCATGCCGGACCTCCTCCGTTAAATCCCCGGCCGCACCTGCCCGGAGAGCGGGTTGTCGAACCCGCGGGCGGTGCTGGTCTCCGGAGGGCCTGCCGAGGTCAAGATCTTATCCGTACCGAACGATCGGCTCTTCGCCTCGCCGTCCGGCCCCGGCACGAGCACGTTCTGGCGCGCCCGCCGGTAGTTGCCGAGAGTCGAGAAATGGATCACGAAGCTCTTCCGGGTGAGCGCCGGATCGACCGGCGTCGAGCCGCCATGGAGCAGCGAATGGTGCCAAAGGAGCACGCCCCCCCGTTTGCACAGGAAAGGCTCGGGGCTCAAATTTTTCTTCCCCGCCTGTTCGAGATCGTGGGCGAGCGCCTGCTGCAACCGGTCCGGCGCATGGCGCCCATGGTCGAAGCGATGATCGCCCGGCTCGAACTCGTAGTAGGGCAGCCGGTGCGATCCCGGCACGTAGGTGAGCGGCCCGCAATCCGGCCCGATGTCTTCCAGAGCCACCCACGCCGCCAGCAGGTGGCTGGGAGGCGACGTATGCACGTGGATCGGATCGCGATGAAGCGCCTGCTGGCTGCCGTACTCGAAGTGGAGCGATTGGGTCGCCACCCCCGGCCGGCCGAAGACCCGATCGACCCACGCGTGGATCTGTTCGTTCAGGTACAGCCCGGCCGCGGTAGGGCTCGCGGAATGCAGATCGGCGATCCGGACCGAAGGGCGCCGATCGCGCGCCTCGTCGGCGAGCGGGAAGAGCTTCAGGCTGCTCTGGTAGGCAAACGCCACGTCCCAAGGCTTCTCTCGCCAGAGGCGATCGACGTCCGCCTCCAGAGTCCGCGCGGTCGCTTCGGGAAGGTCGATCTCGAACGTCAGATAGCCGCGCTCGGCGAAATGACGCAGCTTCTCGGCCTGTAGCCCTGAGATCTCGCCCCGCCGCTCCCGCTCGGAGATCTGCGCCAAAGCGTCCGGCTGGTCGAGCCAGAGATCGCTCTTGAGCAGCCCCTGGCGCGAAAGCGGGCTCGCCGGATCTTCCTTCTTGCCGAACAGCCTTCCGAGCATCGCGTAGAGATCCTCCGAGGGCGGACTCTACCCGAGCCGCATTTTCTACCCCAACTGGGTCTATCGCGACCCGCCGCGGATTTCGACTTGGTGAATAGCGATCGCAACCTCCGGCGGCAAACCCGGCGCGCGATCGATCGAAATCCTCACCGGCTTGCCCGGAGATTCGACGGACCACAGCGCGCGATAGCGCCGGCCGAAGAAGTCCCCGGCCACCCAACTAAGCCAAGGCGCGGGCGCGGCGAGATGGAGCGCAGAAAGATCCGGCCGCTCGACCGCCCACTCTCCGGTCTCGGTGCCCAGCCGGAGGGGGAGGGCCTTTCCGACTTCACGACCCGAATCGTCGAGCAGGCGGACGGTCGCCACCACCGTCCCGACGCCGAGCGCCGCGGAGTTCTCCAGGTGGCTGTCGAGCGCGATGCCGCGGATCGAGTGGGGACCCGCCCCGCCGATCGCCGCCTCGAACCGGGGAGCCGAAGCCGTAAGCGCGGTCTCACCGGCAAGCAGCGTCCGCCCCGCGGGCGGCAAGCCCAGCACGACGCCCAACCCCGCCAAGCCGGCCACGAGCAGCGCCGCGCGCCGGGCCTGAATCGCGAAGATTGCCGCGATCCCGCTCGCGAGAGCGACCGCCGCGAGAGCCCAAGTCCAGGAAGGGAAAAGGCCGATCAGCGCCAAGGCGTCCAAGAGCGGCTCGGCCCGCAACCAGGGGTAGGCCGCCAGAAGGGCCGCGAGAACGCCGAGGATCGTAATCCACGCCCGATGAGCGTAGGTCGCCCCGCCCCGTGGGGGTGTCGTGATCAGAACGAGGGCGATCGGCGCCGCCAGCGCGGCAGGCCCCGGCACGGCGAACGCAGCGGCCACGGCCAGAGCCAGGATCGCGAACAGCCGCTCGAAATCGGCGCGACCGCGGACGGGGATCAGAAACGCCGGGACGACCAAGGCGAACAGAGCGAGCAGGGCAACCGCCTCGGCCGGAGGACGAACGGAGGGAAGAGTCCCCGCGACGGCCAGCGCCGCGGCCCCCCAGAGCACCGCCGGCCGGGCGAGCGCCGTCGAGCGGAAAGTGCTCGCCCCGAACGCCGCGATCACCGCAACCCCCGCCGCGCGCGGCTCCCAAAGGAACGGCAGGAACATCGCGATCCCCGCCGCGCCGCGGAGGAGGGTCGGCCGCTCTGGGTCGGCCGAGACATCGCCGAGAGCGAGAACGACGAGCGCGAGGGTCGCCGCCACGTTCCACCCCGGCGCGAGCAGAGCGACCGCCACCAGGCCCAAAGCCGCGGGCTCCGCGCCCCGCTGCCGAGATAGCCAAGCGGCGGCGCACCCGGCGGCGACCGGTAGAGCCAGCAGAGCGAACAGCGCCTTCGGATCGAACAGAGAAGCCCCGAACATCAGGCGCCCGCGCAGCAGGGCCTGAAGCCCAAAGCCAAGCGCCACGGCGGCTCCCGGAGCCAAGCGCCGCGGCTCGGCCGCCACCCGGCGCCACGCGGCGAGCCCCAGCGCCCCGATCAGCACGGCCACCACGGTCGAACCGCGCAGAGAACCGCGCGGCAACGCCCAGACCGCCGTGGTAGCGAGCACCGCCCCGAACCCCAGCTCCCGCGCCGGAGCGGGAGCTAAAAACGCCACGGCGGCGAGCACGGCAAAGACGATCCGCGACAGGTACAGCGACTCTTCGCCCGCCAGCCGGTCCAGCTCGAAACCGCCGAACGCGGCGATCGCCGCATACGCCGCAAGCACCACCGCGACCCGCACCAAGTCGCCGAGCCACGAAGAACGCACGGAGGCCGGGGTGACCGTCGAGGCAGGGGGCGGAAGGTTGAGGTGCGCCGTGGTTTTTTCTAGAAGCATGGGTATGACATTCAACGAGGGTTCTTTTCCCGCTGCCGGCTTCATGGGTTCCTATGTGAAACCCCACAACCCGCGAATTCTTGCCCGAGTTTACGTCGGCGCTCGCCCGAGCGTCATTTGACGCCCCCCTCCCCCTGCCCGCTACACTCGGAGCCATGCTTTCGAGAGACCTATTACGCGAACAGCCGGAACGCGTCCGGCAGGCCCTCGCCGACCGGCGAGGGGACCCCGGCATGTTGGACGAATGGGTCCGCCTGGACGGCGAGCGGCGCACCGCGCTGGTCGAAGTCGAGGAGATGAAGCGGCGCAAGAACGAGGCGAGCCGCGAGATCGGCAAGGTCAAGCAGGCGGGCGGAGACGCCGCGGCGGCGATGGCCGAAGTCGGACAGATGAAGACGGACATCGAGCGCTTCGAGGCGCGCCTGGGCGAGATCGACCCGGAGCTGCAAAAGATCGAGATGACGCTGCCGAACCTGCCGCACGCGACCGTGCCGCGCGGCGACGAAACGGCGAACCGGATCGAAAAAACGGTCGGCACGCCGCGCGTTTTCGATTTCGAGCCGCAGGCCCATTGGGATCTCGGCCCCGCCCTCAACATTCTCGATTTCGAGCGGGGCGCCAAGCTCACCGGCGCCCGTTTCACGGTCTACCGCGGCGCGGGCGCCAAGCTCGAACGCGCGCTGATCAATTTCATGCTCGACCTGCACACGGAGCAGCACGGCTACACCGAGATGCTCCCGCCCTACATCGTCAACCGCGCGGCGCTCGAAGGGACCGGCCAGCTGCCGAAATTCGAGCAGGACCTCTTCAAGCTCCAGGGGTTCGAATACTTCCTGATCCCCACGGCGGAGGTGCCGCTCACCAACCTCCACCGCGATGAGATCCTCGACGAGAGCGTCCTGCCCATGCGCCTCACGGCCTACACCCCCTGCTTCCGCAGCGAGGCCGGCTCCTACGGCAAGGACGTGCGCGGCCTGATCCGCCAGCACCAGTTCAACAAGGTCGAGCTGGTCCAGCTCACCACGCCGGAAACCAGCCACGCCGCCTTAGAAGAGCTGACCGGCCAGGCCGAACGCATCCTGGAGCTGCTGGAGCTGCCCTACCGCCGCATGTGCCTGGCCACCGGCGACATGGGCTTTTCGGCGGCCAAAACCTACGACCTCGAAGTCTGGCTCCCCGGCCAAAGCGCCTACCGAGAGATCTCCTCCTGCTCCAACTGCGAGGACTTCCAAGCCCGCCGGGCCAGCCTCCGCTACCGCCCAGGGGATGGAGGAAAGCCCCGCTTCCTCCACACCCTGAACGGCTCCGGCCTCGCGGTAGGCCGCACCTTGATCGCGATTCTGGAGAACTACCAACAGGCCGACGGGTCGGTCACCATTCCCGAAGCCCTGCGCCCCTACATGAGGGGCCTCGCATCAATCGCCCCCGCCGGATAGAGTTTCTCCCCACGGAGGGGTGGCTGAGCGGTCGAAAGCAGCGGTCTTGAAAACCGCCGGGCCTGCAAGGGTCCCATGGGTTCGAATCCCATCCCCTCCGCCATGAAACGTGGAGGCTCCATGTCCCTAGAGTTGACTGCCGTCTACCTCAAAGCGCCAGAAGGCGGCTACGTCGCTTTCGTGGAGGAACTCCCCGGCGCGAATACCCAAGGCGAGACCCTCGAAGAAGCTCGTGAGAATCTGCGGGAGGCCGTCGAGTTGGTTCTGGAAGCGAACCGCATGCTTTCGGGAGAGGATCTGGCCGGCGCTGACGTGATCCGCGAGAGACTGGTCGCTTAAGCCACGGCCTGTTCGTGAAGCGGATCGATCTAATTCGCCACCTGGAAGCGCACGGCTGTCGCCTCTTGCGCGAGGGCGGCGGCCACTCGGTGTTCGTAAACGACGCGAAGCGCAAAGTGTCCGCCGTGCCGCGGCATCGGGAGATCAAGGAATTCTTGGCGCGCAAGATCTGTAAGGATCTGGAGATTGCGCAGCCCTGAAGTCCGAGGGTTCGAGCCGCTCGGGAGCCGGTGTGGCCTTTGGCGGTCGGCGGGTCCGAGCCCCTCCGTTCCGGCGAAGACCTGACGGCCAGATTCCCCCATGGCCAGTGCCGGGCCGTCGCCATGCCTTCTACCGCAAGCGTCAGATGCGGACGCTCCTCGACATACGTTTGCCAGAGTACGGGTAGCGTGGACGCCGTTGCGATTCCGCGGTCGTAGTAGAATTCTTGCTAGATGACCGAGCAAGTAATCTCAATGCTCCGAGAGCAGATTACAGATGTCTTCATCTCGCACGCCAGCGAGGACAAGCAGGCGATCGCGCAACCCTTGGCAGAAGCTCTACGAGCTAAAGGGTTGACGGTTTGGTACGATCAATTTGTCCTCCGACTCGGTGACAATCTGCGGCAGGTCATCGACTCGGGACTGCGCACCTCCAGGTTTGGTGTCGTCATCCTCAGCCCTGCATTCTTCTCGAAACAATGGACCCAGACCGAACTCTCCGGTCTCCTTGCTCGGGAAACCGCCGGTAAAGCCAAGATCCTGCTCCCGGTCTGGCACAACATCACGTTCGAGGAGATCACCCGTATCTCCCCAATACTCGCCGACCGTTTTGCTGCGACAACCAAGCAGGGCCTCGAATCCGTTGTGCAGCAGATTCTCGACGCCATGGGATGGGAGACTCCACCTGTTAGTCTCACCACGGCACTTGACCCAGCCGGATTGGCCCAGGAGTCTAAGCCCAAAGAAGGAGACTCCACTGCTACGAAGGAAGCGCAACCCCAGGAGCTAAAAGCCACTGTCGCGGAAAATAAGCCGGCTCATTCCGGCCAAGCTGAAACGTTACCCAATCCTGCTACTCCCCCGAACTCAGCGCCTAGCCCACTTCCTCTCAGGCACCCGCGTCCGCCTCGTCCGCGAATCTTCGCAACTCTGGCGGTCGCAATCCTACTCTTTGGCCTTGGCATTATCGGGTACTGGCATTTTGGGAGTAACTCCCAAGCGCAGCCAAGCTCAGAGACCGCCAACCCATCGCTTACCTCTAATTCCGGTGAAGACCACAGCAACCACGACAACCGAGGCGAGCAGCCTACAAGCCAAGCCGAACAGGTCGCAGCCCAAGAGCGGGCCGAACAACTCGCAGCCCAGCAGCAAACCAAACAGCTCGAAGCCCAACTGCCGTTTCTCGCGGCGCTCCGGGAACGACAGGCGATTGGCGCGTACATACTTAGTGATATATCGGCCAATTTTCCAGACAACCTCTGGGTAGATCAATTCAACTTCGATAGACAGGGATCTTTTCTAAAAGGAGGCGCACTGACCGAGGAGGCCGTTCGACAGTACGCAGGCGACCTTAACAGCGGATCACTGCTTCGAGCCAAGGACCCGATTGAGGTCTCTTCAGATGAGGGCAAGCCGACATCTTATACCATTCCGATTGACTATAATCTATCGCAGCCCGGACCAGACATGTCACTCCTTAGTCTCCTATGGAAGGAAACCGAGGTCAGCGATATCGAGCCAACAATCAATCGCTTGATCGAAAATTCCGACTTTGGATTTCCGCGGCAGAACAAGCCTGCGCAACAAGGCCCCCTTGAATTATATTCAATTACTATGCGCTTATCAAATATGCCGTACGAAAAGCTGGCTGCGTTCTTCGATCGCTTGGCGCGCCTACCGCACCTCCTTAGTCTTAAGAAATTGGCGATCAACATAGCCGACTCTGTCGCCCGTAATCTTACCGTCGACCTGACGCTTGAGGTCCCAGTGCTGAAAGAGGAATTCCATATTCCAGAGGCCGCGCGCCAAGGGCAGGAGATACTACCTGCCATTCCCCTTTCCTCCAAAGACCCCTTTCGTTCGCATGTACGGGGGAGTGGTCTCAGGGGCATCCTTTGCAAAGAGATTGACCTTCGCGGTATTCAAAAAGGTGCGACCGGCAAACTCAACGCCTTATTCCCGTGGGAAGGGCAAATTGTATTCGTCGTTGTGGGAGATCGATTCTTCGATGGGGAGGTCGTCCAGTTGACTTCCGATCAGTTGACCGTAAAGCAGTCTTTACAAGACACGCCCGTTTCTCCACGCTACACAAAAACGCTCGTCCTTTCACCTCACGATAACTGAGAGCGAAGGCTGCGGTAGGGAGATCTCGGACAACGCTAACGTATCGCTTCCTTCGCAAAACCAGGATCAACACAATTATTCTCACGGTTCTGTTCGGTGGAAGCTCATCGTCCGGGCAGAAACCTAAAATGGAATGAGCGATGGAAGAACAAAAGGCAACTCCAAAGGCCTCCGGCGCATTGATCAGTCTCCTTCTCCTGGACGGTTCCATTTGGTATTTTTTTGGCGGTGGCCTGGAGAAGCACGCGGCGACAAACATGCAGGAGATTGAACGGTAAGTGGCATCTGATGCCGTAACCCAATACGAGATCGCCAAGCGCAGTGGCAGTGCGATAGATGCCTGTGTACAGGCAGGGTTCGTGTCTGCTGCATACCTTCAAGCTAAGGACGAATCGAACTATCAAAGGTGGAAGGGCACGGAAAAGATCGACTGCCTCGCTGCCGGCATCAACCGGCCTTGAGATATTTGGCGAAGCGTTCCTGCGCCCTGGAAATCTTTGGCGGGACAAAGACGACTCGTGCGTTAGTCCGCACCTCTGACCGCAATGTGCGATGACCGTTCGCCCCTCCGCGTCGGCCTATCCTTCTCCTACCTCCCGAAGACAGGCTTCAACGATCGGATCAGCGATCCAATAGCCGTTCGCTCGGAGCGCGGAAAAGGCTCCTCGCAGGTCGGACAAGAGGCCTCCCTTCCTGGCCTCAAAGAGCACCCGACCTGTGCCGGCACCTGAAGGCCATAGATCTCGCGGGCGACCCTACGCCCTTGCGTTCGTCGATCACGACCCTCGAAATCTGCCGTTCCTCTGGACGTTGTAGAGGCCCCGGTCGGCAGTGCCCTCGACATAGGCAATCGCCTCTTCCAGGCCACGACGGATGCTTTCAGCGACCCGGGTGTCATTGATGCTGACCTCACCAACCCGGCGCTTGTGCTCGGCAAATCCGCGCACCAGGCGTTCGTTCGGCTCGGGCGGATGGACAACGCTTCGAAGAACGCGGCCCGATCGCGCTCGGAGAGATGAAGCACTTCGTACTCTTGGCGGTCCGGCCGCGGCGGACTCGGACCCGCTCCGCCCACCCCAACACCCCCGAGCTCTGAGCTTTGCCTGCCGGCTGAGACGATGTGGCTCGCGACCTCGCGTTTACGGGCGGCAGAATCGAACCGCTACGGGACGAAGATCCCAGAGGAACACCATGGCGACTCAAGAGTGGCTGGACGCGGCGCGCAACTATTCCCTCATGTCCGAGAGCGCGAGGTCTGAGTACTGGAAGCAACTGACTCCGGATCAACAGGGAGCGCTTAGCGAAGCGTTAGCCTCCTCCGAAGTCGGCACCGGAACGCCGAACACCGCCAGCGCCGCCAGCTCGACGGGCGCTGAAGCCTGGACCGGCTCGACGGTTACGACCGGCACAACCGGCACAAAAAGGGGATGTGGAGGCCCGGTCGGCGCCGGTTGCCTTGGAATGATTCTGGGATGCGTTCTCACGATAGGTGTCGAGTTCGCCGCCGTATCGGCCGGGATTGATGCTATTGGCAAGATGTTCGGCGGCTCTGAGTCGCCGCGATATCCGGTGACTCAAGAGCCCGAAAGGTCGAACGAGCCTCCCGAAAAGGAGCCCGAGAAGAGAGTGGGCTGTGAAGATCGCCAATACCGGCGGGACAACCCCTTGATCTGCGGCTCGGAACAATCGTGTGTTCAAGAGTGTAGGGAGCGTTTCTCGAAATAGTCGCCGACCGATCAGGCAGCGAGTGCATCTAGCTAGGTCGCCCATCGCTGGGCTACGGTCGGGCGCACTTCACCTAGAGTGGCCGACCGCGGCGCGCTTCATGCCTCACCCCACGGATTGACGACCGTGATCCCGCAATCGGCGAAGTCGCGCACATTGCGAGTCGCCAGTCGCGCGCCGCGTGATCGCACGATGGCCGCAATCTGCGCGTCGATCTGGCTGATCGGCTGGCCGCCTTGTCGCCGCCCCGCCGCGATGTCGGGATAAGCCATTGCGGCGTCGGTATCGAACGGCAGCAGGCGGCCGGCGAGATCGACCTCGAACATCGGCCGCGCAGCCGCTACCAGTTCATCGCGGCGCCGCCCGTCAGGAAGCAGCGCCAGCCCGTAAAAGATCTCCGCCTGCGTCAGCGTCGTCGTGAACACGCCCGCCATCGGCTGCTCGCCGATCCACGCCATGACCGTTGCGTCCGGCGCGCGCCGCATCAGCTCGGAAATGACGTTGGTGTCGAGGACGATCATTCGTCAAAGTCCACCGACTGGCGAATAGGCTCGCGCGGCACGTCGGGAAGATCGGCACCGCCGAGCGGGCCGAAGCGCTCATGGATCGCCTGTCCGAGATTCCGAGGCCGCGGAATTTCAGTCGAGAGAGCCGAGCGCAGGATGTCGCGCGCCTCATCCTCCATCGACCGACCATGTATCGCGGCTCGCAGACGCAAACGGTTTTTAATGGCATCGTCAATGTTGCGGATCGTCATAACCGCCATGTCGGCCTCCGTAAGTCAATGACTGCATTTTAGTCGATGACGAGCAGAAAGCAAGGTTGGCGCCTCAGTAGCCGCCGACCGGTCAGGCAGCGGGCGCACCTAGCGCGCAACGTCCGCGGAATTCGATTTTCTGGCCGAGAAAATCGATTTCGCGAGTGGGAAAATCGAATTCGCGAGTCAGGAAATCGAATTTCTCAGTCAGTAGAACGATTTCGCGGGCCGGAAAATCGAATTCGCCGATCAGGAAATCGAATTTCTCAGTGCGTAGAACGATTTCGCGACCGGGGAAATCGAATTTCTCACCCAGAAAATCGAATTCGCGGACCGCGAAATGGAATTCGCCACTCAGGAAATCGAATTTCTCAGTCGGAAAATCGAATTCGCGGGCCAGGAAATCGAATTCCGCGGACGTTTGCGGCTTTAGCGAGGGAGGTACTCGCGCATCTGTCCATAGATCGGCGTGAGGCGGTCGATCTCGCAGGTGCCGTCTCCGAAACGGTAGGTCGTTTCGAAATCCTCGTAGCTTCTTGCCCGCCAGAGTCTACCCTCGGGGTCGACGACGAGCGAATGGCCCACTCCCCCGCGGAAGATGGCCGAGCCGTCGGTTCCGGTGTAGACCGTGCAGGTCCAAGGGCGCTCTTCCGGATGGGCGGCCATGAACGTCACGATTTCGCTCACCAGCTCTGTGAACAGCCGGCGGCGATCGGAGGCCGGTGCGACCAGAGTACGCTCGATCGCCCGGCGGAGCATCGGGTCGGCCGGAGAGGTGACGACTCCGGATTGCAAGACGGGTTCCGATGGCTCTGTAGTTTTCATCGCCCTCCGGATCGGCGGCTGGTTCCGAGCCGCGAACGAGACAGGTGACCTTACCGGATCTCGGGAAAGCCCCGCCAGGCGGCGAGGACCCCGGTAGACTGCCCCCTTGATGGACTTGAACGTGGACCTCGAACAGCTGGAGCGGGATGCCGTGGGCTACTTCCTGCGGGCGGGCCATCCCGTCACCGGGTTGATCGCCGACAGCTCGCGGGAGGGCTCGCCGTGCAGCATTGCGGCCGTGGGGCTCGGGCTTTCGGCGTTCCTCGCCGGGGTGGAGCGGGGATTTCTCTCCCGGTCCGAGGCGGCGGCACGGACGCTGGCCGCCCTGCGGTTCTTCCGCGACAGCCCGCAGGGCGAGGAGCCGGACGCGACCGGGCATCGGGGGTTTTATTACCACTTCCTCGACATGGCGACCGGGCGGCGGGTGTGGAATTGCGAGCTGTCGATGATCGACACTACGATCCTGATCGCGGGCGTTCTTTCCTGCGGCAGCTATTTCTCGGCGGCGACGGACGAAGAGCGAGAGATCCGCGAGATCTCCCGGTTTCTCTACGAGCGGGTCGATTGGGCGTGGGCCGCACGCGATTTGGCCGTCGTGTCCATGGGCTGGAAGCCGGAGGCGGGGTTCATCACCTATAGCTGGGAGGGGTACAGCGAGGCGCTTCTGCTCTATCTGCTCGGCCTCGGATCGCCGACGCATCCGCTGCCCGAGGCGAGCTACCGGGCGTGGACCGCGACCTATCAGTGGGAAAACCTCTACGACGTGGAGTTCCTGTTCGCGGCTCCCCTGTTCATCCACCAGCTTTCGCACCTTTGGATTGACTTCCGCGGCATTCAGGACGAGCTGATGCGCGACATGCGCTCCGACTATTTCGAGAACAGCCGCCGGGCGACGCAGGTGCAGCAGCGGTATGCGATGCGCAATCCGAAGGGATTCCAAGGGTACGGAGAAAACAACTGGGGCGTCACCGCCGGACTCGGCCCCGGCTTCCTGCGGCGGCGGGAGAAGGGGGGCATCGAGCGGCGGTTCTACGGCTACGTCGCCCGGGGCGTCCCGTTCGGACCGGACGACGGAACGCTCGCCCCCTGGGCGGTCGCCGCGTCGTTGCCGTTCGCGCCGGAGATCGTCTTGCCCGCCCTGGCGCACGTTCGGGAAACGTACCCTGAGGTGGTTCGGGACGGCCTTCTCACCAGCTTCAATCCGACGTTCAATACAAAGGACAGCGGCCCTGCCGGTTGGATCTCTCCCGAGCACTACGGGCTCGACCAGGGTCCCGTGGCGATCATGATCGAGAACTTCCGCTCGGGGCTGTTGTGGAATCTGATGCGAGAGTGTCCGGCGATCGTGACCGGTCTCCGCCGGGCGGGATTCCGCAAGGGCGGCGGGAGGTCCAGGAGATGAAGCGACAAAGTCGCCAACCGCTTGCTGCACCAGCCCTCACCCCCGGCCCCTCTCCCAAAGGGAGAGGGGAGAACAGCAAAATCAACCTCGCTTTGCTCCCCTCTCCCTTTGGGAGAGGGGCCGGGGGTGAGGGCTGATGAACCCCGCCGTTCTACCCAACGACGCGCACGACGCCGAGCTTTTGGCCCAGGTGCGGCCGCCGGATTGGATCAACCCGCCGCCCGCGCGTTGCTACAACCTGGTGGTGATCGGCGGCGGAACGGCGGGGCTGGTCACGGCCGTAGGTGCCGCGGGGCTTGGGGCCAAAGTCGCGCTGATCGAAAAGAACCTGATGGGCGGCGACTGCTTGAGCTTCGGCTGCGTTCCTTCGAAGGCGCTCTTGCGATCGGCGCGGTTTTACGCCGATTTGGAGCATGCGGGCACGTTCACCGGCGGCGAGCGGGTGCCCTCGGAGGCGGATTTTGGCGCGGCGATGGAGCGCATGCGGCGGCTTCGCGCGCAGCTTTCCCGGCGCGATTCGGCCGCGCGGCTTGCCGGTTTGGGCGTGGACGTGTTTCTGGGCGAGGCCGCGTTCGTCGATCGAAATCACGTCGAGGTCGCCGGCGCGAGGCTCGCGTTCAAGAAAGCCGTGATCGCCACCGGTTCGCGCGCCGCGCGGCTGGCGATCGATGGGATCGAGGCGGCCGGTTATTTGACCAACGAAACGGTGTTCAACCTGACCGCGCGCCCGCGACGATTGCTCGTGATCGGCGGCGGTCCCTTGGGCTGCGAGCTGGCGCAGGCGTTCGCCCGGTTGGGCTCCGAGGTGATTCTTGCGACCCAGACGCCCTACTTTCTTCCCGACGAGGAGCGGGATGCCGCGGAGATTCTGGCCGAGTCGCTGCGGCGCGACGGGATCGACGTCCGTTTGAATACCACCGTCCAAAGCGTCGTTTTGGAGCACGGCGAGAAGCGGGCGCGGCTGATCGACTACGACCAGGACACGATGGTCGGAGTGGACGAGATCCTGGCGGGCGTCGGCCGGGCGCCGAACGTGGAGGGGCTGAACCTCGAAGCGGCAGGAGTCGAGTACGACCGGGAGCGCGGCGTCAAGGTGAACGATTTTCTCCAGACCACCAATCGGCGCATCTATGCCGCGGGCGACGTGGCGCTGGAGCAAAAATACACCCACATGGCGGACGCCACGGCGCGGCTGGTGATTCAAAACGCGCTGTTCTGGGGGCGGAAGCGTCTGAGCTCGCTCGTCATCCCCTGGTGTACCTATACCGATCCGGAGATCGCCCACGTCGGGGCCTATGTGGACGAGGCGCCGGATCGCGGCTTCCGCATGAAGACCTTCACCGTGCCGATGAGCGAATCGGACCGTGCCGTGCTCGACGGCGACGAGGAGGGCTTCGTGAAGATCCACGTCCAAGAAGGGACGGACAAGATCCTGGGCGCCACCATCGTCGCGCGCCACGCGGGCGAGATGATCAACGAGATCTCGCTCGCGATGGTCGCCGGGATCGGCCTCCGGACACTTTCCCAGGTGATCCATTCGTATCCCACCCAGGCGGAAGCGATCCGCAAGGCGGGAGACGCCTACAACCGGACCCGCCTCTCGCCGTTCCTCGCGAGGATCAGCCGCCGCTGGCTGGCCTGGCCCCTATGACAAACTCCGCCCCGTCATGTCTGCTGAAATCCGCCCCGACCGTCCTCTCGATCCCCTGTTCTCCCCCCGCTCGATCGCGGTGATCGGCGCGTCGCGTCGGCGCGATTCGATCGGTTACGCGCTGCTGCACAACCTGGTTGCGAACGAGTTCGCGGGACCGATCTACCCGGTGAACCCGCTCGCCAAGGCGATCCACTCGCTGCGGTGCTATCCGACGATCGGGGCGATCCCCGATCCGGTCGATCTCGCCGTCATCGTGGTGCCGAAAGAGGCCGTGCTCGGCGCGGCCGACGAGTGCTTGCAACACGGGGTGAAGGGGCTCGTCGTGATCACCGCCGGGTTCGGCGAGACGGGCGCCGAAGGGGCGGAACGCGAGGGGATTTTGCGCGAAAAGGTGCGCGCGGCGGGGGTGCGGATGATCGGCCCGAACTGCATGGGGATCATCAACACCGAGGCGAAAGTGAGCTTGAACGCGACGTTTGCGCCCACTCCCGCGCGGCCGGGGTCGATCGGCTTCGTGTCGCAATCCGGCGCGCTCGGGGTCGCGATCTTGAACGTCGCGGGCGATCTCGGCATCGGCCTTACGCAGTTCGCGTCCATGGGCAACAAGGCGGACGTGTCGGGCAACGATCTGATCGAGCATTGGGAGGGCGACCCGGAAACTCGGGTGATCGCGATGTACCTCGAATCGTTCGGCAACCCGCGCCGGTTCGCCGAGATCGCCAAGCGCGTATCGCGGAAGAAGCCGATCCTGGTGGTCAAATCGGGGCGCACCGCGGCGGGTGCCCGCGCGGCGTCTTCCCACACCGGGGCGATCGCGGGAGCCGACGTCACGGTCTCGGCGATTCTCGACCAGTGCGGCGTCCTGCGGGCCGACACGATCGAGCAGCTGTTCGACGTCGCCCGCGCGCTCGACGCCTGCCCGCTCCCCGAGGGGAATCGGGTCGCGATCCTCACCAACGCGGGCGGCCCGGCGATCATGGCGACCGATGCCTGCGTGAACCTGGGGCTGCAGATTTCGGAGCTGGCCGAGGCGACGAAAGAGCACCTGCGTTCGTTCCTTCCGGCCGAGGCGAGCGTCAACAATCCCGTGGACATGATCGCTTCGGCCAACGCCGAGAAATACGGCAAGGCGCTTGGCCGAATGCTCGACGATCCGAACGTGGACATGGCGATCGCGATCAACGTGACCCCTCTGCCGACGAGCCCGATCGACGTGCTGGAGGCGATCGACGAGGCCGCCCGGACGCGCAAGAAGCCGGTGCTCGCGGTGATGATGGCGACCGACGACTTCTACGAGACGATCAAGACGCGGCCCGGCCTGCCGCCCGTCTATCGCTTTCCCGAGTCGGCCGCCGGAGCGCTCCAGCAGCTTTCCCGATACGCCGCCTGGCGCCGCCGGCCGGACGAGGCGCTCCCTGAGCCCTTTGCCGTGGACGATGCGGCCGTGGCCGCGATCCTCGCGCGCACCGGCTCGGGATACCTGCCCCCAGGGGATGCTTTCCAGGTGTTGGAGCTGTACGGCATTCCGGTCGCCCGCTACGAGGTGGCGGCGACGCGGGAAGAAGCCCTCCACGCCGCGCGCCGGGTCGGATATCCGGTGGTGGCGAAGGCGGTCGTCGCCGACCTGATCCACAAGAGCGAAGCGGGCGCGATTCGCCTCGATCTACGCGATCCGCTTCAGCTCTCGGACGCGCTGACCGCGATGGAATCGCGCATCCAAAGCGGCGGCGGCAAAATCGAAGGCTTTTTGATCCAGGAGATGGCGGGCGGCGGCCGGGAGATCATCTTCGGCCTCTCCTCCGAGCCGAAGGTCGGCCCGGTGTTGATGTTCGGGCTCGGTGGTAAATACGTCGAAGTGTTCCGCGACGTCCGTTTCGGCGTGCCGCCGCTCACCGCCTACGAGGCGCGCGAAGTGATCCGCGGCATTCGGGGGTTCCCCCTGCTCGAAGGGGTGCGCGGCGACGCCCCGGCCGATCTCGCGACGCTCGAAGAGGTCTTCCTCCGCCTCGCCCAACTCGCCGAGCGCCACCCGACGATCCGCGAGCTCGACGTCAACCCCTTCCTCGCCGGGACCGACCGCGCGGGCTCGAAGGCGTTGGACGTTCGGGTCCGGGTGGAATAACCCCTGGGTGCGCGGGCCCGCCAGCCCTCACTCTGGACCCCATTGATGTAGGGGCGGCCCCCCGTGGCCGCCCTCGCCTACCGCGGACGTTTTCTCAATTCGAGGGCGGCCACGGGGGGCCGCCCCTACCGCGTGGGTTGGGATTAAAGGTTGACGAAGCGAGCCGCCCCTACCCTGTCCGCAGGAAGTGCCACCGCAGATCCCCGGCCATCGGCTGGAAGACCTCCGGGTGGATCTTCTCTTCGAAGCGGCGGAGGAGGGCGGAGAGATGCTCGCCGCGGGCGGCGAGCTCCAGCACGTCGGCGGCGTCGCTGCCCGCTTTGCTGATGTAGGTCTGCCAGATCGCCTCGCGGACCGAGAGCGAGCCCATCGAGACGTTCGGCATTTTGGCCGCGCCGCGCTTGAGCAGCGAGACCTTCTCGTTCAGGCTTTTCACCGTATCCATCGGCTCGCGCTGCCAGGGGGTGTAGGGCTTCGGCACGAGGACGTTCACCCCTAGATGGATGTGGCCGATGACGCCGGTTTTGGCGCTCTCTTCGAGCATCACGCGGTGGGCGCGGGCGGTCAGCTCCAGGATGCCTTGGACGTCGTCCATCGTCTCGCCGGGGAGGCCGACCAGGAAGTAGAGCTTCAGCTGGGTGAAGCGGTGGCGGAAGATCAGGCGGATCTTTTCGAGCAGGAAATCGTTCGGGATGGGCTTGCCCATTTTGACCCGCAGCGAGTCGGTGCCGGTCTCGGGCGCGAGCGTGATCGACCGGTCGCCCGAGGCGTGGAGCGCGTCGAGCACGCCTTCGTTCACCGCCGGAATCCGGATCGACGAGACGGAGGTGCGGAAGCCGAGCCGGTTCGCTTCGCGCAGGATGCGCTCGATCTCCGGATGGTCGCCGACCGCGGTGGCGACGAAACCGAGCTGGTCGGTGACCGAGCGGGCGCGGTCGATCGCTCCGAGGATCATCTCGGTCGGGTGCCAGCGGAACTTGCCCATGCCGAACGTGGCCCAGCAGTACTTGCATTTCTCCGGGCAGCCGCGCGACATCTCGATTAGAAATTTGTCCGCGAACTCGGTCCGCGGCGTGACGATCACGGTCGAGGGCAAATGCCCGGGCAGCTTGATCTGCTCTTCTGTCAGCTCCAGTTTGCGCAGCTTGGCGAGCGCGTCGCCGTCCTCTTCCGGACGGTGGTGGGCCGGCACGTAGAACCCGGGGGCGGCGGCCAAGCGGGCGAGCACCGCTTCGCGGTCGGGCTCTTCTTCGAGCGCCGCGAGCATTTCCGGCAGCACGTTTTCCGCCGCGCCGAGCGGGAAGAAATCGACGAATTCCGCCATCGGCAGCGGGTTGATCATGGCGCACGAGCCGCCCATCGCGATCAGCGGATCGAACGGCCGGCGGTCGCGGCGGCGGAGCGGAATCCCCGCCCGATCGAGCATCTGGAGCAGATGTACGTAGTCGTTCTCGAACGAAACGGAAAAGCAGATGCAGCCGAATTCGTCGATCGGCCGGCCGGTCTCCACCGCGCGCGGCATGCCGACGCCATCGAAGAAAAACCGGTCGCAGGTCCAACCCGGCGCCTCATGCACCAGCTCGTACACCCGCTGGAATCCGAGGCTCGACATGCCGATGTGGTAGGTGTTCGCGTAGGCGAGCGCCAGGCGGTGCTCGGCATGGGGCGAAAACTTCACCACCGGCCGCTCGTCTGCCCGGAACGGCGCCCAATCGTGGGGGGCCGGCTTGCCGGCGCGGGGTCTTGGCGTTCGAAGGTTCTTCATCTGGGGGGTGGCATTGTACGACACAGGGCTTTAGGGCGGCGTTTTGCCCCTATCAGCCCTCACCCCCAGCCCCTCTCCCAAAGGGAGAGGGGAGCAAACCAAAGCATTTCAGAGCTGTTCTCCCCTCTCCCTTTGGGAGAGGGGCCGGGGGTGAGGGCGGTCCCGCTCTTCGTTCGAGCCTAGATGCTATGCGGAAGCCGGCATCGATTTCAGCCGGCTACAAAGCGCCAGGCGAGGCGCCCCGCCCCTCCGAGGCCCAGGCTTCGCACCGGCAGGGCGCGCGCGTGGATGCCGAGCAGGCGAGAAAACATCGCGGGATCTTTGGCCAGGGCGACGAGAGCGCGGCGGCGCAGGCGAGGATGGCGTTCGAACGCCATGGTGATCGCGGTCATCGCGTCCGGCAGGCGGCTCGCGCGGCGGTGGGCGGCCGGGTAGCGGGAGAGGTTGCCGCGGGAGAGCGATTCGACCAGCGCCAGCGCCTGGTGCAGGCCTTTGGCGATCCCCTCGCCGGTGATCGCGTCGCGATAGCCCGAGGCGTCCCCCACGAGGGCGACATTGCCGCGGCAAACCGAAGTCACCCTGCGGTCGAGCGGCCCGGCGCCCAGATCGCGTGAGGTGGCCGGGGCATCGCGCAAGCGGGCGGCGACCGCGGGGAAGCGCTCCAGCAGTTGGTCGAAGTTGGCCTTCTCGCCCGACCAGAGGAGGGCGACGCCCATTTCATGGGGACCGAGGCCGTAGACGTACGCCTCGCAGCCGGGTCCCCAATAGACCTCGACGAAATCGCACCAGGGCTCGGCCTCGAAATGGCGGCGCATGCCGAACCGGAGCGGCGCGGGAGAAGCCTCTTCCAGGCCCGCCCAATGCCGCACTTTCGAGCGCAGCCCGTCGGCGCCGACCACGAATCGGCCGCGGACGAGGCCGGCGTCCGTCTCCACGCCGAGGGCCGTCGGGCCTTCGAGCGCCAAGCCGCGCGCCGGAGTGGCCCAACGAAGATCGACGCCGACCTCCTCCGCCCGGGCGACCAGGGAGGCGTGGAAATCCGCCCGGTGGACCGCCCTCCCCGGCCGGTCGGGAAAGGTCCCTTCGACGACCAGATCGTCTTCGAGATAGCGGATGCCCCGGAACTTGAATCCACCCATCAGATTCAGATCGACGCCGAGACGGCTAAGCAGATCGACCGCGTCGGGCATCAGCCCCTCGCCGCAGGCACCGTCGATCGGCGGCCGGCCGCGGTCGATCACGGCCACGGAAAGCCCCGCGCGCCGGGCGGCGATCGCGGTCGCGAGGCCGATCGGTCCGCCGCCCACGATCAGCACATCGACGACGTCCGCGACCTCGGGGCTTGTCGAAGCCTCAACCATGGGCTTGCACCTTCTTTTTGAGCCGCAGGCGGGCGTAGGCGAGGCCGGACCGCGCGAGCGCCCCGGCGAGGCGCAGGGGGGTGACCTTCTCCGGCGGGGCCAGCTCGCCCGCCAGGTGCAGCCGGAGCGCCTCACCGCGGCGCAGCTTGCCGGAGGAAGTGCGGGGAAGCGTCCCGGGCGCCAGGAGAACCAACTCCCCTACGGGAATGCCTACGCCTCCGAGCACCGCGTCGCGGCAGGCGCGAGGCAAATCGGCGCGCTGCTCTGGAGAGATCCCCCGCGCGGTTTCGATCAGCAGCACGAGCTGCTCGCCGTCCGCCCCTTCGGGCAGGTAGCTCGCGGCGACCGCGCAGCCGGTGCGGACGCCGGGGACCGAATCGACCGCGCGCTCGATCTCCTCGGGCGCGTAGTTGCGGCCGCGCAGAATCACCACGTCTTTCGCTCGGCCGGTGAGGTAGAGATCGCCGCGGTAGAGGAACCCGAGATCCCCGGTGTCGAGCCAGCCGTCGCGCAGCGCGCGCTCGGTCGCCTCCGGTTGATCGAGGTAGCCGGTCATGAGGGAAGGGCCGGACGCCCAAACCCGGCCGATCTTTCCTTCGGGAAGCTCCAAGCCGTTTTCGTCGGCCACGCGCACCGAGTAGCCCGGCAGCGGCCGGCCGACGGACGCAATCTCGCGACCCTCCTCGTCCACCCGGGCTTGGCCCTCGCGCGCCAGCGCCTCGCGGTCGAACCGCGCGGCGACGAACGGTCCGGCAAGGTCCGAGAAGGTGACGGCGAGCGCCGCTTCGGACAAACCGTAGACGGGGGTGAACGCCTCGGCGCGGAACCCGTAGCGGGCGAACCGCTCGGAAAACGCCCGCATCGTCGCGGGCACGGCGGCTTCGGCGCCATTGAGAGCCGCCTCCCAGGCGGAGAGGTCGAGCCCTTCGATCTCCTCGTCGGCGACGCGGGACAGGCAGAGCGCGTAGCCGAAGTTCGGCGCGGGCGAGATCGTGCCGCGATATTTCGACAGAGCGCGCAGCCAGATCGCCGGGCGCGCGATGAACAATTCGGGACCGATCAAGGTGAGCCAGGCGTCGCGCGCCAGGGCGGGAAAGACGCAGCCGATGAGCCCCATGTCGTGATAGAGCGGCAGCCAGGAAACGCCGCTGTGCCTGTGCTCCTGGGTGTCGCGCCAGAACCGGTTCAAGGCTTCCATCTGGGCGACGATCGCGCGATGCGACAGGGCGACCGGCTTTGGATCGACCGTGGTCCCCGACGAGTACTGCACCAGGGCGAGATCGTCCGGCCGCACCGAAACTTCCGGAAGATCTGTCCCCTTCGGCAGCTGATCGAGCGTCCTGCACCCGAGCGGCGGCCGGGCGAGGGCGATCGCCTCCCCCAGGATTCTCTGTACCCGGGAATCGGCAAGCACCAGGCGGGCGCTCGCCAGCTCCAGCATGCGGGCGGTGCGGCGGAAGTATTCGTCCAGCCGGCCGAGCCGCACGGGAGGATAGAGCGGCACGGGCACCGCCCCGGCGAGCAGGGCGCCGAACAAGGCGGCGAAGAAATCGATCCCGGTCGGATAGACCAGCGCGACGCGATCCCCCGCGACGACGCCCGAGGCGGCGAGCCTTGCCGCCACGGCCTGGGCACGCCTTCGCACGTCGCCCCAGGAATGCTCGGTGGCGCTCTCGTCGCGAGCGATGAAGCGGAGCCCCCCGTCCGAAGGGTTTTTCGCCCGCGCCAGCAGATCGAGCAGGGTATAGGTGCTGGGGGCGGCTTCGGTCATCTCGCCCTTTACACTTCCAGCTTCCGGCGCACGATATCGACCAGGTTGCCGACGGTTTCGAGCGCGGCTTCGTCCCGTTCGTCGAGCATCACGCGGAACCGATTTTCGACTTCGGCCGCGAGGGTCAACAGGCGCACCGAATCGAGCGCCAGGTCTTCGACCAGGCGCATGTCGAGCGCGAGCGGCCCTTGCCATCCCAAATGGCGCTGCGCGATGTCGGTCACTCCGAACAGGATGGCGTCCGCGGAAAGCGTGGTCATCGCGAAGAGGTCTCCGAAGCTCCGGAAGGGATCAGCCGCGGCCGTCCGGCGAACGCCCGATCGTAGCCCGAGGCGTCCGCGAGCGCCTTCTCTTCCGCCGCGATCCGCACCCGCAACAGGGCGGCGTTCGCGGCCGAAAAGACGAGTGCGGTCGCCCAAGCGCCGTGCAACAGCGGCAGGAACGCGATCTCCAGGATGACCGCCAGGTAGTTCGGATGGCGCAGGAATCGAAACGGCCCGCCCGTCACCGGCGGCGCGCCCGGCAAAACGACGATCCGCGTGTTCCATCGTGGCCCGAGGGTACCGATCGCCCAATATCGCAGGCCGGTCGCGAGCATGAGGACGACTCCGCAGACGACGGCCAAAGCCGGAATGAACGGCCGGTCGAACAGGTACACCTCGACCGGGCAGGCAATCAGGAACGCGGTGTGAAGGGCCACCATGACGGGATAGTGGCCGGACTCGACCTCTCGCCCGCCAGCAGCCAGCGCGCGCGCCAGGTTGCGCTTAGAAATCGCCAGCTCCGCAAGCCGCTGCACCGCGACGAGCGCGATCAGCAGCAGGTAGAGCGACCGGGAGTCGAGAGGGAGGGAGCCCATGCGGGAGTCATCCTAACAGCCGATGGTGAATGGAACGGGCGTAGGGGCGCAGCATGCGTTGCCCTTGCTGCAAGGGCAACGCCACACAGGGCGCAGCATGCTGCGCCCCTACGGCGCCGCTGACGTGCGTGGGGCTCTATTTGATCCCAACCAGCTCGACGTCGAAGAGGAGCGTGGCGTTCGGCGGGATCACACCACCCGCCCCTCCCGCGCCATAGCCGAGGTTCGCGGGGATCACGAGTTTTCTCTGACCGCCCACTTTCATTCCGGCAATTCCTTCATCCCACCCCTTGATCACCTGGCCGACGCCGACTTGGAATTCGAACGGCCGCCCCCGGTCGCGGCTCGAATCGAACTTCTGGCCGTTCTCCAAGGTTCCCGTGTAGTGGACCTGAACCTTGTCGCCGGCCTTGGCCAGCGCGCCGTCGCCGACTTGGAGGTCGGTGTACTTGAGGCCCGAGTCGGTGGTCACTTCTTTCGTTTCCGTGGTCATTGGGTTCTCCCTGCGGTCGGCGTGTGGTCAGACGATGCGGCCGCCGGAGCGATAGACCAAGCGGCCTTCGCGAACGACCGCCGCGATCGGGTTCACTCCATAGTGGTAGGCGAGATGCAGCAG
>DATMZU010000243.1:0-11217 GCA_035607435.1 Thermoanaerobaculia bacterium | reverse complement strand
AGTACTGGCTTGACCGTCTCGACCAGGCATGGAAGCGCGCGCCAATCGTCTGGTTGTCCGGGGTTCGCCGAGTTGGCAAGACAACTCTCGCCCGCGAGATTCCGGGTGCCGTGTTCCTTAACTGCGACCTGCCGAGCACGGCACGCCGGTTGGAAGACCCCGAGCGTTTTTTCGGTTCGCTGGAGTCTTCAACCGTCGTCTTCGACGAGATCCACCAGCTCGCCGACCCGAGTCGCGTGCTCAAGATTGCAGCCGACGAATTCCCTCAAATCAAGGTCCTCGCGACCGGATCATCGACCCTCGCGGCCACCCAGAAGTTCCGCGACAGCCTAACCGGCCGAAAACGGACGCTCCATCTACTCCCTGTACTCTGCCGGGAACTGCAGGCGTTCGGCGTTCCTTCAATTGAGCGCAGGCTCTTGCACGGTGGGCTGCCCGAGCCTCTGATGGCCGATCAGACGAGTCCGGATTTCTTCGCCGAATGGCTCGATTCGTACTTCGCGCGCGATGTCCAAGAGATGTTCAATGTCATCAAACGCTTCGAGTTCTTGAAGCTCGTCGAGCTACTTCTCCGTCAAAGCGGCGGCCAGCTGGAAGTATCGAGCCTGGCCAAGCTCGCGGCCTTGAGCCGCCCGACCGTGGTGAACTACCTGGAAGTCCTCCAGACTACACACCTACTCATCTTGATACGCCCCTACCACGCCGGTTTGCGGGGAGAGATCACCCAGCAATCCAAGGCATACGGCTTCGATACGGGATTCATCAGTTTTTGCCGCGGATGGCGCACGCTCCACCCCGA
The DNA here is from genome assembly GCA_035607435.1 of Thermoanaerobaculia bacterium. Classification (GTDB taxonomy): domain Bacteria; phylum Acidobacteriota; class Thermoanaerobaculia; order Multivoradales; family UBA5704; genus DASYKS01. The sequence goes on along the minus strand of DATMZU010000243.1, from coordinate 10,418 downwards.
GAACTGCGGCCCCCTCTGGGAGCACCTGGTGCTCGAAACGCTGCTCGCCCGGGCGGGCGAGCGGGGCGTCTACTACTGGCGCGACAAGCAGAAGCAAGAGATCGACTTCGTCCTCCCCGGGGCCGATGGCGAGTGCGATGCGATCGAGTGCAAATGGGCCGGTTCAAGCTTCTCGCCGCGAAACCTCGCCGCCTTCCGTGCGGCGCACCCAGCCGGCCGCAACTTCGTCCTCAGCCCGCAGGTGGAGCCGCCGTTCGTTCGCGAGATGGGCGGAATGGAAGTTGTATTCTCGAATATCACTGACTGGGAAGCCGACATGGACTAGGCGGGGGGCAAACCCCAGCTTCTTCACCTGTAATAACCCAGCGGACCAAGCGCACCGCGGCCCCGCGCGATGCCTCGCCTTCATTTAAGCCGTCTACAGCCAGAAACCGCAAACGACTAAGACGCGCACTGGAGGGCAGGCGTCGCGACTCTGCCCGCTACCCCCGCCCCCGCCGGACCGCCAGCAACAACAAGAAGAACGGCCCCCCCAGCAGTGCCGTCAGAACCCCGACGGGCAAGTCCGCGGGGGCCATCACCGTGCGGGCCGCGAGGTCGGCGAGGGCGAGGAAAGCTCCTCCTCCGAGGAGGCAGGCGGGGGCGAGTATCAGGTGGTCGTGGCCGACCAGGCGGCGGAGGGCGTGGGGGACCATCAGGCCGACGAAGCCGATCGGTCCTGCCACGGCGACCAGGGCTCCGATCATCAGGGAGGTGGCGATCAGGATGCGCAGACGGAGGCGTGGGACGTCGACGCCGCGGGAGGCGGCGATCTCTTCTCCGGCGAGCAGGAGGTTCAGATCCCATCGGGCGGCGAGCAGGGCGGCGAGGCCGAGCAGGGTCCAGGGGAGCAGCCAGAGCACTTCGCGGTAGCCGACGACCGAGAGGCCGCCCATCATCCAGCGGACCATGCGGAAGGTCTGGGTGGCGTCCGCGAGATATTGGACGAACAGGATCAACGCCGAGGTCGAGAGCGAGACGCCGATTCCGGCGAGCAGCAGGGTGCCGGTTTCGCTTTCTTTCCGATGCATCGCGACCCCCGCCACCAGCGCGGTCGCGCCGAGCGCCCCGGCGAAGCTAGCGAGCGCGACGAGCGGCAGTCCGAGCGCGCCCAGCCCTTCGGAGACGCGCAGCGCGAGCACCGCGCCGAGGGCGGCGCCGCCCGCCACACCCAGGGTGTAGGGCTCGGCGAGCGGATTGCGAAAGAGGGTCTGGAAGCCCAAGCCCGCCGTCGCGAGCGCGCCTCCGGCGAGCAGGGCGAGCAGGACGCGCGGCAGGCGCAGCTGCCAGAAGATCGCGAGCGCCGTCGGGTCGCCGCGCAGCACGTCGGACAGACCGATCGGCTGGCTGCCGAGCAGGGGAGCGCCGAGCGCCACGGCGAGCCAGAGCAGGCCGAGGAGCGCGAGGGCGGAGCGGGGGCGGAGCGGGCGCATGAGGTTCGAGAGAGCGAAAAGTTACGGCGCGAGCGACAGGCGCGCGGCGCGGCCCTCGGGCTCGGCGCGGAACGGCGCATCGAACAGGGCGGCGAGCGAATCGGCGGCCAGGACTTCGCGCGGCGGTCCCAGCGAGACGATCCGGCCGGAGCGTAGCGCGAGAACCCGGTCGCCCAATAGGCCCGCGAGATCGAGATCATGGGTCGCGAGCAGCACCGTCGCGCCGTTTTCGCGATGCAGGCGATGGAGCAGCCCGGCCACGTCGCGCTGGTGGCGCGGGTCGAGATGGGTGGTCGGCTCGTCGAGGATCAGCACCTCCGCCTCTTGGGCGAGCGCGGCGGCGATCCAGGCCATCTGCCGCTCGCCGCCGGAGAGCTCGTCGAGCGGCCGCTCGGCAAAGGCCTCGATGCCGGCCGCCGCGAGCGCGTGGTCCACCGCGCGATGATCCGCGGCGCTCGGCGCGAGCTGGAACGGCGAAAGGTGCGGGTAGCGGCCCAGCTCGACCGCCTCGCGCACGGTGAGCGGCACGTTCGCCGGGCGGACCTGCGGCACGTAGGCGATCCGCCGGGCCAGCTCGCGGCGCGACAGTTCGGCGAAATTCCGGCCCCGGTGCGCGACCACGCCGCGCGAAGGCGTTCGCAGACCCGCGAGACAACGGAGCAGGGTGGTCTTTCCGGCCCCGTTCGGCCCGACGAGCGCCAGACACTCCCCCGCGGCGACTTCGAGGTCGAGCGGCCCGAGCGTCCAGCCGGTCTTGGCGCGCCCCCGCTCTTCGCGGACCAGTCCGCGGGCGGAGAGCACGGGGGGAACAGGGGGATCGTTCACGGTGCGCGCTCCGCAACCGGCCGACGGCGTAGGGGCGGCCCCCCGTGGCCGCCCTCGAATCGCGCGAACGTTTGTGGCGCACCCGGGCGGCCACGGGGGGCCGCCCCTACAGAAGGGGAGACCAACGACGACACCTTTGCTTTTCCCCCCTCTCCCTTGGGGAGAGGGGCCGGGGGTGAGGGCTGCGCCATCGCCGTGGCCATCGCCTTATACAGTTGGGGCAGGCGCGGCCCTGGGATCAGGGTGAAGTTCCCCGCGATCACCCGGATGCGCCCTTCCTTGACGGCGGGCACCGCGGCGAGCGGTTGCCAATCCGCGATGAGGTCGCGGCGCGCCGCCTCGCTGGGCTCATCGGAACGAAGCTCGAAAATCAGATCGGGTTTCCGCGCCACGATCGCTTCAAGGCTCGCCTGGGGATAGAGGTTCGGCGCGTCGGCGAAGACGTTCAAGCCGCCGAGCCTCCCGAGCAGCTCGTCCAAGTAGGTGCCGGGGCCGGCGACGTACAGCTCGCCGAGGCGGCCCGCCTGGCGCTCGACCACCATCAAGACTTTCGGCGCGGCGGAGCTTGAAACGAGCGGACGGGGAGCCAGATCCGTGTGCCAGCTCACCGCGAGCTTCTCCCCCGCCTCCGGCACGCCGCAACGGGCGGCGATCGTCCGGAACGAGGCCTCGATGTCGGCCAGGCTTTCGTTGTGAACGATCAAGGTCTCGACTCCCAAGGGGGCGAGCTTGGTGCCGATGTCGCGCTCGCTGGGCAACAGGACCGCGAGATCGGGGCGAAGCGCGGTGATCCGCTCCAGATTGGGATCGATCAGCCCGCCGATGCGCGGTTTCTTGAGCGCTTCGGCGGGCCAGAAGGTGTAGTCGCCCACCCCCACCACCCGGTCGCCGAGCCCGAGCGCGAACAGCGTCTCGGTGACGCTCGGGGCGAGCGAGATCAGGCGCTGGGGAGCGTTGGCTGCCGAGACCGCGGCGGGCTCCTTTCGGGGACATCCTGTGAGCGCTAGAAACGCGAAAAGCGCCGGAAGGAGCCGCGCGCGGCGGAACGTCGAAATGCGGCTCTGTTTGCCCCGCAGCGACTTATCTGCGCCGAAGGCGCCCGAAGGAGCGAGGAGGCAAACTGAGCCGCTACGCATCGGCCTAGAACCTCACCGCGACGCCGCCTACCCAGGTGCGGCCGGGGGCGGGGAAGCCGAGCGCCTCTTCGTACTCTCGGTCGGCGAGGTTTTCCACCCGGGCGAAGGGTTCGATCTTCGACCATCCCGCGTAGCGCGCCGAAACGTCGAAGCGCACGTAGGAGGGGATCTCGGTCCGTCCGAACGTATCGGGATCGGTATCGGCCCGGTCGCCCACATAGCGGCCGGAAAGCGAGAAGCCCCAGGACTTCGGATTCAGGCTCGCGAACAGGGTGGCGCTTTTCTTCGCCCGGCGGAGCAGGGGCTCGCCGGTCGAAAGGTTCTTCGGATCGAGATAGGTCGCGGTCAGGCGGACCGAGCCGATGCCGCGATGCGTTTCGACCTCGCCTTCGACGCCGCGGGAACGGGCACGGAGGACGTTGACGTTGGTGAAGGTCGCGAGGTCGAAGTCGATCAGATCGTTCTGGCGATTTTCAAATCCCACCAGCGAAACGCGGACGATGCCGATCTCGCGCTCGACGCCGACCTCGAAGCTCTTGCCCGATTCAGGGCGCAGGCCGGGATTGCCGCTGCCGGGAAAGAACAGCTCGCCGAGAGAAGGCGCCCGGAACGACTCGCCGTAGCTCGCGCGGAAGCGAAAGGCGCCGAGCGGCACGACCGCACCGGCGCGCAGGCTGGTCTGCTCGCCGTAGACGTCGTTGTCGTCGCGGCGGAGGCCCACTTGAATTTGCCCCTTGCCCACCGGAGCGCTCGCCTCGGTGAAAGCCGCCCAGGTGCGCTGGCGCGAGCCGTTGAGGCTGGTGCCGAACGTCGAGCTGCTGGTTACTTCGAGGCGTTCGACGTCGCCGCCGAACGAGATCCGCAGATGGTTCGCGCTCTGCCAGCTGGCGACCAGCCGGCCGCGGCGGCCCTCCGATTCGGTGTCCGAGCGGGTAAAGCCGAACGGATCGCTCGGCGCCCGGAACGCGTTGTTGAACCGGGTGTTCGCGAGCTGTCCTTCGATTTCCCAGTTGCCGCCCACGACCGCGTGGACCGGCAGCGCCACCTCGCGCTCGCGCCAGGAGATGCTCTGATCGGGCGTCGCGGTCCGACCGGAGAACGGAATGCCGGTCTCGGACTGGTTGCCGCGGATCAGCAGGCCGACGCTCGCGCCCTCGCGCAGGTCGAACAGGCCGCGAAGGGTGAGGTCGTCCGCATCGAAATCGTCGTTCGCGATCTCGGTGCCGCCGCGGCGGATGACGCCCACGCCGTCGAACCGCAGGCGCCCGAAGGTCGTTCCCGCCGCGATCGAGCCGCGGGCGTAGCCGTTCTCGCCCCCTTCGGCATGCACCGAGCCGCCGTCATGGCGCCCGGTGAGGAGGGAGACCACCCCGCCCATCGCGCCGCTGCCGTAAAGCGCCGAGAACGGGCCGCGGATCACCTCGATCCGTTCCGCGCCGTCGGTCGGCACGAACTGCCAGTTCGCGCCTCCGAAATAGGGATCGTTGAGCGCGATGCCGTTCCACAAGAGGAGAGTCTGGTCGGATTCGGCGCCGCGGACGAACAGCGAGCTTTGCTGGCCGGGCGCGCCGGTCTGGACGATCGAAAGGCCGGGCACCAGACCGATCGCGTCAGCCAGAGTGGTGACTTGGCGCGCCTCGATTTCGGCGGCGGGGACGACCGTGACCGAGGTCGGAGACTGATCCTTCGCCTCCGCGTCGAGCGAGGCGCTGACCAGGAGCTGATCGTTGAAGGTGGGGATGGCGGTCTGATTCGGTTCCTGCGACCAGACCGGCGACTCTCCCCCGAGGAGGCCGGCGAAAAGGGTGACGACGGCGAGCGTCGTGCGCATGTGCGGTTCCTTCCTGGCAAAGATGCCCGGAAAGTGCGACGCCCCGCGCGGAGGCGGGGCGAAGGGCAGGGGCGGCTCCCCGAAGGGCAACCAGCACATGAGCTCCGAGCCCGCACCCCGCGGGTGGCGTCGGATGGCTCGGCAGGTCTCCTGGCTCCCGGATCTACCTACTCCCGGACCTTCCCGCCCGGACGACCCGCGCGGCTCATTAGAGCTTCGCGAATCCATTTCCGTGCAGTGGCATGTCCCGGTTTCGTCCCCGGTTACAGTGGCGGGGGCCGCGCCGGTTTTCAACCGGCTTCCCTCTTGCGAACGGCGAACCTCGAATCGCTTCGAGCTACGCCGTCACCGCGCCATCGAATCTGTCAAAGAGCCCTCCCCACGGCGGGGAGAGTTACGAAGAGGTGGGACAGTCTATCCCGTCTACTGGGGCGGAGGCGACGTGGTTTCGGAATTCGGCAACGATTGCACCGACTGAGGGAGGACTACCACGCTCGGCGCCGACGACGTCGGCTGCTGGGACCCGCCGTACGCCGCGCCGCCCGGCACGAAGCTGAGCGGAATCCCCTGGGTCTGCTCGGTGCTGACCCCCTGCTGGACCGTGTAGGGCTTCGGAGCGGGAGCCGGGGCGCCGCCGCCCAGAGCCTGGAGCAGTCGGGTGCTGACGTCGGCCTGCGCCGCCGCATCGGGATCCGCCGCATCGTTCGGCGCCCAGCCGAGCGCCACGGTCGTCGGGTTGATCACGAAACCGAAGCCGCGCAGGTTGTTCTCCTGCTCGACGTTTGCGATCTCCGACTTCTTCATGCCGATCCAGTTGCCCGTCTCGGTCATGAACAGCACCATCCCGGCGTCCCAGCTCGATTCCTGCGGCTGGTAGCGGCTCTGGATCGTGGTGCCGTTCTGGAGCGTGATCAGGTAGGTCTCGGCGGCGACCGGCGCGGCGAGCAGCGCGATGGCGGCCAACCCGAGCACGGCGAGAACAGCCCGGCGGGCGGTACGAGCTTCTGCGGTCATGGCAGGTCTCCTCTAAACAACGAGCCTTAACTATCGATCGTAACACGGGAAACAGATGTTGAATCGCCTTTCCCTACTGGACCGTAGGGGCGGCCCCCCGTGGCCGCCCGAGGAGGCAACGTACTCTCAGTCCAGGGCGCCCACGGGGGGGCGCCCCTACGGTTTTACCGGATTCCGATCCCCGAAATCAGCTCGCCGAGCTGAGACCGAAACCGGGTGGCGCCCCCGTGAGCCGGGTGGCGGAGCGGCACGGCCGTGGCCCCGAGCAGGCCGAGCGCCACCTCCGCCGTCCGGCCGACCGCGGCGATCCGCGCCCCGGCGGGCAGCAGGGAGAGCAGCGTTTCGAGGATGTGGAGGTTCTCGCGCAGCATCGCGCGCTCGGGCGTCCGGTTGCTCAGCGCTCCGGCCGCTCCCTGCGGATGCCAGGGGAAGGCGTTCCACAGTAGGACTCCGCGCGGCGCGTCCGGCAGAGCGGCCAGCGCGCTCCAGACGATCGTCCCCGACGGTTCGAGCCAGAGCGAAGGGTGCCGGCTGGTGGCCTTGAAGCCCGCCCTTAAAGTCCACGGCAGCCGCTCTTCCCCCTCCCCCGCGATCTGCCGTTCGCTGGTGAACGGGATGCCCGAGAACCGCCCGCCGCGGTAGCCGATCGCCTCGCCGAGTAGAACGAGCCGCGGCACCCCCACCCGTTCGAGGTAGATCCGCAGGTTCTTTCGCCTCAGCTTGGCCGCCCCGGAACGGTCGAGATCGCCGTCCTCGTCACGGTACGGATTGGCGATCCCTGAGGAATTTCCAACCGGACCGCGAAAAGTATCGAGAAGAAGGGGGGTCAAAGGCGTCATAGGGGGCAACGGACGGTTTCGATCGCGGAGCCGACCCTACCAGAGGAGACCGCAGATGATTCTTTCCCTCGCCCTCACCCCTTCGACCACCCGTCGTGCCCTCTCGTGCGCGTTGCTGATCGCCCTCGGGCTCGGGCTCGCCGGCTCGCCCGCCTTGGCGGCGAAGACGCCCAAAACGCCGAAGAAACACCGCGCGGCCACGAAGAAAGAACGACCGGCCGACACCGCAAACGCCGAGGCCCAGAAGACTCCCAAAACCGCCGAGACGCCGGAACCGGTTTACCATCCGGTGCCGGTCGATCCGAACCTGCCTTCGGTGATCTCGATCGCTCCGCATTTCTCCGCCCGGGAAGAGCAGGCACGGGGCCGGCGGGAGGACGAGCGCCGGCAGGCGCTCGCGCCGCGCGCCGAGGCGTGGACCCGGGCGTTCCGCGCGGAAGGGCCGCCCTTTGCCCGGTACGTCGCCGAGACGCTCCGAACCCTTCGCACCGCGATCGGTCGCGGCTCGCGGAACGTTTGCTATCCCCTCCAGGTGGCGACCGAGCAACTGGCCGCGGCGCTACCCGTGGCGCCGGAGGCCCGGCTCGAAACCGAGATTCGAGCCGCGCTCGCCCGGGTCGCGAACGGCGCCCGGGTCTGTCTCGACGGCCGGCCGGCCACCGCGCAAACCGAGATTCGCGGCGGCGCCGAGGTCCTGGCCCGCGCGGCGGAGGCGATCGTGAACTGGGACCGGTAGGAGTTCGCCCTACCCGTTCCGCTTCGCTTCAAGCTCCGCCCAGCGGGCATACAGGCGCTCCGTCTCGGCGCGGGCGGCGTCCAAGGCGGTGCAGCGGGCGGCCAGCTCCGCGGCGTTCGAGGCGATTTTCGGATCGGCGACCGCCTCTTCGCTCCGGCGGAGCTTTTCGTCCGCCGCGAGGACGTCGGCCTCGATCCGGTCCCACTCCTTCTGCTCGGCGAACGTCAGGCGCTTGGCCGTCGATTTCGCCGGGACGGCGGCGGCCGGAGGCCCCTTCGGAGGTGCTTGAGAGGCGCGCGAGCCCGCTCCCGCCGGTTTCGCGGGTTCGACCGTGTCCTTCTGTTCCTGCCACTGGGCGACGTCCGCGAACGTGCGGGCGCCGCCCTTGCCGTCGAGCGCCAGGATCTCGGTCGAGACCCGGTCGAGCAGGTAGCGATCGTGGGTCACGAGCACCAGGCCGCCGGGAAATTCGAGCAGGCTCTCTTCCAGGACTTCGAGCGTCGCGATGTCGAGGTCGTTGGTCGGCTCGTCGAGGATCAGCAGGTCGGCCGGCCGCAACATCAGGCGGGCGATCAGAATCCGCGCCTGTTCTCCTCCCGACAGGCGCGAGACCGGCGTCTCCAGCTGCTCGGTGCGGAACAGAAAGCGCTTCGCCCAGGCGGCGACGTGGATCTCGCGGCCTTGGTGGACGACAGAGTCCCCCTCCGGCGCGAGCGCCCGGCGGAGCGTCAGGTTGCGGTCGAGCGTCTCGCGGCTCTGCTCGAACAGGACGACCTTCAGGAACGGCGCGCGCTCGATCTCGCCTTCGTCGGGTTCGATCAAACCGGCGAGCAGCGACAGGAGCGTGGTCTTGCCGCTGCCGTTCGGACCGAGCAGTCCGAGCCGGGTGCCGGGCCGGATCAGCAGATCGATCCCGTCGAGCACGGTCCGGTCGCCGTAGCTTTTGCCGATCCCGGTCGCGATCAACAGCCGCTTGGTTTTCCGGCCCGAGGCGGCGAAATCGATGCTCGCGGTTGATTCGACCGTGCGTTGCTCGATCTCGCCCAGCTCGCCGATCAGCCGGTTCGCCTCCTGGATGCGCGATTTCGATTTCGTGGTCCGGGCCTTCGGCCCGCGGCGCAGCCATTCCATCTCGCGCCGGGCGCGGTTGGCGAGCGACTCCTGGTACTCGGCCTGGTTCTTCCGCACCTCGTCGCGTTTTTCCAACAGGTCCGAATAGGTGCCCTCGACCTGGAGCAGTCCCTCGGGATAGACCCGATCCAGCTCGATCATCCGCCGCGCTACGTTCTCCAGGAAATACCGGTCGTGGCTCGCCACCACGAACGCCCGCGGCTCGGAGGCGAGCAGACCTTCCAGCTCGATGATCCCTTCGAGGTCGAGATGGTTGGTCGGCTCGTCGAGCAGCAGCACGTCCGGCTCACGGACCAGCTCGCGGGCGATCGCCAGCCGCTTCTGCCAGCCGCCGGACAGCGTGCCCGCGGTCTGATCCGGATCGGCGAAGCCGAGCTTGCCGAGCGCGATCGCCGCCATCACGTGCTTTTCGTACTCTTCGAGCGGCAGCCCCGCGAGAGCATCCACCAGAACCCGCTCGGCCGACCAGTCGGTGTCGAACACGGGATCCTGCGGCACGTACCCCACCCGCAGCCCCTTCCTCACCGAGCGCGTGCCCGAATCCGTCTCTTCGATCCCCGCGAGGATCTTCATCAGCGTCGATTTGCCGGCGCCGTTCGGCCCCACCAAACCGACCCGGTCCCCCTCGAACAGTCCGAACGACAGGTCGGTAAACAACGGCCGGGCGCCGAACTGTTTGGCGATCGAGTCGCAACTGAGAAGGACGGGGCGGGCGCTCATGGTTTGGGAGGCTGCCGGCGCGCTAAAGGCCGGAAGGGACGCGGAGTATAGCCTCAGCGGCCCTCTGGTCCGTCCGCAAGCGCTCTTTAGAGTCGCTTGAATCGAGCGCTGTATCCTCGTTATAGTGAGGGTGGCGCGGCCCGTGGTGGTCCGTGGCTCTCGCGAGGAGGCTCTATGCGGAAGGTCGTCTCATTGGGTGCCGTCCTACTCTTCGTATTCGGAATTGCGCTGACGGCCCGGCCGGCCGCTGCTCTGCCCATCTGCGAATGCGAGTTCTGCTCCTTCAGTCCCAACTCCTGGTGCTGGGAGGACCAGTTCGGATTCCGGCTTCGCTGCTACGAATACACCTCGCTCTATTGCTTCGGTCTGAACTCTTCGACCGAGAAAAAGGTCGCCTTCGAGCCGGTGGCGGTTTCCCAGCCCGAAAAAGCGTCCGAACCGGCGTTCTTGCAGCTGGACCTCCTCGGCGTTCAGGGGCTCGACGGTCGTTTTGTCCCGGGCTTGCCGCCGGTTCTCAAACCCGGCTGCTGACACGCCGCCTATCGACGCGCCCGGGGCCACGCCTCGGGCGCCGTCTAGGCAGACCCTTCCTCTCCCATTCCAGATCGCTGAAACAGTTGCCTGGCTGGCCCGGTCCGGCGGGGAGGAACTGCGGCACCCGGGTTGCAGATCCGGGAGGGCGCGATGGCGACCCTCTCTTACGTAACCGACGGC
>DATMZU010000218.1:0-5314 GCA_035607435.1 Thermoanaerobaculia bacterium | reverse complement strand
CGCCGCGATGCCTTGAAATTTGCGCTGATCGCGGAAAAATAACCGCCACCGTGCCGCGATAGCGATCATCGCGAGAAAATTACCGCGATCGCGGGAGCACAGCCGTAATGGCAAGGCGTTTACCGTAATCACGGCGGAATGACCACGGCTCCGGGGAAATTATCGCCGTTCGCTGCTCGACCCCCGTAATCGCAGGGCGACCACCGTAATTGCAAGACGATGGCCATAAATGCAGGACGGTGGCGAAGTCCGAACCGCCCCGGCCACTATTGCTTCGGCCGCTCTCGAAATCGCGCCGCCGTTTCGCTTACATCGACTCCGAGCCCGCCAGCACCTTGTTCCATAACTCGGAACACGCAGCGGGAAGATCCGAAAGGCGAGGCTCGACCTCTTGGACCCAAGTGTCCCGGGCGGGGGCCATCAGAAGCTGTTGAATATCCCAGGCGTCCTGAGGGCCACCGGCATAGAGTTTGAGGAGGATCAGATCGGCGGCCCGGACCACGCGCCGTTCGCCTAGCGGCTCGGCCCGATCGAGGATTTTTCGCTGCCAGGTGAATTTTCCGACCACGACATCCAAGGGGATTTCTCCCGGCGAGCCGCATCTCACGACCCCAGCGAGGGGGTCCGTGAAATCTCCCTTGCGGATTCGGACATCGATCCCGCGGCTCTTCAGGTCGGACCAGAAATCGGGCGTCAAGCATACCGCGTCGATCGTCAAGAGATCGATGTCGGCCGTTGCGCGGTTGACACCATAAGCAGCCAGCGCCATGGCGCCGACCAGAGCGTGACGGATTCCCGCGGTGTCGAGAGTCTCCGCGACCTCGGAAAGCAGGCTCATCCGATGATCTCGGACATGCACTTCGACGGTCGCCGACCCGCCTGGCGACGGCGCTGAAACTCCCGGAGCGCCGTTTCACGATCCACTCCGTTCGCCTGGGCGTACACCTCCAGTCCGCGCTCTCCGAGGCGGAGAATCAGCTCGAAGCGCTTCTCCAGCGGGAGGTTCTCCATCTCCTCGCGAAGCTCGTCTCGCAGGTCGTCGGCTACGGATCGCATGGGCCGAAGTATAGCCCTGCGTCGGCGCGACACTCTCGTTCCGGCGCCTTCAGCCGCAGACGACGCGCACTTGCAGGGTCCTCCCCGCTTCGACCTCGCCGAGAATCCCGCCGGGTAGGCTCCGGCCGTCGATCTCGACGATCGTCTCTCCCACGCGAAGCCCCGGCTGCCGCTCGATTTCGATCTCCAGAACGGCGCCGCGGTAGGGCCGGCACATCTTGGCGCGGGGCCAGGATGGAGGCAGGCAGGGATCGAAGAGCAGGCCGTCCCAGGTCGGCCGGACGCCGAGGACGCATTCGGCGAGGATGCGCGGCAGCCAGGCGGCGGAACCGGTGTACCAGGTCCAGCCGGCGCGCCCGCGGTAGGGGGATTCGGGGCCGTCCACGTTGCCGGGCAGCACGTACGGCTCGGCCCAGTAGGTGTCGGGATCGTGAAGAGACGGGTTGATCCAGTGGAGCAGGCGGCCGACGGTTTCGCCGTCGTTCATCGCCGCCGCGGCGGAGATCGCCCAGGTTGCGGCGTGGGTGTAGACCCCGCCGTTTTCCCGCAGGCCCGGGGCGTAGCGGGTGATGTAGCCGACCGTTTCGTCCGGCTCGCTCCAGGCGGGGGCCAACAGCAGGGCGCCCACCCCCTCGCACAGCAGGTGAGTGCGCACGGCGGCCCAAGCCAGAGCGGCGCGCTCGGGGCGGGCGGCGCCGGAGAGGATCGCCCAGGTTTGGGCGTTTAGAAAGATTCGCCCGAAGCGGTTCTCCTTGGCTCCTATCCAGGTGCCATCGTCGCGCGTCGCGCGGCGGTACCAGCCGCCATCCCAGGCGTGCTCTTCGATCGCCGCAAGGTACTTCGCGCGGCGGGCGAGCAGATCCTCCGCCTTCTCGGGCGCGCCACGGCGGCGGGCGATCTCGGCCCAGTCGTCGAGCAGGCCGATCAGGAACCAGCCGAGCCAGACCGACTCGCCGCGCTCTTCGAGGCCCAGCGCCGAGAGGCCGTCGTTCCAATCCCCCGCGCCGATCAGCGGCAGACCGCGCGGGCTGGTCCGCGTAAAGACCCGGGCGAACGCGCGCTCGACGTGATCGGACAGCGGGCTCGGGCACGCCTCGTCGAGAAACGGGGATTCCTCGTCGAGCAGCGAAAGGTCGCCCGTTTCCTTGGCGTAGTTCGCGGTCACAAACCCCAGCCAGAGCAGGTCGTCGGTCATCTTCGTCACGTGGCCCTGCTCGGTGAGCGGGTGCCACCAGTGGACGACGGAACCGTCTTTGAATTGGTGCCCGGCGTGCAGCGCGATCTGCGCGCGGCAGCGCGGCGGGTCGATCGTCAGCCAGACCTGCGAATCCTGGAGCTGATCGCGAAAGCCGAACGCTCCGCTCTGCTGGTAATAGCCCGCGCGCCCCCACAAGCGTGCCGAGATCGCCTGGTAGCGCAGCCAGTCGTTGGCCAGCAGGTTGAGCGACGGCTCCGGCGTTTCGATCCGCTGCGCGGCAAGGAGATCGCCCCAGCCCGCCACCGCCCGGGCGAACGAGGCGGCCATGGCGGAAGGTTGAGCGAAGCGGGCGGCGAGCGCCGCGGCCGATTCGGGATCGGAAGTCGTCGCGAGCACGAAGCCCCCTTCGAAAACGCCGTGCGGGGCGAGATCGATCTCCGCGCGCAGGGCGGCGATGGGATCGTAATGCCGGCCGAACAGACCCGCCCACGGGGCGTCTTGCTCTAGCGCCGCGGGACGCTTCCAATCGCCGCCGCGACCTAGGAACGCCGCCTTGTCCCCCTCCGCCGCGGCGATCGGCTGCGCGGAGGCAAACGCGCTCCAGAACGGAAACGGCGTGTTCCAGTGACCCCAGCGGGGATTCCCGACGTCCCACATGTGGCTGCCGGCGACGATGCCGGGCAGGTCAGGGAGCCAGCGCGTTTCCAGGAACAGTTTCTGGAACTCGCGCCGCGGCGCGGGCGAGGTGCCGCAGTTCCATTCGAGGAACGGCACGAGCGCCAAGCGACGCGCGCGGCCCTCCCGTTCGGTCAGCGAGACGCGCCAGATTTCGACCGTTTCGTCCGGATCGACGAACAGCGTCCAGCTCGCGGAAACTCCGTCGTGCTCCGATTCGAACGTCGTGTAGCCGAGGCCGTGGCGACAGACGTGACGCGCACCGTCCGGGCCGCAGGGGGCGGGCGCCAACGAGGAGACCTGGTCGGTTTCCACATCGCGCAAATAGAGGAACCGGCCGGAGGAATCGTCGGCCAGATCCTGCTGCCAGCGGACGATCGCCCCGAGCTGCGAGTTGTCGATCCAAGAAAAGCCGCTGCCGGTCTGCGACACCGCGAGGCCGATCCGCGGATTGGTGATCACGTTCGCCCAAGGCCGCGGCGTGTGCGGATCGGTTATCACGTATTCGGAGCCATCGGCGGAAAAATGGCCGTAGCGGTTGTGCCCTGCGCTCATCTTTGAGACCTTTCCATCACCGAATCTCCGGCGAACGGCGTAAGGGCGGCCCCCCGTGGCCGCCCTTGTGCGCCGCAAACGTTCGCGCGATTCGAGGGCGGCCACGGGGGGCCGCCCCTACAGAGAACGCCGTGCGAGAGGGCAACAGATCGACCGCCGCCGGCAGTTGCCGCAGCCTGAACGTCCCGTCCGGGTCGATCGCCGCGGGGGCGCCGTTCACCCGGGCCGAACCCGCCTGCCCGGGAAGAGGCCAGGACAGCACGAGCCCGCCGGGGGGCAGCTCCAGCCCCTCCCCCGCGATCTCGAAACGGACGCCCCCGCGGTAGCGCGTGAGGCGGTAGGAAAGCTTTCCCCAGGGGGTCGAAAGATCGCTCACCGCGATCCCTCCAGGCCTTCCCTCCGTCGGATCGAGCCACGCCGCGGGAACGCCCGCCGCGAGCACCAGGGCCTGATCGCCGCGCCGTTCGTAGGCGAACAGGTCGAGCGCGGAGCGGACGAAATCGGTCGCCACCCAGCCGTGCGGCAGATCGCCGATGAAGTGCTCGGCGCGCGAATCGCGGCTCACCACTTCGGGCCATTGATTCCAGGGCACGGGGCGCCGGTCGGCGAGATAGAAGTCGAGCGCCGAAAGCGCACGCTCCTTCCACCCGAGCCGCAGGAAAGCGCCGACGTGGCGGATCTCGTAGGGGGTATAGACCTCCCACGCCTTCGCGCCCGAACGGCGGGCCGACAGCTCCTGGTAAAACCTTTCGAACGTGGCGAGGAGCGCGGCGCGCGGCAGAGACTCTTCGAGCCCCGCCGGATCGAGCGCGATAGTCGTCGCGGTCGAATCGAAATCGGCCAAGTCGGCCGAGCCGGGGATGTAGTCGATCTTCGCCCGATCCCTGGTGTGCTCGATCGAGGCGAGCAGGTCGGCGCGGAATTCGTCGCGCCGACCGCCCCAGGTGCTCGCGAGATCCTCATGCCCCAACGCGCGCGCCAGTTCCGTCGCGTCGTCCAATCCGCGGTAGGCGAAGAAATCGTCCCAATAGGAATGGACCGCCTTCGCCGAATATCCCTCGTGGCTGATCGATTCAGGCAACAGGCCGAAGGCGTCCTTCCCCTTCCAGACCTCGGTGCGACGCGATTGGCGGAGCGCCTCCAGATGATCGACCGCGCGCGTGACGGCGGGGAGCATCTTTTCGCCCCACGCCCGATCCTTGCCATAGCGATAGATCTCGGCGATCAGATGGATGAATTCGCCGTGGCTGTCGTGCTCGGGCACCGAATCCGCGCCGCGCCGGTCCACGCAGCAAGGCACGGTGCCGTCGGGCGACTGGAACCCCGCGAACCATTCGACGAACTCGCGCGCCGCGTCGATTTCGCCCAGCCGCAGCAACGCCACGCCGGACAGCGCCCCGTCGCGAATCCAAGACCGGGCATAGGCCCGCGAGCCGGGCTGAAGCGCCGGGCCGTCACGGTGGATCAAAACCCAGGCGAGGCTCGAACGGATCGCCCGCGCGATTCCGGCGGCCGCGGGGGGCAGATCGAGACCGACCCGGCCGAGCCGCTGGCGCCATGAGGCCGCGACCTCTTGTTCGAGGCGGGCGAATCGCTCGGCGCCGCCCGCGGCCATCGTCTCCGCCGCGCCGCGCGTCTCCGGATTCGAGCCGCCGGCCGCGATGACTTCGAGCATCGCGCCCGGCGCGAGATCGAAGCGCCAGGCGAGAATCCCGGTCGCCTGCCCTTCGGGGTCGTTCACTTCGGAACGGTCCGGAACGGCGCCGAGGGCGAGACGCTCGAAGGGGCTGCCTTCATCGAACGTCATCGCGCCGCATGGCGCCGCGGAAG
>DATMZU010000201.1:0-7043 GCA_035607435.1 Thermoanaerobaculia bacterium | reverse complement strand
CGATTCGATCCGCATCTTGAACGGCAAGGCGACGTTCGTCGACGCCTACCCGGCCGTCCTGATGGGCGGCGCCACCGTACCGAACCCGGGGGTGCCGACCAACGCCGCGCTCGTCGCCCTGCTGGCCCGCTTCAACATGTGCCGGCAGGCCCAGAACCTCCCCGCGGTCACCCGGTTGTCGATCCCCGCGTTCACTCACGGCGACCTCGACGACGCGCCGGGGCAGTACGAGAAGGATCTCCTGCGCGCCTATAACGGTCTGTGCGGACCGCGCTATCTCGGCCACTCCCGCCATCAATTCCAGCTCGAAGAGGATGCGATGTGCGGCCTGGTGCTCGACGTGGACGACACGACCCACACCGGCACCATCCATTGGGTCGAGGTCGATCCGGCGACCCGCTGCACGGGCTGCCCCCAGGGAACCCGCGACTACGTCGAGCGGGTGCTGTCGATGCAGCTGCCGACCTGCAGCCACCCGGCGCTCGCGGCGGTCTGCGCCGGAGACGACTTCCCCGCGGTCAACGGGAGATGCCAGTGACGCTCGGCTCTACCCTCGCCGCCCTGCGGCGCGGCGCGGTCTTCGGGGCGTTCGCGGCCGCGGCGGCCGTGGCCTCGTCTCCCACCGCCGCATTGGAAGCGTGGGTGATCAATCCGGACGGCGGATTTCTCGCCTTCGATCTCGCGAGCGGCAAGGTCTCCGCGGCGTGGAACCTCGCCGCCGTGCGCGGAATCGGCGCGGGCGCCGCGGCCGGGAGCGCGGGAGTCACCGGAGCCAGCGCCGCCGCCGGGCCGCTCGGCGATCGACCGGTTCCCGACTACGGCTTCGCCACGGCGCGCGATCTCGCGCTGTTCGCGGTGCCCTCGGCCGTTCCCAACGACCCGGAAGGCCGGGCGCGCTACCGGGTGATCGCGGTCCGGCCGCCGCGGTTCGACGTGGTCGCCGAGTGGAAACTGCCGCAGCCCGCGACGGAAGCGCCCCGGCTGCTCACCGGGCCGAACGCCGGAGACGATCGGCTGCTGGTCGGGTGGCACGACACCGCGGCCTCGACCGCGGCGGGCGACGTCTTCCACCTGGCCGAGCTGTCGCTTCCCGATCTCGCCGAGGTCTCGCGAAAAACCGCCTTCGCGCCGCGCGGCATCCCCGGCGTCGATGCGCCGCCGCCGCTGCTCACCGACGGCTCGCGCCTGTCCGCCGACGGCCGCTCGATCCTCGACCGCGATCGCCTGATCCGGCTCGAAGGCGACGGCTTCGGTGCGCGCGCGATCCCGTTCGCTTTGAACCCCGAGCAACGCGCCCGGCTCGACGCCTATTCGCCGCCGCGCGCCGGCCGGCCGTCCTATGCGCTCGCCGCGATCGACGCCGAAGGCGGCCGCGTGCTCTACCTCGTTCGCTCCGAGCGGACCGAGGTCGCGCGCGACCTGGTGTTCACTTTCGACCCGGCGACCGGCGTCTCGACGCCGTTCCTGGACGTTCCGCGCTGCCACGCCGCGCTGCTGCCCGGCGGGCGGCGGATCGCCGTCCAGGAGGTCGAAGCGCCGGCCAATCGCGCGCTGAGCCAGACCCGCACCAAAGGCACCGTACAGGTGATCGACGCCGCCTCCGGCGCCGCGGTCGCGCGGTTCGAGCACGAGGCGCTCGCCGGCCGGCTGGAGGACGTGCGGCTGCGCTGCGCCTCGCCGGACGGCGGCGCGCTGATCTATCGCGGCGCGCGGGCCGAGCTGCTGGTGCTCGATCTCGCGGAACATCGGGTCGAGGTCCAAAATGTCACCTTTTCGGTCGATCTCGCGGCGCGTTGCGCCTTTTTCACGGACTAAGGCGGGAGGTTTAGGCATGATCGCCCAGCGGAATCTCGAAAACCTTTCGCGCGCCTTGCGGGTCGCCTGCGCTCTCGTGGCGGGAGCCGCGCTTTTCGCCGGCTCTCCGGCCGGCGCGCAGCTCGACGACCACTGCTCGGTCACCGCCTTGAACCGCACCGCCCCGGTCGCCGCCGACGGGACCTGGAGCCTTCCCAACGTCCCCGCCAATCAGGGGCTGGTGCGCATCCGCGTGACCTGCGTCGAAGGCGACGACGTCCGCTCCGGCGAGTCGTCTCTGATCACCGTGCCGCCCAACGGCAAGGTGCGCGTGCCGCCGCTCGATTTCGGCGGCGCCACGCCGATCCCGGTCCGCCTGGACCTGTCCTCCCCCACCGCCACCCTCACCGCGGTGGACGCCTCGACGCAGCTCGCCGCGACCGCGTTCTACGCCGACGGCTCGAACGCCGGGGTGACGCCGGGCGGCACGGGCACCAGCTACCGTTCGAGCAACCCGGAGATCGCGAGCGTGGCCGAGGACGGCCTGGTCACCGCCCACGCGAGCGGCCGGGTGCTCCTGTCCGCCGTGCACGAAGGGGCGCTCGGAATCTTCGACCTGCGCGTCGTGGTCTCGGGCGATTCGGACGGCGACGGCATCGCCGACGACCTGGAGCTGGCCAACGGGCTCGATCCGAACGATCCGATCGACGCCCTGCTCGACCTCGACGACGACGGCTTGACCAACGGCCGCGAGCTGGCCGAGCTGGGCACCGACATCCGGCGCGCCGACACCGATGGCGACGGCCTCGACGACGGCGAGGAGATCGTCGCCGGAGCCGACGGCTTCGTCACCGATCCGCTGCGCGCCGACACCGATGGCGACGGCATCCGCGACGGGCTGGAGGTTACGACCGGCACCGATCCGACCGACCCCGCGAGCTTCGACCTCGCGGCGACCTTGACCGCGCTCGAAATCCGCCCGGGGCGGTTCACGATCGTCTCCAACAGCCTGCTCGGCGACGCCTCGCGGCGCCTCGCGGTGATCGGCTTGCTGCGCGACGGCGCGGAGATCGACCTCACCTCGCGCGGCCGCGGCACCAGCTACTCCTCCAGCGATTTCTCGGTCTGCAACTTCGGTCTCCAGGACGGACAGGTGTTCGCCGGCCAGGGCGGTCAATGCACGATCACCGCGACCAACGCGGGCCACGTCGCCACGGCCGCCGGCCTGGTCGATCGATTCTTCCCGACGCCGCTCACGCACTTGAATTTGCCGGGCGACGTTTCCGGCGTGCGGGTGGAAGGCGACCTCGCCTACATCGCGAGCCAAGGCGCCGGCCTGATGATCGTCGATGTCGCCAACCGGCGCGATCCCCAGCTGCTCACGACCCTGGGCCTGCCCGGCCCGGGCGCGAAAATTGAGTTGCTGCACGGCGAAAACACGGGGGTCGCGGCGATCGCGGCCGGACCCGGAGGCCTCGTCACGGTGGACGTTTCGGACCCGCTCCATCCCGCCGTCCTCGCCAACGCCTTCACCGGGGGGGTCGCGCGCGACGTCGCGCTGTTCGGCAACCTCGCCGCGGTGGTCGGCTCCAGCGGGCTCGACCTCTTCGACCTGTCGAATCCGGCCGACCCGGTTCACCTCGGCACGCTGGCCGAAGTCGGCGACCGAAGCGGCGTCGATCTCTCCGAGGACGGAAGGCTCGCGATCGTCGTCGGCTTCGGCAACGGCGGAGGGGGCGGCGGCACGGACCTGGCGCGGGTCGGCCAGGCCGGCACTAGCGGATTCGACTTGGTCGATCTCAGCGATCCGGCGAACCCGGTGGCGCGCGGCTCGCTCGCCCTGTCGGGCGCGGTCGATGCAACGCTGCGCAACGGCATCGCATTTGTCGCCACGATCGATGAAAGCCTCACGACGGCGGACGTCACCGATCCCGACGCGCCCCTGCGCCTGGCGAGCACGCCTCCCGCCTTCGGCGGACGGCTCAACGAGGTGGCGTTGTTCGGCGACTTCGCGTTCGGCGCCGACATCTTCTTCGTCAACGGCATCCCGATCATCGACGTCGCCGATCCCGCGGCGCCGCTCACCCGCGACATCATCGACTTCAGCGAATTCGCCGACGACAACGCGATTTCGATCGACGCCGACGCTCGCTATGCCTACATGGGCGGCTTCTCCGGCCTGTTCATCGGCCAGTACCTCCAGATCCAGGACAACGCCGGCATCGCGCCGACGATCTCGATCCTCTCCCCCGCTTCGGGCGGCACGGTGATCGAGGACTCTTCGGTGGACGTCACGGTCGATGCGCGCGACGATTTCGGCGTGGCGGCGGTCGAATTCCTGATCAACGGCGATTCGGCAGGGCTGTTCAGCCTGCCCCCCTACTCCGGCCAGGTGCAGATCCCGTTCGGCGTCTCGACCGCGACGATCACGGCCCGCGCCTTCGATTTCGGCGGCAACACGGCCGACTCGCTGCCGGTCACCCTCTCGGTCATTCCGGACCCGCTCACCACCGCGGTCGGCCAGGTGAGCGACGGCGCGCCGGTCGCCGGAGCGCAGGTGGAGCTCGATGCGGGTTCGACGGTCACCGACGGCGACGGCAACTTCTCGGTTCCCGACCTGCCGACGACCGCGGGAGACCTACGCGCCGCCGCTTCGGCGTTCGTCGGCGGTACCTTCAAGTTCGGCCTCTCGGCCACCGTTCCTCCGGTGCCGGCGGGCGTGACCGACCTCGGCACAATCCAACTCGAAGAGGGAGGCTGCACGAGAGCCCATCTGGTCTGGAACGGCGGCGGTTGCGGCATCGGACCGGTCACCGAAACGCTCGAGCTCTACCGGATCGATCCGGTGGTCCCGGAAAGCTCCGGCGGACGGCCTCGGGTCGTGATCGGCCAGGACGAATTCGTGGGCGAGGTCGATCCGGACTTCGACGGCGGCATCTGCGCCCTCCTGCGCCGCGGCTTCACCTACTCGGTGCGGCGGCGCAAAGACTGCGACGGCCGAGTCTTTTCGTGCAGCGCCGAAATCATGATGAACGATCCGAACGCCGGAGGGCTGTGCAGCGCCGATCCGGGCACCTGCCAGGATCTCGGCACGATCGACTTCCTCTGCTTCACCAGCGGTTCGTAACGGTTCGCGAGACTTCCCCGGCACCCGGCAGAGAGGCGGCGCCCCGTCGCCGCCCCTGTGCCGGCCGGGGAACCGTCCTCAAGGCTGAGCCGGCAGCGAGTACTCGAAGTCGTACCCGTGCTTTCCCCCCTCGATCAGGATGTGCAGGGTGCCCGAGATCCCGGCGAGCCCCTCGGTGCCGGAATCCGGCACCACGATCACCGCCAGGTCCGGAGTGCCGCGGGTCATGATCCCCTTGTGGTAGAGCGCGAACGTTCCTTTCCGCCCCGCGAGCGTGGCGCTCACCTTCTCGATCGCGACATAGGCGCCCGAGCCCTCCGCGGCGCCCGCGGTCAGCATCTGCCCCTTGCCGGTCCCTTCGAGGTCGCCGTGAAATTCCTTCTCGATCGACATGCGGCCAAGTGTCGCGTCCTCCGCCGGACCGGCCAGCGGCAGCGGGTTGACCTTGACGTCGAAACTTCCTTTGGCGTGTGCCATCTTCCTCTCCTCTCGGGGTGTCGGGCTCGATTGCGGGGTGACGGGATCGACGGGTACCGCGAGCAGCACGGAGGGCAACGTGCCGAGAGCGAGGGCCATGAGTACCACAGCACCCCTTCCAGTCTTCTGACGGCTTTTCGTTTCAATTCTAAGAGTCATCGGCGTTCCCTTTCCGGTTCGAGGCATGCTATCGCCTCCACGAAGCGGCCGAACGGATCGCCACCGGCGCCATTGCAATCGGGATTTTTGCCGGGTGGTCGGAAGATCCCCGGCGGATGTAGGCTCGCGACTTCCGAGGGACGAAGGCGTAGACTTAGGTCCAGGAAACATCGGCAGCAGCGGCGCGGCCGCTGCCCGGCAGACCCCCTTCGCCTCCGGAACCCACCGCAAAGGGAGCCACCACCCCGCCTGCGTGAGCGCCCGGATCGCGCCGAAAACGTCTCGCCGCGAGCGCCAACGAAAGGAAATAAGCAGAACTGGAGCCTCATTCATAGGATATGCCTATAGAGGCTCTAGTTTCTGCCTATATATCACTCCTTGGGGGCCGAGGCGAAACGGAACGCTTCGAGCGCCGCTCAGCGGGCAGCGTGAGCAGCAATCCTGACTGAGAAATAGTGATTCTGCGGCGTTGGACGGCGATCCTGGCTCAGAAACGGCGATTCTGGCGTGGGGGCAGCGATTCTGGGCTAGAAACGGTGATTCTGCAGCGTGGACGACGCTCCTGGCTCAGGAACGGCGATCCTGGCGTGGGAGCAGCGATTCTGGGCTAGAAACGGTGATCCCGCTGGAGGGAGGGGCGCCTCAGTTCGGCTTGCGGTCGAGAAGACGGTCGATCGCGGCGCGCAGATCCATCAGCGGCGCATCGAGATCGCCCCAGGAATCGAGCGTGGCGGCCACGCCGAGGAGCACCGTGCGGCGCGAGAACGCCAGCTCGAAGAGCACCGTGTCGAGGTTCTTGGCGACGCTTTCGACGATCGGCGACGGCACCAACGAGAGGCGCCGCGGCGGCGGGATGAATCCGATGTAGACCGGGTGGCCGGGATTCTCGATCCAGCCCAGCCGGTCGAGCCCCGCCCCGAGGGGCAGACCCGCCGCGGCGAGCTTCTTGGGGACCTCGTACAAGGCCCGCGCCGACTCGGCGAGCGCCTTCGTCCATTCTTTGACCTGCGCCGAGCGCGAAACCCGATCGAGCTCGCCGCGCAGGCTCGGGTGGATCGGCACGATCTGCCACAGGCGCCCTCCGCCGCTCGGCTCGGGATTCAGAACCAGACACCGGTCCGGCGAGAGGGCGTGATTCGCATCGGCGGCGGTATGCAGGCGTGCCCAGGCGAACAGCTCGTTGCGCGCCTCTTCGAGATCCCCGAACCGCTCGGAGGCGAGCAGATTCCACCGGCCGAGAGTCGTCGCCCACGCCCCGCGCGCGAGCGGAAAGGCTTTCGCGGTATGGGGCTCCAGCTCTTGCAGCAGGGCTCTACCTGCCACCGGCGGCCAGACCAGACCCTCCGGAACGCGGGCGTCGGGGAGGCGTGGCGCCGCGTTTTCGGACGGTAGTGGATCCGAATCGTTAGAGTTTGTCGGCCGCTGAACTTCGAGCATTCCAACCAAGGCTTTCTCCGCTTCGGGGCCAGTAAACATCATAGCCCGA
>DATMZU010000162.1:0-4839 GCA_035607435.1 Thermoanaerobaculia bacterium | reverse complement strand
TCGCGGTTCATACCGATGCCGTTGTCGGCGATCGTCAGAGTCCGCGGCTCCTTGGTCGTGTCGAGGCGGATTTCGAGCTTCTCCTCGCCCAGCAGCTCGGGGTGGGTGAGCGCCTCGAACCGGAGCCGATCGAGCGCGTCGGACGCATTCGAGATCAGCTCGCGCAGGAAGATTTCCTTGTTCGAGTACAACGAGTGGATCATCAGGTCGAGCAGCTTCTTGGTCTCGGCCTGGAACTGGTGGGTCTCGACAGCGGCAGCGGCCATGCGGGTCCTCCTCTTGCCTGAAGCTCGAATTGTTGAATGTCGGGGGACTTTACCGGGAAGGAGAGCGGATTCAAGTCTCCCGGTGAGCCCGAACCTGATCGTCGAGTCGAGCTCGACCCCAGATGTTTCCGTATTGTACCAGTGCCTTGGTCATATCGATCGGGGACTGCGGTGCGGATACTAAGATTCCGCCCGTCGGGCCTCGGTCTAAGCATCGAACACTCAGATTATGCCACTTCATTCCCAGGAAGAGTGAGGAAAGAGCGACGGCCTCGGCTGCTAGACTCCACGCCGTGCCCGCCTCCTCACCTTCCCCCGCGGACCGAACCCTTCAAGCGGTAGTCCCGGCCGTCTGGGCCGCCCTCTCGCCGCTCGGCCGAAGGCTGTTCCAGCCCGCGAATTTCCTGCCCCAGCAGACCGCGGACGCCAAGGGAACGGCCTACAACGGGACGATCGGCCAGATCACCGACGGCCGGGGCAAACCGCTGCCGCTCGAACCGATGGCCGGAGCACTTTCCGGTCTGCCGCAAGCGGCGCGCGATCGATCGTTCCTCTATTCGCCCGTCGAAGGAATCGCCGAGGTCCGCGCCGCTTGGCGGGAACGGCAGCGGCGGGGGATTCACGAGGATCTTCCCTCGTCGCTGCCGATCGCGACCTCCGGCCGGGAGCTGGCGATCTCGGCACTGGCGGAGATCTTCCTGCAGCCGGGGCGCACGGCGCTGGTCGCTTCGCCTGATCCCGCCGCGTTCGAAGATCTGCTCACGCTCCACACGGAGGCGCGGGTCGCGCCCGCAGTGCTCGACGGCGAAACTCTGGCCGCGGCACTGGGCCAGCTACCGGCGGGGGAGCCCGGCTTCCTGCTGATCTCGGGAGTGGATCTTGCCGATCGAGCGGATGTCGTCCAGGCTCTCGAAGCGGCGGACCGGCCCCTGATCGTCGTCTGCGATGCCGGGGAGACGCTCGATCCGCGATCCTGGTTCTGGGATCTCGTGGGCCGTGCGCCTCACGTAGTGCCGTTCCTGGTCGATGGTCCGGAGGAGTCGTTCCCGGGAGCCGGACTCGCGTTTATTACCCTGCCGTTCGCGCCCGGTTCGGCCGTCGCCTCGGCGCTCGAATCGAAGGTGAAGACGCTGCTGCGCGCCGTAGTCGGTTCGCCGCCGTCGCTGGCGCAGATGATCTGGCTGGAATCGACCCACTAGCTCCCGACCGAGCTGAAACCTGACATTCTCTCTGACCCGATGCGGAACGCGCCGCGTTCCGAATTGACGAACCACCCTTCGGAGGGGGAACACCCGACGCCCGTAGGTCGCCTCCCCGCCGCGCTGGGTTTCGAGTTTCCTGGACTCATTTTCGACTGCTCTTGGGCGTCGAGGATCCGGGGGCTCGGGAGTGGTACCTCCGCGAGGCGGCGGACCAAAATTGGTCCACCCGACAACTGGGACGTCAGATCTCGGTGCTCTATTACGAACGGCTCTGGAGAGATGATCGCACGGTATCTCGTGCTCAGTGGTCGGGCGTGGGGGACGCCGCCGACCGCACCACCACCGCCACCGTCGAAAGCGGCGGCAGAGTCCAGTGGAGAGCCGTTCCTTCGGCTGAAACAAAGCTCGGGACCGCTTCGCCGAACACCGGCTCGAAAGTCGATTTCGTGGCCACCAGGTTCTTCGGGTCGAGCGTCAGCTCCCGCGGCGCGGTGCCCAAATTCGTGGCGACCAGGATCGTCTCGTCGCCGGTTTTCTTCGCGAACGCCAGGGCGGTCTTGTCGGCGAACAGGGGGAGCCGTTCACCGCGGGAGAGTGCCGGGTGAGCGCGGCGGGCGTGGAGGATTCGTGAGGTCTTCTCGACCAGGCCGGCGTCGAGCTTGCCCCAGGGCATGGGGAGGCGCCCGACGTCGGTGAAACCGCCCTTTGGTCCGCCGTGGGCGAGGCCGGTTTCGGTGCCGTAATAGAGCACCATCGGACCCGACAGGCTGGCCATGAAGCCGAGCGCGGCGGTCAGCCGTTCCGGCCGGTCGGCCCAGGCCATGAAGCGGGCGAGATCGTGGTTGTCGAGGAAGCGGGCGAGCGCGGCACCGGGGCCGACGATCGTCTCGAAACTCTGGAGCGAGGATTCGAGGTCCTTGCCCGATCCGCCGCGGGCGAAGGCCGCGGTGAGCGCCGCCTGGAGCGGAAAATCGAGCAGCGCGTCGAACTGCGGCTTGCCGTCGATGGGCGCGGCGTAGGTGGCCATCTCGCGGGCGTTGCCTTCCGGGCCGCCCTCGTCCTGCCAGCACTCGCCGACCAGGAAGGCTCCCGGCTTCGCGGCTTTCACTTCTCCGTACAGCTCGGCCCAGAAATCGTGGGGGACGCCGCGCACGTAGTCGAGCCGCAGGCCGTCCACCCCCTCGTCGCGCAGCCAATGGAGCGCGACGTTCTTCAAGAACCGGCGGGTCGGCTCGTGGCCGAAATCCCAATAGCGATAGCCGCTTCCCCAGCTGTCCCAGAGCTTCTCGGCGTCCTGGCGCGCGGCGGTGGTCCTCGGGCGCAGGCCGTCGGGATCGCCTTCCGGCTTCTGGTAGGTGCCGGCCGCGTGGTTCAGCGGGATGTCGAGAATCGTCCGGATTCCACGTTTCGCCAGCTCGCCGCGGAGCTTCTGGAACAGGGCGAGGGATTCGTCCGGCTTGCCCGGAACGCCCACCGCGTCGCCGATCCGGTAATAGTTCGTGACGTCGTAGCCGTGCGAGCTGCGGGCCGCGAAGACCGGCGACAGCCAGACCGCGTTGATCCCCAGCTTCTCCAGGTGGTCGAGGTGATCGAGGAGGCCTTGGAGGTCGCCGCCCGCGTAGTTGGGCTGCTTCCAGCCGGTGATTTCGCCGTCGTTCGCTCGGTTGCCGTCGGCGAACATCTCGACCGTCACGTGGTAGATGATCCAATCGTCGAACGCTCCGGCGGGTTCGGCGAGCGCGGCGCAGGGAGCGCCTAGCAGCGCCGCCCAGAGTGTCCACTTAAGGATCAGGCGAGCTTTCAGAGTCTCTGTCCTCAAGTCGTTGGAGTCCTTGGGGTCCTTGCCGTCTTTTAGGTCCCTGGGTTCCGCTTCGGCGGAGGCGCCGCGGCCGGGCTCGCCTGAGGAACCGGCACCTCGGGCGCCGCCACGCAGCCGTCGGCCGAAGAATCGCCGCAGGTTCCGGGGAAGGGGGGAGCCGCCTCGGGAGTCGTGCCCCCGGCAGTCGTCGTTGCAGTGGTTGGAGTTGCCCCGCCCTCGCCCTCGCCCTCGGCGCTCACGGTGGCCGCCGCCGCGGCTTCCTCCGCCGCGAGGCACTCTTCGTCGTCGTCCGCGCAGGGAATCTCGCTCTCGTCGGCGGTCGTTTCCGAGTCGGCCGCTTCGGTTTCGGCCTCAGCGTCCTCTTCGTCCGCATCCGGCGATTCGAGCTCCGAGGCCGCCGCCGCGAGGCTCTCAGGCAGTTCGGTGGACTGCTCCAGGAAATTCCAGGCCTTGCCCTGGTCGAGATCGAGCACCTTCACCGAGCCGATCTCGGCCTCGGTCTGAATCTCCTCCACGATTGGATCGACCGCGGCGTAGGCGGCGCGTTGCGCCTTCGGCGCGGCGGCCTTGATCGCCGCCCATTCGCCTTCGATCTCCGGCAGGGCGGCGAGCGCGTTCAGATAGGCGTCGAGATCGTTCGCCCCGAGGAGGGAGCTTTGGGCGCGGGCGCGGAACTTCGCGAGACGGCGGGCCTCCTCGACCTGGTGGGCGCGTCGCGCCTTGGCTTCGAGGCGCTCCAATTGGCGGGCGAGCTGTTCCTGGGCGCGGCGGACCACGTCCAGCCGATGGGCTTCGTCGGCCGAAAGCGGCCGGTCCTGTCGGTGGCGTACGCCTTCCGGGCCGTAGGTGCCGCGGAACAACGCCCACGAGGTGCGCAAGGTCGCAAGCCCCGCCTGGACCCCGGCGTTGGGGATGCCGATCCGCTCCCAGGCGGCGGAGAGCTCGGCGATCCGGCCTCCGGCCCGGGCGACTCGCGTGAACAGATCGTCGGCCGGCGGCCGGCCGGGGCCGCCCAGGCCGGCGCCAACCTCGGCGAGCGTCTGGTTCGCCCCCTGAAGCGAGGCCCAGAACGGGGCGATCCGCTGTGGATTCGCGCCGAGGCGCGCGTCGGCCGACGCGGCCTGCTGCACGGCGATCAAAGCGTTGCCGGCGATCGAGACCAGCGAGCGGGCCGAGACGCGCGGCGGTGCGTTCTGCGCGGTGGCGCCGAAGGCGATTCCCAGCAGGAGCAGGAGAGCGATCGAAGCTCGGCGAGGGAGGACGGAGGTGGCAATCTTCATGGCGTGATCGTTCGGGGAGTATACGAGCCCGCGAGTTGGCGCGTTGGTGCTAGTACGGGCCGCCCATCTCCAAGATCAGCGGCTTGGTCTTGGTCGCCACGCCGACGCCGTCGCCGAGCGGCAAGACCACCGCTTCGAGCTGCGGGTGAATCATGAAATAGCCGTTGAACGACTGGAGCGCGTCGGTGTTCGCGTCGTCCTCTTCGGAGTCCGCGTAGTTGGCGACCAGACCGCCCCAGAGGAGGTTGTCCACCACCACCAGCCCGCCCACG
>DATMZU010000118.1:0-20300 GCA_035607435.1 Thermoanaerobaculia bacterium | reverse complement strand
GGGCAGCTCGTCGGCGGGCAGGTGAGGCGCCTCCTCGCCGAGAATCGCCTCCACCTTCTCGGCTTTGTCTTTGCCCGCGACGAGAAAGGCGACGCTCCTCGCCGCGAGAAAAACCGGCAGCGAGAGCGTGATGCGATGGGTGGCGAGGCGCTCGACCCAGAGTGAAAAGCAGAGCCGGTCGGAGATTGAAACGGCGCCCGTGCCGGGGAAGAGAGAGGCGGTATGGCCATCGGTTCCCAAGCCCAACAGGATGAGATCGAAGCGCGGCACTTCGGCCGGGCCGATGCCGAAAAACGCCCGAAGATCGGCCTCGTAGCGCGCGGCGGCCTCGGCGGGGCCGGGCAGCTCGGTCGCGATGCGGTGGATGTTTTCGGCCGGAATCGGCGGGCGAGCGGAAGCATCGAGCAGGGCCTCGCGCACCATCCGGAAGTTGCTCTCCTCGTGATCCGGCGGCACGCACCGCTCGTCGCCCCAGAACAGATGAACGTCGGCCCAAGGCATTGCGCCCAAGAGCGGCTCTTCCGCCAGCCGGTGGTACAGATCGCGCGGCGTCGAGCCTCCCGCGAGGGCCAAGGTGAAGCGACCGCGGGCGGCGACCGCGCGCGCCGCGGAACGCGCGAGATGCTCGGCGGCGGTGCGGGCCAGCTCCTCCCGATCGGCCGCGATCATCACCCTTGTCGCGCCGCGCTCGCCCACCTTCGTCAGCTCTTCCATGATCCACCCACACCCGTAGGGGCGGCCCCCCGTGGCCGCCCTGGGTTTGCGGCGCGCGCCCGTTTCGTTCGCGCGGATCGATGGGCGGCCACGGGGGGCCGCCCCTACATTACGTTTGCGTCTCCTACGTCCGCCACTTCCTTCCGTCGCGCTCGATCAGATCGTTCGCGTCTTTCGGTCCCCACGATCCGGAGTCGTAGTTCGGGAAGCTGCGCGGCGACAGCGCGCCCCAGACGTCGAGGATCGGCTGCACCGCCTGCCAGCCCGCTTCGACCATGTCGCTGCGCAGGAAGAGTGTGGAATCTCCGGTCATCGCGTCGTAGAGGAGCGTTTCGTAGCCGGTGGTCGGGCGGGCGCCGAAATAGTCGGCGTAGTTGAACGCCATGCGCACGGTGCCGAGCTTGAGCGACGGCCCGGGGACTTTTCCTTCGAAGCGGAGCGAGATCCCTTCGTCCGGCTGGATGTGCAGCACCATCAGGTTCGGGTTCAGCTGCTCGACCGGCGTCTCGCGGAACAGGATGAACGGCGCGCGCTTGAATTGGATCGCCACCTCGGTCACACGCTTGGGCAGGCGCTTGCCGGTGCGCAGGTAAAACGGCACGTCGGCGAAGCGCCAATTGTCGAGCGTCAGTTTGAGCGCCACGAACGTTTCGGTGTTCGAGGCCGGCGAGACCTTCGCTTCCGCGCGATAGGCCGGCACCTTCTCGCCTTGCAGCACCCCTTCGCGATACTGGCCGCGCACCGCGTCGGTGAGCACGGCCTCCGGCGTGAGCGGATGGATCGCCTGGAGCACCTTCACCCGCTCGTCGCGCACGGCGTTGCCGGCGAACGAGATCGGCGGCTCCATCGCGATCAGCGCGAGGATCTGGAACATGTGGTTCGCCACCATGTCGCGCAGCGCGCCGGCTTCCTCGTAGTAGGTGCCGCGCGCTTCGACGCCGACGTTTTCCGCCACCGTGATCTGGACGTGGTCGATATAACGCCGGTTCCAGATCGGCTCGAAAATGCCGTTGGCGAAGCGGAACGCCATGATGTTTTGGACCGTCTCTTTGCCCAGGTAGTGATCGATGCGGTAGATCTGATCCTCGCGCACCTGCTCGCCGACCATCTTGTTGAGCGCGCGCGCCGAATCGACGTCGCGGCCGAACGGCTTTTCGACCACCAGCCGGCGCCACTGCCCCTCGGCTTCCTTGAGCAGTCCCGCCGCGCCCAAATTGCCGACCACGTCGTCGAAGAAGCTCGGCGGGATCGCGAGATAGAACAGGTAGTCGCCGTGGTTGCCGTGCTCGGCGTCCACTTCGGTCAAGCGCGCGCCGAGCCGCACGTAGAGATCGGGATCGGTGAAGTCGCCCGCCACGTAATGGAGGCGCTCGAACAGCCAGTCGGCCGTTGCCGGCTCGATCGGCACGGTCGCGAACTCGGTGAGGTCCGCCCGCAGCCGATCGCGGAACGCCTCGTCGGTGAGCGGATCGCGGCCGATGCCCACGACCGAAAATTCCGGCGCCAGCAGCTTGCTGCTCGCGAGGTTGTAGAGCGCGGGGATTAGCTTGCGCTTGGTCAGATCGCCGAGCGCGCCGAAGATCACCATGCCGCACGGCGCGGCCACCGCCTCGGGGGGAGATTCGAGCAGCGGTTCCTTTTCCGGGTCGGGCGCGGAAGGTTTCTTAGCCGGGGCCGAAGTTTTCTGGGTCACGTAAGGCTCCTCATCCCTTCGCCGGCTGCGGCGGGGCCGCCGGTTTTTCGACATGACCGCCGAATTTCTTGCGCATCGCGGAGAGTACCTTCTCGGCGAACGTATGCTCCTGGCGCGAACGGAAACGGGCGTAGAGAGCGGCGGAGAGCACGTCCACGGGGACGGCCTCCTCGATCGCGGTGGTGACCGTCCAGCGCCCTTCGCCGGAGTCCTCCACCGTGCCGGCGTATTCGGACAGCTCGGGGCTTTCGGCGAACGCGATCGCCGACAGGTCGAGCAGCCAGGAGGTGACCACGCTGCCGCGGCGCCAGAGCTCGGCGACGTCGGCGAGGTCGAATTCGTAGCGCTGATCGGCGGGCACCCGTTCGAGCGCCGCGCTCTTCAAGATGTCGAACCCTTCGGCATACGCCTGCATCAATCCGTACTCGATGCCGTTATGGATCATCTTGACGAAATGGCCGGCCCCGGCGCCGCCGCAGTAGAGGTAGCCCTCTTCCGCCGTGCTTTGCCGCCCCTCGCGTCCCGCCGACGGCTCGATCTCGCCGCGCCCGGGGGCCAACGTGCGGAAGATCGGCTCCAGCCGCTCATAGGACGCCCGGTCGCCGCCGATCATCAGGCAATAGCCGCGCTCCAAACCCCAGACGCCGCCGCTGGTGCCCGCATCCAGATAGCGCACGCCTTTGACGTCGAGCGCTCGCGACCGGCGCACGTCGTCCTTGAAAAAGGAATTCCCGCCATCGACGATCGCGTCGCCCGACGCGAGTTTTTGGCCGAGCGCCTCGACCATCTTCTCGGTCGGCTCGCCGGAAGGGACCATCAGCCAGACCGCGCGAGGCGCTTCGAGCTTCGCCACCAACTCGTCGAGCGAGGCGGAGCCCTCGGCCCCCTCCGTCACCAGTCCGGCGACCGCCGCGGGGTTCAAATCGTAGACCACCACCGAATGCCCGTCACGCAGGAGGCGGCGGGTCATGTTGGCCCCCATCCGCCCCAAGCCGATCATGCCGATTTGCATCGTTCCTCCTCTTCGCCTCGCGACAGAGCGACGCTGGCGGCATCATAACCGGGCCGCCGCTCCCCCGCTTCCCCGGTCAATTCGGCATCCCCGCGACGTCGAGGCAGGGCGGGTCGGCTGGCATGCAATCTGCTGCAATTTGCCTTGTCGAGCCCCAAAATCGCGGGTCCGGCTCCGAACCAACAAGGGGAGAAATCCGTCATGCGCAAGCTCACGTCCCTCTCGCTCGTCTTCGCCCTGGCCCTGATCTTCGCCGCCCCGTCCTTCGCGGCCGAGTCCTGGACCGGCTGGATCACCGACAGCCATTGCGGAGCCAAAGGCGCCAACGCCAAGCATACGAAGGCTTGCGCCGAGAAGTGCGCCCACGAGAAAGACGGCAAGGTCGTCTTCTACAACAACGCCGATCAGAAGATCTACGACATCGACAAGGCCGATCTCGCCCTGGGTCACGTCGGTCACGAAGTCACGGTGACCGGAACCCTCACCGGCACGTCGATCAAGGTCGATTCGATCGCCGCGGCTCCCTCCAAGTAAATCGTCCGCGTTCGATGTCCGCGTAGGGGCTGCCCCCCGCGTGGCTGTCCCCGCCCGTCGAAACCAGGTGTAGGGGCGGCCCCCCGTGGCCGCCCTTTGACCGCAGGTCGTGCCCCATCGAGGGCGGCGACGGGGCGCCGCCCCTACCCACCTCGATGCCAAATGGCTGGGGCGGGCCGCCCTTGACGGCCATGGTATTTTGCCTGCCATGCCCGAGCCCGCCCCTCTTGCCGCCTCTTCGCGCCCCGAGCACATCTTTCCGGCCCTGACGGACGAGCAGGTGGCCCGCGTCGCCGCGCACGGCAAAATGCGCCAGGGCGAGCGCGGCGAAGTGCTGGTAGAGACCGGCGACCGCAAGGTGCCGTTCTTCGTCGTCTCCTCCGGCACGGTCGAGATCGTCCGCCTGTTCGGCGCGGCGGAGACGATCGTCGTGGTCCACGAGCCGGGGCAATTCACGGGAGAGATCAACATGCTCTCCGGCCGCCCTTCGCTAGTCCGGGCGCGCTTCGGCGAGCCGGGCTCGGTGATCGAGCTGGATCACGACCAATTGCTCGCGCTCGTTCAGACCGACTCCGAGCTGGGCGAGATCTTCCTCCGCGCGTTCATCCTGCGCCGCATCGAGCTGCTCGCCCAAGGGCTCGGCGACGTCGTGCTGATCGGCTCCACGCACTGCTCGGGGACGCTGCGCATTCAGGAATTCCTCACCCGCAACGGCCACCCGTACGCCTTCATCGATCTCGATCGGGAGGACGACGTCCAACAGCTGCTCGACCGGTTCCACGTCGCGTTCGCCGACATCCCGGTTCTGATCTGCCGCGGCGAGAGCGTGTTGCGCAATCCGACCAACGAGCGGATCGCAGGCTGTCTCGGCTTCAACGATTCGATCGATCCGAGCCGGATCCGCGACTTGGTGGTCGTCGGCGCCGGCCCGGCCGGGCTCGCCGCGGCGGTCTACGGCGCCTCGGAAGGGCTGGAGGTCCTGGTCCTCGAAACCAACGCGCCGGGAGGGCAGGCAGGCTCCTCCTCGAAGATCGAGAACTACCTCGGCTTCCCCACCGGCATCTCGGGGCAGGAGCTGGCGGGCCGCGCCTACACTCAATCTCAGAAGTTCGGCGCCGAACTGATGGTCGCCACGAGCGCCACGCGCCTCTCCTGCGAACGGAAACCCTACGCGTTGGAGATGCAGGACGGCACCCGGATCCTCGCCCGTTCGGTGATCATCGCGTCGGGCGCCGAATACCGCCGGCCGGATCTCGAAAATCTTTCGCGGTTCGAGGGGTCGGGGATCTATTACGGCGCGACCTTCATCGAGGCGCAGGTGTGCGGCGACGACGAGGTGATCATCGTGGGAGGAGGCAACTCCGCCGGCCAGGCCGCGGTGTTCCTCGCCCAGACGGCCCGCAAGGTCTACATGCTGGTCCGCTCGACCGGTCTCGCGGAAAGCATGTCGCGTTATCTGATCCGCCGGATCGAGGACAGTCCGAAGATCGAGCTGCGCACGCGCACCGAAATCACGGCCCTGGAAGGGGACCAGCGCCTCGAACGGGTGCAGATGAAAGATCAAGAGACCGGCAAGGTCGAAACCCATGACATCGGCCACGTCTTCCTGATGACCGGGGCCAAACCCAGCACCGAGTGGCTGGACGGCTGCGTCGCCCGCGACCCGAAGGGCTTCATCAAGACGGGCAGCAACCTCTCGCAGGAGGATCTGCGCAACGCCCGCTGGCCGCTCACCCGGCCGCCTCACCTGCTCGAAACCAACCTGCCCGGAGTGTTCGCGGTGGGCGACGTCCGCTCCGGCAGCATCAAACGCGTGGCCTCCGCGGTCGGCGAAGGATCGATCGCCGTCTCTTTCGTCCACCAGGTGCTCCACGAGTAGGAGAAGGAACATGCCGGAAGGATCCTGCGCCCACCTCGGCGCCCTCAACCTCAAGAAGGTCGTCCACCCGAAGAAACACGAGTGCGCCGAGTGCATGAAGATCGGCGGCCGGTGGGTGCATCTCCGGACCTGCCAGGAATGCGGCGTCACCCTCTGCTGCGACAGCTCCCCAAACCAGCACGCGAGCCACCACGCTCACGCCAGCGGCCACCCGGTGATTGCGTCCGCCGAACGGGGAGAGCGCTGGCTCTATTGCTACCCGGACGACGCGTTCCTGGAATATTGATCGGTCTGCCGGAAAGGGCGCAGCATGCTGCGCCCCTACGGCTACAATCCCCCCGCCATGCGACCGATCTTCGCTCTCCTCTTCTCCCTAGCCCTCCTCGCCGCCTGCACCTCTTCCTCTCCCGCACCCACCCGCTCCGGAGCCTCCGCGATGGACGACACCGCCCGCGCCTATGTTCGTCTCGTGCTCGCCGTGGGAGTCCACGACGGAAATTACGTCGATGCCTATTACGGTCCGGCCGACGTGCGTACCGAGGTCGAGGCCGAGAAGCTGCCGCTCGCCGAAATCCGCACCCGCGCCGAACGGCTGCGCGCCGGTCTCGGCGGAATCTCGCCCGCGAAAGACGATCCTTTGGTCGAGCTGCGCCACGCTTACCTCGAACGCCAGCTCGGCTCGCTCATCGCCCACGTGGAGCAGCTGGAAGGCAAGAAGCGCAGCTTCGACGAGGAGTCGCTCGCGCTCTACGACGCGGTGGCGCCGAAGCAAACCGAGAAGGATTTCGATCCGGTCCTCGCCGAGCTGGAACGCACCGTGCCGGGCACCGGACCTTTGGGCGAACGCATTCAAGCGTTCCGCGACCGGTTCACGATCCCCGCCGACAAGTTGGACGCCGTGTTCCGCGCCGCGATCCACGAATGCCGCGCGAGGACGCTCGCCCATCTGTCGCTGCCGCCCAACGAGAGCTTCGAGGTCGAGTACGTGAAAGGCAAACCGTGGAGCGCCTACAACTGGTACAAGGGCGACCTCCACAGCCTGATCCAGGTAAACACCGAGCTGCCGATCCTGATCGATCGCGCGATCGACCTCGCCTGCCACGAGGGGTACCCCGGCCATCACGTCTACAACGCTCTGCTCGAAAAGAATCTCGTCCGCGACCGC
This sequence comes from Thermoanaerobaculia bacterium, assembly GCA_035607435.1. Taxonomy (GTDB): domain Bacteria; phylum Acidobacteriota; class Thermoanaerobaculia; order Multivoradales; family UBA5704; genus DASYKS01. The sequence goes on along the minus strand of DATMZU010000118.1, from coordinate 13,303 downwards.
GGCTGGGTCGAATTCACGGTCTATCCCCTCTTCTCGCCCCAATCGCTGATCGCCGAAGGAACAGCGAACTACGGCATCGAGGTCGCGTTCCCCGGCAACGAACGAACCACTTTCGAGCGCGACGTTCTCTATCCCATAGCCGGCCTCGATCCGAAAGAGGCCGAGCACTACACCGAGACGCTCCAGCTGGTCGGAAAGCTCGACTACGCCGGAAACACCGCCGCCCGCCGCTACCTGGACGGCGAGATCAACGCCCCCCAAGCGGTCGAGTGGTTACAGCATTACGCCCTCTCCTCCGGTGCCCGCTCCAAGCAACGCGTCTCCTTCTTCGACACCTACCGGAGCTACGTCATCAACTACAACCTCGGCCGGGACTTGGTCAGGACCTACGTCGAAGGCAAAAGCGGCGGGGACCCCGAGAAGCGGTGGCAGGTGTTCGGGGAGCTGATTTCTTCGCCGCGGTTGCCTTCGGGGTTGCGGTAGGGGCCAGGGGCGAAAAGCCTGCTACGCGTCGGCGCTCACGAAGTCGGTGAGCCCGCCGATGTCGAGGTCGTCCGTACCGTCCCCGTCCGTCCATAGCGCCTTCGCCCGGCCGAGTTTCACTTCCGCCTCTTCGGTTTCCCCCGCGGCTCGGTCGGCGCAGGCGGCGCAAGCGAGGGCAAAGGCCGTCAAGCGCTGGCGCAATACGTCGGACCCCGGGGCAATCTCGGCGACCGAGAGCGCCAGGTCGGCGAGAGCCTGACCATCCTCCGGAGCCCGAGCCCCGGCGTCGAGACTCTCTTCGCAGAGCCGTTCGCAGAAGGCCCAGGTCTGATACTCCTCGCCGTGCTCGATCACCAGGCGGCGAATGCGGTCGGGCAGCGGCTCGAATCTACGCCAGAGCGCCTGGGCCTCGCTGCGCGCCTCTTGGGGTGTGGGGGGAGGCGGCGGGACGTTCAACTCCGCTTCCAACTCGACCAGATATTGATAGATCTCGGGTTGCAGCTCTTCGGCGATCTCCGTCGCCAGCTCGGTTAGATCTCCCAGGCCGGCTTCCATGGAATCCTCGTCGCCAGGGTCGGGGGCAACGGGCTTGCTCTCGCTCTCCTCGCAGATGGCGCGATAGAGCGCGAGGAGCTGGTCGAGCCGTTCCGGAGAGACGCCGACTCCCGCGGCGAGGCGATCGAGCGTCGGCCGGAGGGGTTGGATCTTTCCCTTCTCGTAGCGGGAGATCCGTTTCTGGTCGATCCCGGTCCGCTCGCTCAAGGCGGCCTGGTGGCGGCCGGCCATATAGCGGAGAAAGATTACCGCGAGTCCCGCCGCCCGGCGATCCAAAGCGTCGCTCAGACCCTTCATGTCGTCGTCCCCTCTGGTTCTCAGGGGAATGGTACCGAAGGAAGTGCCGGAGCGAGCGTTGCTCCTAAGATAGACCCCACCGTACGCCTCGCAGCACGAAATTTTGCGCAAGCCTGCGCCTGGCGCACCTGGTATTCGATGGAGGGGTGCCCGCTCGGCCATGAAGGCCGTGACTGTCGGTCCCTTCGGAATAGGAGTCGGTCATGTCCGCTTCGTCATTCCGTCGCCTGCCGTTCTTGCTGCTCGTCGCCGCCCTGGCCTTCCCAAATCAGGCTTCCGCGGCGCCTTGGGATTTTGGGAACTTGCTCGGCAAAGTCGGAGGATTCTTTTCCTCGCTGTGGGGACCCAGTGGATGCGAGATAAACCCAGACGGCCGTTGCGGCGCGTCCCCGAGCACGGTGCTGGGTAACCACGGGTGCGAGATCATGCCGGACGGAAGCTGCGCTCCCGCCCCGGCCCAAGGGGGAAGCACCTTACTTGGTGACCACGGCTGCGAGATCAATCCAGACGGGCGCTGCCAGTCCTAGACGGATCGAATATCAGGGAGTCTCGGCGTCTGCGACCCCAGCGCGACGTATCTCCTCTAGGAGCTGCTGAGCGGCCTGGGTGGACGCCGCCTCCCGCCGTGCGGCATCCCAAAAGACCTGGATCGCGGCCAACAGTTCGGTAGGCAAGGTCAACGCGGCGAATACCGCGGCCGAAGCGGCCGCAAGGTTTTTGACCTCTCGGGTCTGACCTCGACCCAGTTCAATACCCGCCAGTTCGAGCACCGCAAGCGCCGCATCGAACCAGAGCCGCCGCTCGGCGAACGACCCCCAAATATCCCGGAGTATTGACGATGCTTCCTGCAATCTACCCGACGCTGCGGCGACTTGTGCGGTCAGCCAGCGGAGACGCAGAACGTCTGTGCCGCGGCCGAGCTCGAACGTTGTGGCCTGGAGTGCTTCGAGCCTTACCGCCGCCCCGTTGGTGTCGCCTGCTTCACACAGATAGGCAGCTTCATTGAAGGCGATGGACCATCCGAGTCGGGCATCGCCTGAAGTTTCGGCACATCGTTTCGCTTCGGCAAGAGCTTCTAGAGCCTCTTTGAACTGGCGCCTTCGTTTGAGCACCGCAGCACGAAAAATGTGTACCCGCGTTCTGGCCGCCGAGGCCTGAGTGAGAGTGATGGCCTCGTCCAAACAGACCAACGCCGCATCCAACTTCGACTGGAAAATAAAGAGCGCCGCACGAAGGATGAGCGGACGCGCCCGATCCAGAGGCGCAACCGGGGGTTCGGCTTTGAGCAGAACGGCTGACTCCGAGAATATGATTTCGGAGCGCCGGAAGGCGCCCTCGACCTGAAGCGCGTTCGCCTCAAACGCCATGGCATAACCTTCGAGCCAGCGGCGTGCGGCTTGCGAACCCTGCCCATGCACCGCCGCGCACCATGCGAGGTGCGCGAGCTTATGGGCTTCCTCCAAATCGTTCGACGCAGCGCGTACGCTCTCCTCGCAAAGCCGCTCGACCACCGCCCAGGTCTGGTAGGCATTGACCGACTCAACGAGCGGCCGGCGTTCGTCGGAGGGCATCTTGCGCATGCGTTGCCACGACTCGCCGGCAGCCTCCCGCTCCGAGCGCCAGCGGCGGGCGCTGAGACGCGCGACGGTCCAATCCTGGGTCTTCCTCCTCGCCCGGCGGGAAAAGCGGGAAGAGACCGCTTCGATCGTCTGCCAATCCCGGCCCGGCAGATCCGCGGGCGAACCCTGGACGCGCGCGGGCGCGGGGAATTCCTCGAACGCTATGATCGCCCGCTCCACCTCCCCGTCGCCGATTTCGAGCACCCGGGCGAGCCGGGCGAGCAGGAAGCGATCGAGCGTCTGGTCGCCTTTTTCCAGCCGGCAAACCGCCCCCTTGCTCAGGCGGGCCTCTCGTTCGAGCCGGGCTTGCGTCCAGCCGGCCCGCTCCCGAAGGTTGCGCAGCACCACGGCAAACAGCGGCACAGGATTCTGTGACACGGGGACTCCCTCGGTCCAACCAATTGTGTGGTCTCTGCAATGGTACGGTGCTTTGATCCGTCAATACGAGACAGCAGAACACCCCGTCGCCAAGATTCGCAAAAAACTGCGAAGAGATACCCTCTGGTACGCCACTCCCACGGCCGGCGGGTCCACTCGGCGAGCGCAGGACGGGAAATTGCGCGAAATAGTTGGTAAGAGCGCCTGAAGGTACGCCTGGACGACACCGAGGTGCGGGACCGAGGCGGTCAAGCCCTACCCTTGGGGTGTATGGCCTCCCCTACCAAACCCTTCAAACGCCGCTGGGCGGAGATGGCGCCGTTTCGCGAATCGGTCCTGGTTCATTTCACCCGGCCGGGGCTGCGCCAACGGCTCCAGAACGCGTGCGAACAGATCGCCGAGGAAGCGCTGGAGCTGGAAGAGGGTTCGAGCTTCGGCGAGTCCTGGCTCAAGACGGGATCGCGCGCCGGGGTTGCGGACCTCTGGCACACGCAGGAGTTTTTCCAGGCGCTCGCCGCCACGCGGCACGTCTCGGTGGTGACGGAAGAAGAGGATCAACTCTGCCAATATCTCGAAGAGATGGCGGCGGGCCTGGAGCGAATGATCGCCGACCTGGAACGGCGACTCGGGCCGGCACCCCCGGAGCTACCCGCCGACGCCGCGCGGCGGCCCACCAATTGAGGCACGGGGAGGGTTCCAGGAGGTGATCCCGACAAGCGACGCAGGTGTTCATCGAGCTGATTTCGTCGCCGCGGCGACCCTTGGGGCCGCGGTAAAGGCCGAAGTGGCGGCAAAGCTGCTGGAAGCACCGCAAAACCTACTGCATTCGGCCGTCCGATCCAGTGGAAGCGGGCCTGGTTCCACTGGAAGCGACAACCCAATCCAGTGGAAGCGACGGCCGAATCCGGTGGAAGCGGCCGCAGATTCCACTGCATTCTGTCGTCGCTTCCACTGGAAATTTCGCCGTTTCCACTGCATTCTGCGGCCGCTTCCACTGGATTCGATCGTCGCTTCCACTGGAAACTGCGGCTGCTTCCACTGGAAACTGCGGCCGCTTCCACTGGAATCAGCCGTCGAATGCACCGGAAGCGGCGGCGCGTTCCAGCTACAACTTCCCCCGTTGCAACACCACCAAAAAGAATTTTGCCGGACCTTGGGCGAAGAGCAAGAGTTCACCGCGGGCAGGGGCAAGCAAGACAACGCCATGACCTCCGTATTGACGCTACCCCAACCCTGTGCGATGTTCGATCCATGTCCGACAGATCGACGCAGCTCCAGACGCCGCCCGACGCTCAGCTGAAGTTCAGCCAGCTCCTCGGGGCGCTACGCGACGAGGACAGGCCGAGCTTCGCACTGGCAGAGCTGAATGACCTGCTGACCGGCCTCGGGCCCACAGATCTCTCGATCGCCGTCGAGAAGGCAGACCTCTCGGACCTCACCCCGTACCTCCAGAATTACGTGGCAGCCATGGTAGAGCTAGCCGCTCATCGACGAGACGTACCGCCTCCGTCCTGGGTTCGTGATGTCGAGCCCCTCGCGGAGCCGCGCTTCGCGACGCCGCTCGCCAGCCTACGGTTGCACCTGCTGCGCGCGTCGCCGGTCCCGTTCAAACGCCGCAACATCTTTATCGACTCGTCGATCGGTGATCGCGTGTAACCATGGCGGGGCATAGCCTGACCCGCGCGGACATGCTCCGATTATTCGACCTTCTGAACACAGAGCTGGCAGCCGAGGACGTGCAGGGCGAACTCTACCTGGTGGGTGGCGCGGTGATGTGCTTGGCCCTTGATGCACGACACGCGACGCGAGATGTGGACGGCTACTTCCAGCCCAGCTTGGCTATCCGCCAAGCGGCCGGCCGGGTCGCCGCCCGGGCCGGCGTTCCGGACGATTGGCTCAACGACGCAGTAAAGGGATACCTCAGTCCACAGGGCGACTTCGACCCCTACCTCGATCTCGATCACCTCAGAGTTTTCGTGGCGCGACCCGCCTACCTGCTCGCCATGAAGTGTGCCGCCATGCGCCTGGGCGAGGAGTTCCATGACCTCGACGATGTTCGCTACCTTCTGCGCTCCCTGAACATCACCAGCGTCGCCGAGGCCTTGGAGGTCGTCACCCGCTACTTCAATGCGGAGCGATTGCCCCCCAAAGCCCGCTTCGCGCTGGAGGAGCTGCTTCCGGGCTAAGAGAGTGGGGGCGCCTACCCGCCTACCTGGAGGGAAGCCCTTGCCGAGGTCTGAGTCCAAAAATCTGGACGCCGAGAACCCTTTGCTGAGTGAGCGGAACACTTTTCTGAGTGGCGAGTTCGGTTATCTGGCCAAGCCGAACCGTTTTCTGATCGCCGAATTCGTTTTTCTAACTCCGAACCCCAGTTCGCGACCGACAAAGCGAATTTCTGAGTGTGCCGAGGCCTTTTCTCAGTCGGAAAACCCTTTCGCTCAGTGACGAATTCGATTTGCTGACCCAGAAATACGCTCCGCTTACCCAGGAAATCGAATTCGGCACAGGCTGGTGCTACTCAACTGCTCGCCTTTCGACTTCATTCGTCCACTCTTGCCGATCTCTCATCCAACAAAGCGGTCTCGCCATGAGCAACACCCGTTTCGCGGAAGGGATTGGAAGTCGCATTGCTCACGGCAGCGAGCCGCCGTGGCAAACAGCGGCTTGCGGCCCAAAGGGTCGCGTCACATCAGCCCAGGCCATCGGCCTGGGTGCCGAACGCCACTCCCTACCCCACCCCCCACCCCACCGCCCCGAGCGCCGCCACCGCCTTCTCCAAATCCCCCTCCCGCACCAACACCACATCCGTGTCGAACGTAGCCACCGCCAGAATTGAGATCCCCGCCTCGGCCAGCGGCTTCGCCAGGCTCGCCAGAATCCCCACGGCCGAGAAATCCAGCGGCCCCAAGACCTCCATGGCCCGGAAGCCTATCTCGACGCGCACTCCTTCCGGGACGGCGCTCTCGGCGCAGATGATCGACAGCTCCCTCGGCGTCCGGGTGATCGAGAGCAGCGCGCCGTCGGCCCAGTCGGGGACGGGGTCGTGGGGGTCGAGGCGGCAGACGGCGAAGCGGCTTTCGTAGAGGGTTAGTTTCATTGGGGTTCACCCCGCTTTGCGGAGACCGGCTTCGGCTTCTTTGAGCGCGGTGCGCAGGTCTTCTTGTTCGGTTTCTTGGAGCGGCTCTCCGGCGTAGGTCTCGCGGACGTAGAAGTCGATGATCTTCGCGGCCGGGGCTGCGGCGTTGGGGTATTTATCTTTCGCGAACTGGCGGACGGCGAGGGGCGGCAGCGAGCCCGGGAGGGGGACTCCTCCTCGGGCCAGGCGCTGGCGGAGACGTTGGTAGGCGGCGGCCGGAGTCAGCGGTCGGCGACGTAGGACGAGCCAGAGGATCAGGGCTATGGTGGCAAGCAGGAAGAGCACGGCTCCTGCGATGGCCAAGGGCGAAGCGGAGAAGGAAGCGGCCGGAGCTTGTTGCGGGGCGGGGAGGGCCACCGGCTCGTTCGAGGAGTTGGCCGAGTCGGCCTTTTCGCTCGAAAAGAGGTGGCGCAGGCTCGACCAGGCGGAGTAGAGGCGACGGAGGATCTCGGCCTGGTCGCCGACGCCGAAGGTGAGGACGTAACGGTCCCAGCGGAAGAGCACGAAGTCGTAGGCCTGCTGACCGAGGCGCCAGAAGCCTCCTTCGTCCGCGCTGGGGCGGCCCGCGGGGGGCGTGGGATCGTAGATCCTCCACCCTTCGTTCGGCCCAGGGCCGACATAGGCCTCTACCCAGGCGTGGGCGTTGCTGTCGCGGACGACCACGTACCCTTCGAACGGGTTGTACTCGCCGCCTAGGAAACCCGTGACCAGCCGGGCCGGAATTCCTTGGGAGCGGAGCAGCAGCACCATCGACGAAGCGAACAGCTCGCAATGGCCTCGGCGGGTGACGAACAGGAAGGTATCGAGCGGATTGCCGTTCTGCCCGGCGCCGAGCAGGGTGGTCGAGTAATCGAACTTTTGGACCAGGTGGCTTTCGAGCCGCGAGACGCGTTCCGCCGCCGTGCCCTGGCCCATCACCTCCGTCGCGAGGTTGCGCATGCGGGGGGTGATGCCCTCCGTGTCGAGCGTCGATCCGCCCAGCGGCGGAGGCGGCTCGCCGAGCAGCACGGGTTGCTGAGCCAGGCCCACGCGGTATTGGAGCGTGTCGATGACCGTATGGGGAAGCGAAACCGCCCCCCCTTGATCGACCGCCAGGGAAAGCACGCCGGGCTCGACGATCGCGGTCTCGACCGGCAGCGGCAGGCTGGTGCTGTGCAGGGGCCGCAGCCAGATCGTCGCCCAGCGGACCGGCGGGTTGGATCGCAGCGTGTAGCGCAGTCCGCGACCGCGGGGAAGGGGACCCGCGGTCGGCGACCGCCGCCAGGAGGCGCCGCCGAACAGGTCGTAGGTGGCGGCCTTGAACCGCATGTTTTCCGGATCTTCCGGCGTCGAGCCTTGCTGCCATTGAAGGCGCAGGGCGACGCCCCGGCTGTTGCGGATCTGGCCGATCGAATCGAGCGTCACGTCGTCGGTGAAGCCGGCCGCTTCGAGCTCTGCCCCGAAGCTCGCGCCGCGGCCGACGATGAAGGGCGAACGAACGCGCGGCAGCAGCGCGAAGAAAGGCACCGCGAGCAGCAGCGCGCCGACGGTTGCCACGGTAAGGAATCCGCCGAGCGGCACCCGGCCGAAGCCCGTTTCGTCGTGGCCGTACTGCGCGAGAATGTGAAACCAGGCGAAGCGCGCGAGCAGGGCGAGCGACACCGCGACGAAGCCCGCGAGGTAGAGCATGATCGAGGGATGGACGCTGGTGCCCATCGCGGCGAGGAATAGAAAGAAAATGCCGATGACAGCCTGCCATTTGTCCGGCTCTTTGCTCAGCGCGTACAGCTTGACCACCAGGGCGAACAGGCCCAGATGAAGCACCGGGCCGACCAGCCGGCCGCCGCCGAGCACCGTGAGATCGATATAGAAGAGCGGCAGGTAGGCGAGACCGATCACGTTCATCGCCCAAGTCGGCAGCCAGCGCTCGGGATCGCGCGCGGCACGGCGCAGGAAGAGCACGACGAGCGCGGAATAGACCACGAACACCGGCCATTCGAGCACGTCGTTGAAGGGCAGCGGCAGGGGGGCCACGAGCGCCAGCCAGCCGAGCGCGATGCGCTTGCCGCGGGCAAACTTCATGCGGCGCGCTCCACATCAAGCCGCAGGGCCAGGAACGGCGCGCGCGGGTCGCTCGCGAGCAGCGGCTCCGCCCCGGGGGCCACGGGCTGGATCAAGGCGAGCGCTTCAAGGATCGCAAAGCGCTGGCGCGAGCCGGTCGCGTAAGGCCACCGCCCATCGCGGGCCACCAGCTCGATCTCGTAGCCGCGCGCAAGATGCTCGACCGCGGCGGTCGCCGCCTCGCTCACCAGGCGCTCGAACCGCTGCTGCTCGATCGGGTTCGAGAGCGCTCCCACGCCGTTGTCGAACAGGATCGACAGCCGGCGGTTCCGTTCGCTCTCGCGCTCCATGTAGATCATGTTGCCGGTGCGCGCGGTCTGTTTCCAATGGATGCTCCGCGGATCGTCGCCGCGGCGGAAGGCGCGCAAAGAATGGAGATCGTGCCCCCAGCCGATGCGGCGGGAGGGATCGTCGCCCATCGGCTCGGCTTCCGCGAGATGGATGCCTTCCGACGGGAACAGCTCGGGGAAGACCAAGACCTCCGCCTCCAGCTTGTAGCGGGCGCCTTTGGAGAAGAAGCCGAACGGAAAAAGGCTCGATACGTGAGCGTTCGGTACGCGATGCCGGCCGCGGGCTCTGAGCAGCAGATCGATCCGGCCGCGGCTCTTTCCGCCCCGCGGCAGATACGGCACGAGCAGAGGCCGGCCGCCGCCGTCGAGCGAGAAGAGCAAGAACCAGCGCGGCAGAAACCGCCGCCGCCGGCTGGCGAGCGAGAACGCCGCGGAAAACATCTGGTTGGCGAAAATCTCCCCCGGCAGATCGAGGGTAATGATCAACGCGCTGATGTTCTGCCGCGAAGCGAGGCCGGAGACGGTGAGCGCCCCGAACATGGCGGCGAGCGTGATGTAAAGCGCGTTGTTTCCCGTATTGGTCGCCGCGACCGCCACCACCAGGGTGAACAGAACGAACCAGACCCCGACTTTGGTGATCCGGATGCCCTCGGGGGTTTCGCGGCGGGGCACTCCCCCTCCTACACCGGCACCAGAGTCGCCGCGACGATCCTCTCGATCGCGCGGCGGGCGGTGCCGAGATCGCCGCCGCCGCGCTTCAGGATTACGCGGTGGCCGAGGACGGAGGGAGCGAGGCGTTGGACGTCGTCGGGGAGGACGAACGCACGGCCTTCGCAGAGGGCGAGGGCCTGGGAGGCGCGGTAGAGACCCTGGAGGCCGCGGGTGGAGACTCCGAGCAGCAGTTCGGCGTCTTGGCGGGTCGCTTCGGCGAGCGCGATCAGGTAGTCGGCGAGCTTTTCGGTCACCTTCACCCGATCGACCGCCCCTTGGAGGTCGAGCAATTGGATGCGGTCGAGCACCGCGGGCAGGTGCTCCAGCCGCTCCTCCACCCCCCCTTCGAGCAGCAGGCCGCGCTCGTCGTCGCGCGGCGGATAGCCGAGCGAGAGCGACATCAGGAAGCGGTCGAGCTGCGATTCGGGGAGCGGGAACGTGCCGTGGTATTCGAGCGGGTTCTGGGTGGCGAGCACCAGGAACGGCTGAGGCAGGGCGTAGCGCTTGCGATCGACCGAGACCTTGCGCTCGCTCATCGCTTCGAGCAGCGCGCTCTGGGTTTTCGGCGTGGCGCGGTTGATCTCGTCGGCGAGCACGACGTGGCCGAACAGCGGGCCGGGGACGAACTCGAAGCCTTGCGTCTGCTGGTTGAAGATCGAGACGCCCACGATGTCCGAGGGGAGCAGGTCACTGGTGAACTGAATGCGCTGAAAGCCGAGCCCCAAGCTGCGGGCGAGCGCCTGGGCGAGCGTCGTCTTGCCGACCCCCGGGACATCCTGCACCAGCATGTGCCCGCGGGCGAGCAGGCAGACGGTCGCGAGGCGGATCACCTCGGGCTTGCCGCGGACGACTTGGCCGATGTTCGCCTCCAGGCGGTGGATCGCCGCGGCGATCTCCACGGCGGAGACGGGGTTGGCTGAAACGCGGACTTCCGGGGCGATGGGTTCGGCGGCGGGCATCAAGATCGTTTCCATGCGCCTCTTGGTACGAGCCCGCGGGCCGAATTGTTGGACTCGGGTTCCAGGAGCCGGGGAGGTTAGGTTCGAGGTTGCGGACCTGCTAGTCGGTGAAATTGTAACGGAGGATCGACCAGATCGCGGAGAAGCCGTCCTTCCAGCCGATCTTCTTGCCCTCGGCGTAGGTGCGGCCGCGGTAGGAGATCGGCACCTCGAACACCCGGGCGCCGCGCTTGGCCACCTTGGCGGTCAGCTCGGGCTCGATGCCGAAGCGGTTCGAACGCAGGACGATTCCGTCGAGCACCTCGCGGCGGAACACCTTGTAGCAGGTCTCCATGTCCGAGAGATTGAGGTCGGTCATCATGTTAGACAGCATCGTCAGGAATTTGTTCCCCACCGAGTGCCAGTAGAACAACACTCGGTGCGGCCCGCCCAGGAATCGCGAGCCGAACACCACGTCCGCCTCGTCGTCGAGGATCGGCTGGAGCAGCACCGGATAGTCGCGCGGGTCGTATTCGAGGTCGGCGTCCTGGATCAGCAGCACGTCGCCGGTGGCCGCGGCGAACCCGGTGCGGATCGCGGCGCCCTTTCCCCGGTTTTCCGGCTGCTCGATGAGCAGGATCTCGGGGGAGGCTTCGGCCGCGATCTCGCGCAGCAGCTCGCGGGTGCCGTCTTTCGAGCCGTCGTCCACCACCACGATTTCGAGCGCCACCCCGGGCGGTAGGGGAGCCGCCGCCACCCGCCGGAGCAGGTTGCGGATCGTGGCGCACTCGTTGTACGCGGGGATGACGACCGAGAGGCGAGTCATGGGGCGGCTAGTTTCCCACGAAGCGCGCTCTATTCCGAGCGAGCGTTTTCGCGTATCATCCTTCCTGCCCTTCGCCCCTCGCGGCTCGATCCGAAATCGGATCGCCGCGGGGGCCGTAGGGCTTTTTTGTTGCTTCCTTAGCCTCGCTCCACCTCCGCTCCCCTGCCCAGGAGCGGAGAATGAAGCCCACGAAGTCCCGACCGTCTGCCAAGAAGGACAGGCACGAACCGCAGCTCCCGCCGGCCCGCCCCCACCTTCCGTCCCGCGACCTCCGGCCCGATCGGCTTCCGCCGCGCCGGCCGGTGCCGAATCCGGCGGGACCGTGCCGCCGACTGCTCGAAGAGGAGCGCTGGAGCGCCCTGGTGGCGCGGCACTCGCCGCGCCTGCAGGCCTCGATCCGCGGGGCGCTGCGGCGCGCCGGGGTCGAGCCGCAGATCGAAGACGTCGAAGAGCTCGCCCAGGAGAGCTACTGCCGCCTGCTGATATCCGGCCGGCTCGCGCCCGAACGGGGCGGCGAGATCGGCCTTTCGGCCTTCCTTGCCCGGGTGGGCGAGCGCGTGGCGTTCGACCGCGTCCGCGGCGAGCGCACGGCGAAACGAGGCTTCGGCAAACTGCGCGGTCTCGCCGACATCGGACCGGACCGGCTGGCGGCCTGCTGCGTCGATCGCTCCCCCTCGCCCGAGCGCGCTCTGCTCGCGGTGGAAAGTTGGCGCGAGACCGTCGTGCGCTGGCGCGAGATCGTCGGCGGCCGGACTCCCGGGCGAGACGTGGTGATCGTGAGCTTGGGTCTCGCGGGGTGGAGCAGCCGGCAGATCTCGGTCGCCTGCTCGGGCCGTCTCCTGCCGAACACGATCGATTCGATCGTCGGCCGCACGAGGCTGCGCCTCGCCGAGGCGGGCATCTCCCTGCCCCCGCGTCACGGGGGCCGGGAGGCGAGCCAAGGCCGGCGCGGCAGCGGCTTCGCTATGATCCGCAGGATTCGCGACGAGGGCCGCAAACAGGAGGCGACATGAGCCAAGACCGGAACATTCGCAGGGATCGGCGCACGGTTCGTGTCTTTACCGAACCCCGCTGTCTCGATCACCGGGCGCCGCGCGGCTACCCGGAGAGCCCCGACCGGCTGACCGGCGTGATGTCCCACCTCGCCGCGCGCGGCTGGCCGATCACCGACGTGGGCGTGGCGCGGGAGGTGGCGGAACCGGCGGTCGCTGCGGTCCACGATCCCGCCTACGTCGAGCGCTTCCGGCGCGCCGCGGAACGGGGCGACGCGCTGCTCGACTCGGCCGACAATCCCCTTTCGGCAGGCACCTGGGAGGCCGCCTGGGCCGCCGTCTCGGCCACCCTGGCGGCGGCGGAGCACGCGACGGAAAACGGCGGGGGCTACGCCTTCGCCGCGGTCCGCCCGCCGGGGCACCATGCCGAGAAGGCGCTCGCCATGGGCTTCTGCTTCTTCAACAACGTGGCCGTCGCCGCCCAGCACCTGCGCGGCCGAGGCGCCGAGCGGGTGGCGATCTTCGATTTCGACGTCCACCACGGAAACGGCACCCAGCATTTGTTCGAGGAGCGCGCCGACGTCCTCTACGCCAGCACCCACCAGTTTCCTTTCTACCCGGGCACCGGAGCGGCGGGCGAGACCGGCCGCGGCCCGGGGCGGGGGCGACGCTCAACGTGCCGCTCCCGGCGGGCACCGGCGACGAGGGATACGCGGCGGCGTTCGCCGAGCGGATCTTGCCGGCGCTCGCCGCGTTCCGGCCCGACGTGCTGCTGCTGTCGGCCGGGTTCGACGCCTGGCGCGGCGATCCGCTCGGCGGCATGGCGGTCTCCGAAGAGGGCTTCGCTTCCTGGGGCCGGCAGCTCGCCGAGCTCGCCGATCAGGTCGCGCAAGGTCGGCTCCTCGCGGTCCTCGAAGGGGGTTACGATCTCGCAAACCTGCCGCTGTTGGTGGACGGATTCCTAGGCGGCCTCCTAAG
>DATMZU010000470.1:0-2264 GCA_035607435.1 Thermoanaerobaculia bacterium | reverse complement strand
CGAATCGTCAAGCGCGGATACATCGAGGTGCCCTCGCGCGCCTTCGAATCGACCCCGGGTGTCGAGCGCCCGGGAATGGCCGGGTTGTCGCACCACCGTTGGTTGATCGAGATCCGCGACCAACGCATCGATTTCCAGCAGAAATACTCGTGCATTCACAGCTTGCGCTTTTGCTTGCCTCCGTCCTACAAGCGCCGCCTGACCCCCGCAACGGCGGTGCAATGGCTCTGGTGGGACGATCGTTTCGAGTTCCAGGAGGTTTCCCATTATGGCATCGCCGAGATGGAAGGCGATCTGGAGAGCTTTGTGCGTGAAACCTGTCCCCATCCTCTTTGGCGGCTCGCCTTCGACCGGAAGTGGCAGGAAGGCAAGCGCCTTGCGAGTCGTGCGCGCGACCTGGTGACGGCCCGGCGCCCCCGGGGCGGCTGATCGCCGGCTCCCAGCCCTATTGCTCGGCCTCCCTCTCTTCGATCCCGAAAGCCGCGAGCACCCGCAGCGCCAACCGGCGCGATTGGTCGCCGTGGTCGCGCGTTCCGCCGGCCGCCGCCGGCTCCAGCCACTCCATGACCGGCATGTAGAAGCCGCTCTTCGGCCGCTCGAGGAGGGCCGCCAGCAGATTCCCGGATAGGTGGGGCGCGATCTCGGCGAGCACCGATCGGACGAGGGCGCGCTTGCCGCGGCCCTTCGCGGGCTCGAAGTCGCGGGCGGCGAACCCCGCTTCGAGCCGTGCGTCGGCGAGCGGCACGCGTAGCTCGAGCGAGTGCGCCATCGCCGCCCAATCGGCGTCGCGGAGCAGCTGATTGCGCATGTAGAGCGCGGTTTCCAGGCGGTGGACGGCGGTCCAGGCGTCCGCTTCGGGGCCGAGGCCGGAGAGAACCCGGCACGCATCCGCCTTGGGATCGTAGGCGGCGAGCCCCTCGGCTGCCGCGTCCTGCCCCAGGAGCCTCTCGACCTCCTCGGGTAAGAAGAGGCCGCGCCGGAGCGCGTAGGCACCGGCGAGCCCGGGACCGGTCCGGCCGAGAGCGGCGAGCTTCGGCTGGCCGCGGAAGTAGGCGAGCGCCGCGAGGGCAGGGTGCGGCACGAGGCGCGCAAACGCTGCGGCGCGGGCGAGCCCCGGCACGTCCCGGAAGGACGGATAGCCGCCGAACAGCTCGTCGCCGCCGAGCCCCGAGAGGGCGACTTTGATCCCGGCCTCGTGCGCCGCGCGGGCGACGACATAGGTGTTCAAGCCGTCGATCGACGGTTGATCCATCGCCGCAAGCGCGCCCGACCAGAGGTCGAGAAAGTCTTGGCGGCCGACGCGGGCGACCGTGTGCGGCAAGCCGAGCGCCCGCGCGACCTCCTGAGCGAGCGGCACCTCGTCGAGCGGCGTGCCGACGAGGCGGTCGAAGGAGAGCGTGAACGCCCGCGGCGGCTCCGCCCCCGCCGCAAGGGCCTCGCGCGCGGCGAGCGCCGCGATCAGGCAGGAATCGAGGCCGCCCGAGAGGAAGACCGCGACCGGCACGTCGGAGACCAGGTGCGCGCGCACGGAATCGGCGAGCAGATCGGTCGGGGAGAGCGTCGGGGGCTCACCGTCGGTCGGCGCGAAGGGGGCCGGGTTGGGAACCTCGCCCCCGCCCGCATGGCAGAGGAGGTACGTGCCCGCGGGCAGGGCGCGAACTCCCTTCCGGATCGTCCAGGGCTCGGGCACGGAGCCCCAGAGGAGGAAGCCGGCGGCGGCGGCCGGTTCGATCGCCCGCGAGACGCCGCCCCCCGCTTCGAGCGCCTTGACCTGGGAAGCGAAGCGGAGCAGGCCGCCCGCGGTGGCGTAATAGAGAGGTTTGATGCCGAGCGGATCGCGGGCGAGGAGCAGCGTGCCGGTCGATTCGTCCGCCAGCGCGAGCGCGAACATGCCCCGGAGTCTCGGCAGCATCCTCTCCCGCTCGCGCCGCCAGAGCGCGAGCAGTACCTCGGTGTCGCTCTCGGAGCGGAAGGCCTCTCCCGCGCGGGTCAGCTCCGCGCGCAGCTCCCGGAAGTTGTAGATCTCGCCGTTGAGGATGAGCCGGCAGCGGCCGTCGGCCGAGGCCATCGGCTGGGCGCCCGCCTCCGTCACGTCGAGGATCGCGAGCCGGCGGTGGCCGAGCGCTACGCTCCCCGCGGGGTCGAACCAGAAACCCTCGCCGTCCGGACCGCGCTTGGCCATGGCGCGGACGGTTCGCTCGACCTCCGCGCGTTCGGGAGGGCCGATGGGGGGTGCTTCGGCGCCGAGCCGGAACAGCCCGCAG
>DATMZU010000095.1:0-8782 GCA_035607435.1 Thermoanaerobaculia bacterium | reverse complement strand
GTCACCGCCCTCAAGGTGAACGACCGCGCCGCGCTGATCGAGGCCGGGATCGATCCCGCCGCCGTGGCGCGGCGGCTGTTCCGCTCGACCATGCGGCAGATCTTCGAGCTGTCGTTCGTCCACGCCGATCCCCATCCGGGCAACCTGTTCGTCCGGCCTCTCCCGGACGACGAGGCCGGCGCGGCCGCTCCCGAGACCGAGACCGGCCGGCCGTTCCGGATCGTCTATATCGATTTCGGGATGATGGCGACCGTGCCGCCCCATCTGCGCGGCGCGCTCCGGGAGTACGCGATCGCGCTCGGCACCCGCGACGCGGCGCGCCTGGTCCAGGCGTACGTCGCCGCGGGCGTGCTGCTGCCGGACGCCGATCTCGACCGGCTGGAGGAGGTCCACGCCGAGCTGTTCGCCCGGTTCTGGGGCGTGAGCGTCGGCAAGCTGCGCGACGTCGCGATGTCGGAGGCCCGGTATTTTATGCGGAAGTACCGCGACCTACTGTACGAAATGCCGTTTCAGGTCCAGGTCGAGCTGCTGTTCGTGTCGCGCGCGGTGGGGCTGCTGGCGGGGCTCGCGACCGGGCTCGATCCCGACTTCGACCCCTGGGCCGAGGCGCTGCCGTTCGCCGAGCGGATCGCCAAAGAGGAGATCTCGCGCGACTTTGCCGCCCAGCTCACCGAAGCGTGGGCCGGGGCGCGGGCGGCGTTCGCCCTGCCGCGTCGGCTCGACGCCTTTCTGGCGCGCGCCGAAAGAGGGGCGCTCCAGGTCCGCAGCGAGCCCGGGCGCGAGGCGCGGCGGATCGCCCAGCGGATGGAAAAAGCGTTGCAGCGCCTCACCTGGGCCGTGCTCGCGGGCGGTCTGGCGGTCGCGGCGGCGATTCTCGTCTCCGCCGGCCAGCTCCTCTGGGCGGCTCTGCCCGGGGCGCTGTCCGCCGGGTTCCTGGTCCGATTCCTGCTATCTCGCCGGGAGATATGACTCTCGGAAATTGGCTGACCGACCCTGGCACACAGCTTGCTACTAGTGAAAGTCAGTCAACGAGATATCCCACGGGGAAGGAACCGACCTACCAACTACCATCCCACCTAAAAAAGAGATCCTCGGATCTCACCCCGTCACACAGTCCTCCGAATTCCCCTTGTCTACAGGGGTGAAGCCAAAAATCCCACCGGAGAGACGGAACCAACCCCGTATCTGACCCCCCTTCCGAGGGGGGTCTTCTCGTTTCTGGGGCCTCTTCTTTGCCCTCATCGTCTCAAACACCCCTATAGCTATAGGGAAGAAGGCCGCCGCCGAGGAGAATCCCGACCTCGCCGTCCCCCGGACTCTTCAGCCTGTTTTCCGCCGGCCCATGTCACAATTTCATGTCGGCCAAGTAACCGGTTTCACAGTCTCGCTGCCAGCGCTGCGGGAGGTGTCTTTCTGGCGCGCCGTTCCGACCTGCCGGATTGGCCGGCCGGATGTTTTGGCGCGGCATCAAAGACGAATAGACAACCGTTCGGCGAGACGCTCCAGCCGCGCCAGCGCCTCGGCCCCTTCCCGATCCTCCTCCGCCCGCTCGATCAGCAGCTCGGCGCGCTCCTCGAACAGCCGGTAAAGGGCGACCTGGGGCGGCAGATGATCGAGCGCGAACGGCAGCGCGCCCGCCAGGTCGAGCAGCGCCCCCAACCGGAGCGCCGCCCCGGCGTCGAGCGGATCGCGACGCAGCCGCTCGGCCGACGCCGTCATCGCCGGCTCCAGCAGGTACCGCACCCCCTCGCGATCGAGCGCAAGACCCCAATCGCGCACCTCGATCAGCCGGCGGCGGACCTCGGCGAGATCGCTCCCGCCGTCGCGCAGGGCATGCTTCAGCTCGGCGTAAATCGCCATCTCGGCCGCGCTCCGCAGGGCTCCCGGCAGGGCGAGCCCGACCCCCGCGAGGCGGCGCATCAGCGGCGCATGGCGTTCGAACTGCTCGCGCCCCTGGGCTTCCACCTCTTCGATCGTCGCCCGCAGGATGCGTTCGAGCAGCCGCTCGCGGTCGTCGCCGAACAGGGCATCGAGCGCGTGCTGGACCGGAAACCGCCGATCGAGCCAACGCACCACCTGCGCCGGATCGGCCCGCCGGAGCGCCTCTTCGACCTCCGCCAGTTCTTGCGCGTCGAGCGCCGGTCCCAGGCGCGGCCGGACTCCCACTTGAACGTTCGGATCGCCCCAAGCCAAAGCGGCATAGGTGAACCCGCCGCTCTCGCCGGTGATCTCGGAGGTGACGTCCACCTCGGCGAGCAGCAGCTTGAGCGGCCCGCCGTTGCCGCGCCGCAAGATGCGCCGGGCGACGGTAAAAGCGTAGATCCGGCCCTCTTCGACCTCCGGCTCAGGACCGGCCGCCGCATCGCTCCGCTCCGCGGGACGGGAAAACAGCGCCGCGATCGCGTCGTGGGCGGCGACCGCCGAAAGCGCCACGCGCGCCGGTTTGACCGACGCCTGGTAGATCGCCCGTCCGTCGCCGAATTTCGGATCGTTGCTCCGCGCCCCCTCCAGCACCGCCAAGAACTCCGGCTCGAACGGCTCGCCGAACAGCTCTTCCGCCAGCTCGATCGCCCGCCCGGCGTGAAGCAGCACCTGCCGGGTCTCGATTCCGGCGAGATCGCTGAAGAACCAGCCGCAGCTGGTGAACATGGCCATCGCCTGGCGTTCCAGCTCCAGAAGCTTCCTCGCCCGCACCCGCTCCGCGGGATCGAGCGGCCGGCGCGCCTCGGCCGCGAAGAACCGATCGAGCGTGGCTTCCGACCGGTCGAGCACGACGTGAATGTAGGCGTCGCGCGCGCGCCACGGATCGGTCAAGAAATCGGAAGCGGCGCGCTCGAAGCGAACCGCCAGCCGATCGCGCAGGTCGTCGAGCGCCCGGCGCAGCGGCGCGCGCCAGCTCTGGTTCCACCCCGGTCCGCCCCCGGCGTTGCAGCCGCAGTCGGAGCGCCAACGCTCGATGCCGTGGGCGCAACTCCACGAGGTGTTCGGGACGATTTCGACCTGCCATTCCGGCGGATGAAGCGCCAGAAACTCGCCGTAGTGGATCACCCGAGCGAGGCCGCGCCCTTCCAGGCGAAGCAGGCTCGCGGCGAGCGCCATCTCGCCGTGCCGATGGTGATGACCGTAGCTCTCGCCGTCGGTCGCGACATGGACCAGCTTCGCCCCGGCCCGCGAGGGAAACGTGCCGGCCAGCCGCTCGGCGAACAGATCGCCGTTGTGGAGCATCCCCTCGAACGCGATCGAGCGGGACAAGGGCCCGTCGTAGAAGAACAGCGCGATCTCGCGTCCCGAAGGGAGCACCGCGGAATAAGCGCGCGAGGGATCGATCGAGGCCCCCGGCACCTCCCGCCAGACTTTCTCCCCCCGTGGCCGCACGCGAGCCGCCTGGTGCGGAGCCAGAACCGTGAACCGGATGCCGCACTCGGCGAGAGCCTCCAACGTCTCGACGTCCACCGCGGTCTCCGGCAGCCACATCCCCTCCGGCGCGCGGCCGAACCGATGGCGGAAGTCCGCGATCCCCCAAAGCACCTGCGTCCGCTTGTCGCGCGCGGTGCAAAGCGGCAGGATCAGATGCCCATGCGCCTGCGCAAGCGCCGCGCCGTGCCCCGAGCGTTCGACGCTCTTTTGATCGGCGGCGAGGATCGCGGCATAGGTCTCCCGATCCGCCCGCTCCATCCACGCCAACAGCGTCGGGCCAAAATTGAAGCTGATCCGCGAATAGTTGTCGAGCAGCCGAACCAGCCGCCCCGACGAGTCCAACACCCGCGCCCGCGCATTGACCGCATAGCACTCCGCGCTGATCCGCTCGTTCCAATCATGGTACGGCCTCGCCGAAGGCTGCCGCTCGATCGCTTCGAGCCAGGGGTTCTCCCGCGGCGGCTGATAGAAATGGCCATGGATGCACACGAACCGGTCGGTTCCCGGAGCCGCGGCCGGAACCGCGGGGCCGGAGGAGCCCTGGGGAACGCCGGAAGATTCCTTCGGCGCGCGCCGCGACGGCGCGTCGTCTGAGGGTGGTTTACGCAAAATGCCCTTCTCCTCGGAATGATCCTGCCGTGGGGTCAAATCAGATCGGCCAGGAAGACCGTCGCCGGAGCCACCCGAATGCCCTCGGCGGAGACGTAATCCTTGGTCCCCGTGGCGGAGACCTGCCAGGCGGCACAACCCGGAGCGCGCGCGAGAAGATAGCGCAAGCCCCGGTCGATCTCGGCATCCGCCCATTTGCATTCGACGAGCAGGATCGGCCGCCGCTCCTCGGTGACCACGAAATCGACCTCGCGCCCTTCGACGTCGCGGAAAAAGCGCAGTTCCAGATCGCGGCCCCGTGCGTCCTGTTCGAACTGCACCCACTTGAGCAGATGGCTCGCGACCAGGTTCTCGAACCGCTGCGGCAGCTCGCGCACCAGGGTCCAATCGAACTGGTAATGCTTCTGCTCCTTCTTGACCGCCCGAATCTTCGGCAGCCCGAACGGCGGCAGACGGAAGATCGCAAACAACCGCTCCAAGATCGCCAGCCAATGGGTCGCCGTCTTGTGGCTTACCTGGAGGTCTTCGCGCAAAGCGTTCACCGAGAGGGGCGAGCCGACCAGCTCCGGCAAGCGGAGCGCCAACTGTTCCAGCCGGCCGATGTCCTGCACCCGTTCGAGCGAACCGACCTCCTCGCGAATCAGAAGGTTCCGGTACTCCCGGGACCAGCGCCTCGCTTCGACCTCGGAGCCGCCGAAGTACGGTTCGGGAAACCCGCCGAGGGTAAGCAGATCGCCCAGCTCATCCGCGCTCTTGATTCCCAGCTCGGCAACCGACAACGGATGGAGATGCAGCAGGTGGTAGCGCCCCTGGAGCGAATCGCCCGAATACCGGTACAGGTCGAGCCGCGCGCTCCCGGTGACGAGCAGGCGCTGCCCCTCGCGCCGGCCGTCCCAGAGACCCTTCAGTAGGTTGCGCCAGAGGCGGTACTTATGGATCTCGTCGAATACCCAGAGATTGCCCGGCGGCAGCTCCCGCTTCAAGATCCGCTCCCGCTGCTCGGGAATGTCCCAGTTCAAATACCCCGCCGCCGCCCCAGGCAACGACCGCGCGAGCGTGGTCTTTCCCACCTGCCGCGGTCCGGCCACAAACACCATCTTCCGCGCCAGATCGTGCTCGACCTGCTCGGCCAGGTACCGATGTTCCAGGGCTCTCACGGCAAAATGCTGCCAGTTTTTTCACCCCGGGTCAAAAATAGTCGTGAGTGTTTTGGATTGTGGGTGAAATCGCCAGCGTCTCTACGCCTTGCCGTTCCACCGCTCCACGAGCTTCGCCACCAGAATCCCCTCGTTCGCGTACATCCGGTCCCCCCGCTGGTTCTTCACCAGGTTGCCCCCCGCATGATGGAGGGCCACCACTTTCCAGGCGTCGTTGAAGACGGGCGATCCGCTCGATCCGGGGAGGGTGTCGGTGGTGTATTGGAGGCGGTGCTCGAACAGGTTCACGACCTGGTTCGCGGTGAGGGCGATCTGCTTCGCTCCGCCGCCGGGGTGCTGGATGATCGTGACGTGCTCGCCGACTTCCGGGGGCGGTCCGGTTTCGAGGGGGAGGACGCCCCAGGATTCCAACGGCGGCAACGCCGCGTCCCGCTCGATCCGCACGAGGCTCCAATCCAGCTCGGCATGGGTTTGGAATCCCTCGGCCGAGAGGCGGTAGCGGTAGAAGGTCTGCAAGGCACCCGAGGCATCCTCTTGAAAGTTCATCTCCGCGAAGCTCTTGGCCGCGAATCCCGGCTCGGCGATCACATGATGGTTGGTCAGCAGCCGGTCGGGCGCCACGAGAAACCCGGTGCCCACCCCCTGGGGCGTGACAACCCGGCAGACGCTTGCCGCGACTTCGATGCCCCGCGCGAGCCAGGCGATCCCTTTCAGGTGGCTGGCGCCGAAGATCTTTTCGAGCGCGGCGCTCGCCGGGGGTTCGAACGACACGCCCGCCGTCGCGAACGGCCGGTCCGCCGCCACCGTGCGGGCCGCCAGCTCGTCCACGAACTGCAACAGAGAATCCGCGATCCGCGCCCTCTCCCGGGCGAGCTGATCCTCGGACAAGAAACCCTTCCGCGCCTGCTTCCGCAGCCGGCTCAACCGGCCGGCCTGGACGATCACTTCGCGCAGATCTTCCGGCCGGGAAGTCCCTTTGAGGGCCGCTAACAGCTGCTCCACCGCCGCCTCGGCCTCGTCCCCGGCGAGCAGCTCGCGGATGCGATCGAAGAAGGTCGCCATCGCCGCTACTCGGGGGCCGCCTGATAGGCGATGTAGCTACGCTGGATCCAAGGGGTGAGGAGCAGGAGCAGCACGAGACCCAACAATGCGGGAACCAACAATGCGGGAACCCCTATGTCCGATCCGTCCGATTTCGCACCTCGCTGCATTTGGCCGACCCACCGCCAGATCGGCGCCGAAAAGATAAAGACACTGAACAGATGGAGACCCATCTCGACCAGAAGTCTCTTCCGCCGCAATCGGCGCGCTTGGAGGATGGCAGATCCTCCGAACAGCCCGAGCCCAACGACACAAAAGCGATACATCGCGGGCGGGATCAGGGCAAAAAGCGCAAGCACGGCGACCACCAATAGGGCGGCTGGGTAGAGACTCCGAAATACCGTGGATTGCAGGATCCAGAAGTAGAATAGCAGGCTAATAACGAGCGCCTCCAAGAGGAAAGAAACCGCGAAGGATTGCTGGTAGATCCTCGTCTCGGGCGGTCGCGCCTCGCGACCCTCTATCCCCACGCTCGCCGCAATTGACCGAATAACTTCGATTTTCCCGATATCGCCGAAAAAGGAAATCCTGATCCTCAACGCGTCCGCGCATGACACCAATCTGGCGCGCGAGGACGCCAAGGGCTCTCCCGGAGGTCTCGCCCCAAACCGCTCGAACAACTGCTGAAAATCTCGAACCCGACGAACTTCATCCTCTGTCAGGTTTAACCGCTCCTGCTCCTGCGGCAACTGTTCGTCAACCACGACACATCGAGGCAGGCCTACCGGATACTTGATGACATGACCGGATCTTTCCTCGCGCACCTCATCGACGAGGCTCAATGCGTTTACAACCCTATCTTGGCCGGCCCGTGCAGAGATTCGACCTTCGAAGATCGCAACGAAGGTATAAGGCCAAGCCAGCAAGAGCACGCTGATGAGAAGATACGCCGAAAGAAGGTAGACACCCGCTCGGGCCGGTCGGATCTCCTGAATTTGTGACCTACAGCGAAGTTGATCCTGCGCCCAGGCGATCCAGGTCATTGTCGCCAGCAGAAGCACCACGAGGAAAAACACATCAAGGAACCTCAACGTCCGAGAATTCAAAGGCACGATGAGTGCCGCTAAAGAAATCAGTCCGATTCCCAGAAGCCAGACGAGGACTATCCAGTGCATCCTCATGATCCAGAGGGCCGGATGATTTTCGACCAGGTATTGATCGAGGCGTCGGAGAGCCCCGGGGATCGGTAGTTTCACCGCTATGGACCTCCCGACTTGAAAAGCCTGCGGGTCGAGCCGCTGACGTCACGGAAATAGCTCACTTCGACATCCGCACGGTGTAGGGCGTCCATGACTTTGCGGCCGGTCGTCTCCTTGGGCATGTTGACGAGGTAGGTCAAGCCGGTGTTTTCAATGTCGAGGACGCCCAAAGGCGCCAGCAGCTCCAAGAGACGGCTCTTCGCGGCCGGCGAGGCGAGCTCGTAGGTATTCTGCTCGCGCTCCTCCAGGAGCTTTTCGAGCGATCCGCCGAACCGGACCTTTCCGTCGTCCAGGAACAGGATCGAATCGGTGATCGCTTCGACCTCGTAGATGTGCTGCGAGCTCAAGAGGATCGGCAGCGGGTGCTTGAACGAATCGGCGAGGTCGCGGAGGTCCTGGAGAAACACCTGCTGAGTGTTGACGTCCAGCGGGGCCAGCGGCTCGTCCAAGATCAGCAGCTTCGGCCGGGCGACCAGGGCCTTCGCCAACTCGAAACGCATTTGGAACCCGCCGGAGATCTCGCCCCACCGGGCCTTGCGGTAGCTCTCTAACCCCAGCCGATGGAGGATGAACTCCACCCGGTCCCGGTTCGCTTGGCCCTTGATCCCGCGCACGGCCGCGTGGAAATGCAAGTTCGCTTCGAGGAGCCCATTCCAGCGCGGCGGGCGCTGCGCGACGAAAGCGATCTGGGATTTGATCTCGTCCCAATCGAACCGCTTGCCGCTCAGCAGCGGATAGGTGAGCTCGCCCGCATCGGCCGCGAGGTCTCCGGCGAGAATCCGCAAGAGCGTCGTCTTGCCGCTGCCGTTCACGCCCACCAGCCCGACGATCTCCCCCGGCCGCAACGTCAGGTCGACGTCGGACAGGCTGAACCCTCCACGGTATCTCTTGCGGAGGCCGCGGGCCACCAAAGTTGCCGTCGATGGCGGCTCCCGCCGACTGGTGAATTCCTGCTCGGCCCTCTCCAACGAGGTCAGCGGCGTCTCGCCGCGAGGCTTCGCCTCCTCGGCCGGTTCGGCTCTTGGTGTATCCGACTTCGGTAGGGGCGGTACGAGACGGGGGCGAAAAGGCTCAGGGGGCGGTGGCTCCGACGGCTCAGTATGCGTGGTCGCTTCGATCTCGTCCGTAATCTCCAGAATCCGGTGCGCCAGCTTGCTGGTCTGGTAATCCCGCTCGGACGACTCCCCGAAACGCCGCCGGTCCCCGTCCAGTCGATGCCACTCCCCCGTCACTGTAATCGCCGTGTTGACGATCCCCCGCTGCCCGGAGAATTCCTCGGCATAGTCGAGCAGCCGGCTG
>DATMZU010000085.1:0-2382 GCA_035607435.1 Thermoanaerobaculia bacterium | reverse complement strand
GACTGTCGAGGGTCGTTGAGGTGTTCTCGCGGTCATAGCGGGAAGATGATCGTTCCCTGGCTCAGGGAATGATTCCCTGGCTTGGAGATTCGATCTCTGGGCCAGAGATTCTATCCCTGGCCGAGGGAACGGTTCTCCAGCTCAGGGAACGATTCTCTGCGCCAGGGAATGATTCTCCGGTCCAGGGAACCGTTCCCTGGGCCAGGGACGGGTGATCGCGCCGCAATGACGGCAATCGCGGCCCGTTCGCGGTGATTGCGGTCCGTTCGCGGCGATCGCGTCCCGTTGGCTGCCAGCGCGTCTCGACGGCGGCCAACGGGAGCCTGTTTCTGCCCGAGCTGGCCGTCTAATGGATCGCGCCGAGCCTTCGGCCGCTGATCGGCTCTCTCGGGCTATTCGACCTTGAAGTTCGTCGTGAGCACGTAGTGGACCGGCACCGGCCGGCCGTTCTGCTTCGCGGGCTCGAAGCGCCATTCGTGGAGCGCGTCGAGCGCCGCGAGGGCGAGGAGCGGGTGGGTCTGGTCGAGGTTGAGGATCTTCGGGTGGTGGAGGAGGCCGCGCTCGTCGATGATCGCTTCGGCGATCACGGTTCCGTTGATCCTCTCCGCCCGCAGGGAGGTCGGATAGCGAAAGTCCGTGCGCTTCCGGATCTCGGGCCGCGACACGCCATCGCCCACGCGGAGGGCTTCGGACTCGTCGGCCGCCGGCGAGCCCAGCGCGCCGCGCAGCTGCTCTCCCGCCTTGCCGTAGGCCGCGAGATCGAGAGCCCCCCAGTCGAATCCGATCGCGCGCGCCGAGGCGGCATCCCAAGCGGCGTCCTCCTTCTCTCCCAGGCCGGCCGTACCGATCGCGCGCAGCGCCACCGCGCGCCCGAGCAGCTCGCTGAGCCCTTCACCCTGAACGGGCAGGAGCTGCATCTGCTCGATCAGCGCCTTCGCTTCCGCCCGACCGTTGCGCCACTTGCCCCCGCGCAGGAGCTCTTCGGCGCGGTGCAGGCGGATCGTCCAGTCGGCGTTGGGGAGCGTCAGGGGCTCGAGCGGAACCACTTGGGCGCCGAGCGGGGAGAGGGAGGCGGCGAGAGCCAGGAACAGGAGCACGAGCGGCGTTCGGGCGCGCATGGCGAACCTCCGGGAGGATGAAGAGGAGCATATGCGTTCGGCGCCCTCTCGGGATCGAGGCAACGCGGAGGGCCCGGACTCCGTATCCTCACCCATGAATCTCGCCCCTCTACGATCGGTCCTCCGCAGCGCGCTCTGTCTCTTCGTTTTCCTCCTGGCCGGGGCGGCGGGCGCCGCGCCTCCTCCCGAGGCTCTCGCCGCGGCGCGGCTCGACGCCGCCTGGCGCGCGTCCGGCGCACCCGGAATGTCGCTCGCCGTGGCGCTCGGCGGCCGGATCGTGGTCTCCGAGGGGCGGGGCGTCGCCAACCTCAACCATCTGATCCCCGCGGCCGGCAACACCGTCTACAACCTGGGCTCGATCTCCAAGCTGAACACGGCGGTCGCGGTCATGCAGCTGGTCGAGCAGGGCAAGGTCTCACTCGACGACCCGATTCTGAAGTACGTCCCGAGCTTTCCCGAGAAAAGCGGCTCGATCACGGTGCGCCACCTCCTGACCCACACCTCCGGGATTCGCCACTACCGGGCGACCGACTTCCCCGAGTCCGGGGGCGACGAGAACCGCCGGGCCTTCACCTCTCTCGCCGAGGCGATCAAGTTCTTCCGCGACGATCCCCTCCTCTTCCCGCCCGGCACGCTCTTCCGCTACACGTCGTACGGCGTCAACCTGCTCCAGGGTGTGGTCGAGACGGCGAGCGGCCTGTCGTTCGAGGACTATCTGCGGCGGGAGGTCTGGGGTCCGGCGGGGATGCTGAGCACGACGGTCGACGTGCCAGGCCGCATCGTCCCGCACCGCGCGCAGGGCTACCTCACGGACGGCGGGGTCGTGCGCGAGCATCCGTACGGCGACCTGACCTACAAGTTCGCGAGCGGCGGCATCCTCTCGACCGCCGAGGACCAGGCGCGGCTCGCCGCGGCGCTCAACGCCGGCCGCTTGCTGCGCCCCGAGACGCGCGACCGCATGTTCGCGTCCCAGCTGCCGCTGCCCATCCATTCCTACCAGGAGAACGCGCCGCCGCAAGAAGAGGATTTCGAGCAGGGCTTCCTCTGGCGTGCCCGGAGGGACGCCGCCGGGCGCCGTTTGGTCTATCACTGCGGCACGGTCCAGGGGTTCCAGGGCTGCCTGGTCGACTTTCCGGCCGAGGATCTGGTCGTGGTCCTTCTCGCGAACGGAGCCGACGCGCCCGGCTGGGCCGAGCCGCTCGCCATCGCCCAGCTCTTCCTGCCGGCTCCCTCCTCGCGGCCTGCCGCCGTCCCCTAGAGGAAC
>DATMZU010000468.1:0-4244 GCA_035607435.1 Thermoanaerobaculia bacterium | reverse complement strand
CTGCGGGCTTTGACCCAGGGGCAACTGCCTGGGATCAACGGTGGAGCAAAAAAAGGGACCGTGACGACGACCCTGGATCCCTTTTGCTTCTACACGGAACCCAGCTTTAACCAGTGCCCCTAGGTTTCCGGTAGCCGTGGTTGCCGTAGGGTAGAGCCGACGGCGGTCGTAGTGACTGTAGCTTCGTCCGCCGCCGTCTCCACCGACCTTGCCGGCGTACAACCCCCCTCCCCTCCGCTGTCGTCTTTCTCCCGCGAACTTCGATCTCTCCAAGGGGCCGAGGTCGGCGCCCCGAAGGACCCTCCAAGGTTCAACTCAACGCAACTTACTTTGGCAAGGAAAACAGTCCAATGAAAACTATATTTCAAGCGGTTCCGAACGTTCGACGGCTCCTCTGCGCGCTGTTCATCGGCGGGGTGGTCGTTGCGCTTTCTGGATGCCCTGGCCCCCCTCCGGGACCCGACCTGGTCGAAACGACCTGCGTTTGCATCGACCAGTGCAACGCCAACGCGAAGCTCCGGCTCGGCGGGGTCGTCTGCACCGACGCCTCGAATCCGGACAACGTCACGGAGGCCACCCAGTCCCTCTGCAGCGGCAAGGAGACGATCGGGTTCAACATCTGCAAGATCACCGACTGCAACGCGCAGCCCCCGATCTTGACCCCTCATGCGTGCCCTGCGGACAACGGCGAATTCAAGAGCGGCGACTTCGGCCAGACGATTGCCAACGCCGTGGCGCCCTCTACAGTGAAGATCTCGGGCTCCGACATTCATGCGTTCACGATCGCACCCGAGGCGTTTCTCGCGCAGACGACCCAAGAGGGTGGAACGCTCTCCTTCACGTTCCTCCAGGCTTCTTTGGGAACGGCGACTTTCACCTCGGACGGCATCTTCGGCGACAGCTCGCACACGATCGAAGACGGCAAGCTATACGGCGCGCCTTTCGTGACCACGCTTGCGGCCGATGGCAAGTTCAGCCTGCCGCCTGAGGCCAACTTCTTCATCACGGGCAAGATCGATGGCGACCGGGTCGCCCTGACGCTCAAGAGCCCGAATCTCGGCGGCGTCTATGATGAAACGGCCGGCCTCTTTACCCTCGCCGGGACGGTGAAGGCCGTGGGCGCCGACATCAAGATCGACGTGGACCTGGTCTTCAAGTTTGCCAACCGGCCGCCCCGGGCGGTGGCCGGCCCCGATCTGACCGTCGAGTGCTCGGCCGGAAACCGGACCGGAACGGTGAGACTTTCCGGGGGCGCGTCCTCGGATCCCGACGGCAGCGGCGATCTTTCTCACTTCACCTGGTATGTCGATGGCGTGGAGGCTGCGGCCGGATCAGAGGCCGACGTGCCGATGAGCCTCGGCCCGCACGAGGTGAAGCTCATCGTCGCCGATCAGCAGGGAAGCTTTGGCGGAGATACCCTGGCGGTGAGCGTCGTGGATACCCGGGCGCCCGGCATCGCCATCGCGCAACCGAAGCCGATCGCCTATACCCACAGCGACACGCTGGTCCTCGACTATTCGGTGACGGATGTTTGTACGGGAGTCGCGGGCTTCACCCCGCGCCTGGACGGCGCGGAGACCGTTGGGGGCCATGGCCTTCCGAGCGGCCAGCCGATCCATCTTTTGACCGAGCTGGCCCTGGGCGAACATACATTCGCTGTCCAGGCCGTCGATGCGCAGGGCAACCCGAGCTCCGCCGCCGTCACGTTCTCGATCGTCGTCACGCCGGAGAGCATCGAGGAGGACGTTCGTCAGTTGGCGGCGAGCGGCGCGATCACGCACTCTATCCAATCGCTGCTCGCCAAGCTGGAGGCCGCCGCGCGGAAATTCCACGACGGGAAATGTGGCCCTGCCGGAAATGGCTATCAGGCATTTCTCCACGAAGTGAAAGCCCAGAGAGGAAAATCGATCGATCCCGCAGCCGCGGACATCCTGACGACGGATGCCCAGTTTCTGATCGATCACTGCCCGTAAACGTTCGCCCGAGGGGCTCAGTAATCGGTAAGCGTCTTCGGCGGCCAGGCGGCGCGCAGCGCCTGCAGGACCGCCGCGACGTCGATCGCCTCCTGGGCGATCGCGCCCGCGACGGGGGAGAGCCAGCCGGCCGCCGCGAGCGCCATCCCGACCACCGAAAGCGCCATGCCGCCGACCGCGCTCAACAGCGCGATCGAGCGCATCCGCCGGCTGATGTGGAGCAGCTCGTCGACGCGAGAAAGAGAGCTGTCGAGGATCACGGCGCCCGCCGCCTCGGAGGTCACGTCGCTGTTCTGGCCGAAGGCGATGCCCACGGTCGCGGTCGCGAGCGCCGGGGCGTCGTTGATACCGTCGCCCAGGAACAGCGTCGGAGAGCGGAGGGCTTCGGCCCGCGTGATCTCCACCTTCTGCTCCGGCGTTTGAGAGAAGTACACCTCGCCGATCCCGACCTGGTCGGCGAGGTAGCGCACTTCTTCCTCGCGGTCTCCTGAGACCAGCAGGACCCGATCGAAGCGGTGTTGCGGCGCGAGGTGGCGAATGAAGGTCGCACCTTCCTGGCGCGGAGTGTCGCGGAAACGCAGCAACGCGGCGGGCCGGCCGTCGCTCCGGATCACGCATTCGAGGCCGCCCTGCGCCGCGGGCAGCTGGGCAGCCAAGCTTGGATCTTCTTTCGCCAAGCCGCTCCGGCTGCCGACCCGGATCGTGCGTCCGCCGACCGTGCCGACCAAGCCCTCGCCCGCGCGCTCGCCGATCGCGGTCGCGGGGGAGAGCGCGAGCGCCTTGGCCTTCGCGGCGTCGAGGATCGCTCCGGCCAGGGGATGGCGCGAATAGCGCTCAAGGCTCGCGACATCGGCGAGCACGGCGTCGGCGCCAAACCCCGATAGCGGCGCCACCTCCACCAACTGAGGCTGGCCGTAGGTGAGCGTGCCGGTTTTGTCGAAGATCGCGGTCCGGCAAGTGGAGATCCGTTCCAGCACGCCCGGATCCTTGATGATGATGCCGCGTTTGGCGGCGAGCGAGATCGAGCCGATGATCGCGACCGGGATGGCGATCAGCAGGGGGCAGGGGGTGGCTACGACCAGCACGGCGAGAAAACGCAGCCGCTCGCCGGAGATCACCCAGGCGGCGATGGCGAGCGCGACCGCGAGCGGCGTGTAGACCGCGCCGAGCTGATCGCCGAGCCGGCGCAGCCGGGGGCGCTGCTGTTCGGAGGCGCGCATCACCTCCATGATCTTCGTGTAGCGGGAATCGA
This sequence comes from Thermoanaerobaculia bacterium, assembly GCA_035607435.1. Taxonomy (GTDB): domain Bacteria; phylum Acidobacteriota; class Thermoanaerobaculia; order Multivoradales; family UBA5704; genus DASYKS01. Next base: position 1,019 of record DATMZU010000468.1, on the reverse strand, counting down.
CCGCGCGCCGGATCGCCCTCACGACCAGCACGCTGTCGCCGTTGACCGCGCCGGACAGCACGGCCGCGCCGGGGGTCTTCTCGATCCGGTAGGGCTCGCCGGTGAGATACGACTCGTCCATCGAGCCGTGCCCCTCTTCGACCTCGCCGTCCACCGGGCAGATCTCATGCGGAAAGACGACCAGCCGGTCGCCCACCGCGACCTCGCCGAGCGGAGCATCGACGACCTCCTGGCCGTCCGTCCGTCGATGGGCGATCGCGGGCATTCTGCGGGCCAACGCTTCGAGCACCGAGGAGGCGCTGCGCACGGCGAACGCTTCGAGCGCCTGGCCGCCCGAGAGCATCAGGACGACCAACGTTCCCGCGAGATATTCGCCGAGCAGGATCGCGGTGACGATCGAGATCCCGGCCAGCAGGTCGGAGCCGAATTCGCGTCGGAGCGCTTGGCGGAGGAGCGTCCAGACCAGCGGCGCGCCGCCGAGGGCGAGGCCCACCAAGAGCGGAAGATCGAAGATCCGCAGACTCCCGGCAACCGGGGCCGAACCCCAGGGGAGGGCGTAGCGCAATAGCAGATGGAGCGCGATCGCGGCGACCGCGAGCAGCGCGATCCGCGCCTCGGGCGATCGAAAGATGGAGCGGCGTATCTGGCGGGTCGTCATTTCAGGTTCCGAGTATGCGCCGAACCCCGTCGATCGGCCCCACCCCGGGGGAGGGGAGAGGCATGTCGCCTTCGCGGCGCGGATTCCGATCTCCCTGAAGGCGTCCGGCAACCCGCCGGGCGTTTTGCCAAGGAGTTTCTGCCGTGAAGAAAACATTTTCCCTACTCGCCATCCTCCTCGGATGGCTGCTGCTCATCCCCGTCGTCGCGTCCGCGGCGGTTGGCGATGTGCCGCCCCGCCCCGTGACGGAGCAGGGCCTTGCCAATCTGACCGCCCTCACCCGCCTGATTGGCTATGTCCGCTACTTCCACCCCAGCGATCAGGCCGCCGCGCTCTCCAACGCCGACTGGGACGCGCTGGC
>DATMZU010000071.1:0-9437 GCA_035607435.1 Thermoanaerobaculia bacterium | reverse complement strand
TTCACCGCTTGACCGGGGGATACCAGGAGCGCGCCGGCAACGTCGTCCAGAACGAGCTCCGGTTCGTCTACCGCTTCGAGCTCGTCCCGGTCGAGCCGCGCGACGCGCAGGAGTTCCCGCCGCGGGTCGTGGAGGTCCCAGGTCAGGAGGAATGAGGCTACCGCATGGTGGTGGCTCGGCGGGCAGGCTGTGGAAGCGGCCACAGGTTCCAGTGGAAGCGGCGGTGTTTCCACTGGAAGCGATCGCAGAATCCAGTGGAAGCGGCCGCAGTTTCCACTGGAAGCGGCTGCAGTTTCCAGTGGAAGCGGCCGTAGAATCCAGTGCAAGCGACGATCGATTCCAGTGGAAGCGGCCACAGTTTCCACTGGAAGCGGCTACAGTTTCCAGTGGAAGCGGTCGCAGTTTCCAGTGCAAGCGACGATCGGTTCCAGTGGAAACGGCCCAGTTTCCACCGGAAGCGACGATCGCTTGCAGTGGAAGCGGCCGCAGAATCCAGTAGGTTCGGCCGAAGGTCCCTGGCGGTCAAAACCCCGCGCGATCGGGAACGTATGCATAAAATCGAGACCCGAGAGGACCTTGAAGGAGGGCGTATGGCCGAATTCGTCCAGGATCTTCGTCAGGCTTGGCGCATGATGACCCGGAACCGCGGCTTGGCCGCGGTGATCGTCGCCACCCTCGCGCTTGGGATCGGCGCGACGACTTCGATCTTCTCGGTCGTTGACCGCCTGATCCTGCGCCCCCTGCCGTTCCGCGAGGCCGAGCGCCTGGTTTTCGCCGCCGAGACCGCTCCCGAGGGCGACCGGATGAGCGTCGCCTGGCCGAACTTCGTCGATTGGCGGGCTCGCGCGCGCTCGTTCGACCGAATGGAAGGCTCGCGAAGAGTCCAATTCAACCTGACGGGATTCGAAGCGGCGGAGCAGCTCGGCGGCCGGATGGTCACCGGCGGCTTCTTCGACCTGCTGGGCGTCCAGCCGCAGGTCGGACGCCTGATCGTGCCGAACGACGATCGGAAGGGGGAACCCGACCGGGTCGTCGTGAGCGACCGGGTCTGGCGCCGCCTTCTGAACGCCGACCCCCGTGCGGTCGGCCGCAATCTGATTCTCGACGGCAAGCCCTACGCGGTGATCGGCGTCCTCCCCGCGGGATTCCAGTACACCCGGGCGGAAGACCTGTTTCTGCCGATGACCCCCTATATCGACGACAACGACCTGGAGCGCGGCAACCACAGCGGCATCTTCGCCCTCGCGCGGCTGAAGCCGGGGGTCACGCTTGCCGCCGCGAAGGCCGAGATGAAGGTCTTGACGGCGGCGCTTGCCAAAGAGCATCCCGAGAGCAACAGCGGCGTGGGCGCGGACGTCCACCCCCTGGCCGAGGTGATGGTCGAAGACGTCCGGACCTCGCTGTTGGTGTTGATGGTGGGGGTCGGCTGCGTTCTGCTGCTCGCCTGCGTCAACCTCGCGAGCCTGCTGCTCGCCCGCGCCACAGCGCGCCAAGGGGAGATCGCCACCCGCCTGGCCCTGGGAGCGGGGCGCGCCCGCATCGCACGGCAGATGCTGACCGAGAGCCTGGTGCTCGCCGTGCTCGGAGGCGCGCTCGGGATCTGGCTCGCCAAGCTCGCGCTGCCGCTTCTCGTATCCGTTCTTCCCGCCACCATCCCCCGTCTCGGAACGGTGCGGATGGACGGCCGCGTGCTCCTGTTCGCCGCGGGCTCCGCCATCGCCACCGCCTTCCTGTTCGGCCTCCTGCCGGCGCTCCAGGCGGCGCGCACCCGCCTGCACCAGGGCGCCCGCTCCGGTCGCACCGCCGCGCGGTTCGGCGGCAAGAGCCCCCTGCGCCGCGCTCTGCTGATCGGCGAGATCGCTCTCGCGGTCATTCTGCTCACGGCGTCCGGTCTGATGATGCGGACGATCGCCCGGCTCGGCCGGGTGGATCCGGGGTTCCGCCCCGAGCACGTGCTCTCCTTGAGCTTCTCGCTCGTCGGCGACCGCTACGACGAAGCGCATCGACAGCTCGCCTATCGCGAGATCGTCTCCCGCATCGAGGCGCTGCCGGGTGTCGAGGCGGCCGGACTGACCCTGTCGCTGCCGTTCGACGGCTCGAACTGGGGCTCGATCTTCATCGTCGAGGGACAACCGGTGCCGCCGCGCGCGGATCTGCCGACCGCCGCCTGGATTCCGGTCTCGCCGGGACTGTTTCCGGGGCTGGGCCTGCGCATGATCCGCGGCCGGAGCTTCTCCGCGATCGATACTCCGGATTCGACCAAGGTCATCGTGGTCAACGAGACGATGGCGAAACGCCTCTGGCCCGGCAAAAATCCAATCGGCCAACGGGTCAAACAGGGTTGGCCCGAATCCGAAACTCCCTGGCGCGAGGTCGTCGGCGTGGTGGCCGACGTCAAGCTCGAAGGGGTGGACCAGGAGACGCCGCTCCAGGCCTATCTGCCGCTCGCGCACAACGCCGTCCAAGATCTCTACTTGGTGGTCCGCACGGCGGGCGATCCGGCCCTGGCGACGAGCGCGGTGGTCGCCGCGATGCACGGTTTCGATCGCGACGTCCCGGTACACGACGTGAGGACCATGGCTCAGGTGTTCGAAGGATCGATCGGCACCCGCCGCTTCCCCGCCCTCTTCCTCGGCCAGTTCTCGCTCGCCGCCCTGATCCTCGCCGCCCTCGGCATCTTCGGTCTCATGAGCTACGCCGTGGCCCAGCGCACCCACGAAGTCGGAGTCCGCATCGCGCTCGGCGCCCGCGACCGCGACGTCGTCCGCGAAATGCTCGGAGAGAGCCTCCTCGTGATCGTCGGCGGCACGGCCCTCGGCCTCTTCGGCGCTCTCGCGGCCACCCGGCTGCTGCGCTCCCTGCTGTTCGAAGTCCAACCCACCGACCCCGCGACCTTCGCCGGAGCCATCGCAATCCTCGGCGTGGTCGCCCTCCTCGCCGCCTACATCCCGGCCCGCCGCGCGGCGGGAATCGATCCGGTGGAGGCGCTGCGGGCCGAGTAGGGGGATTGGCGGTAGGGCGGAGAAGTGCTATTCCAATTGACGCTAATTGACTCTGATGGTACGATTTCTACTTAGAGTTCGCGAATGCTTGTAGGCGGAGAATCAACTGCCGCTCGAACCACTCAATTCAAGGAGGATAAATGAGACAGAATTCTCATTTTCACTGGCGTCGGACACTGCTACGCGTATCTCTTTCGATGTTCATGGCCCTTATTTTCTGTCCCCGCTCTGAAGGAAAGATTCGGCAAACCGCAGCTGCAACTGGCGCTCAACAACAAACAAGAACCTGCGGATCGGCGCATAGCAAATTGCCCACCTTAGGTGGCCATGGAACACTGGATATGGGTAGTGTGGGTTGCTCGGGGCGTCGTGGTGACTGTGAACTCTCGATCTGACGGCGGATCATTATGAGAAACGAAACCGCTCGCCTTCTCCCACTCGTCGCGGGGCTCGGTCTGCTCGCCACTTCTGCCTTCGCCGCTGAATGCCATTGGACGTCGTTGCCCGACCCACCTCATTGGACAGTCTCCGGAGCCTGGACCGAACGAGGAACTGTAATTTTTGTTGATGCAGCTAAGAGCGAACTCGTGGAGTACTCGACTACTAATGGCGAGCTTCTGAATCGAACCCAAACCCTTGGAGGCCTTCCCAAGGAGTCATTTCGGCCTTCCGGGCTTCAACGATCGCCAACAGGGTTTGCTCTGGTCGATGCTGATGCCAAAGTCGAATGGCTTGGTGACGACTTCTCGGTTAAACGTACCCTCGATCTCACCGACGTCAAAGGGTTAGGTCAGCAAAAAATAACCTCCGCTTTCGAATGGCTTGTGGCTGGCAACGAGCTACTCACCTTTAGCGATCTTGAGTTCCCCGACGGCACGACTTCTTCCGCCTTCCTGAAGATTCCGAGTACTGCACCGAGTCGATTTTCCATCCTAAGCGATCTCGCCATCGACGATGCGGGTAGAGATCTCTACCTTTTCGGTCACCCTTACCTCGCTGCCTCATCAACAAACGGCTACGTTCTCGTGATGGGGCCCGAGCCGGCGATTTTCGAAGTTCCCCTGTCGGGCTCTCCCAAGGTTAGGCGACTGGAAGTCGGGAAACTCCTCGGCAAACGGCCCTCCTTGCCAAAAAAACAGGGAATTGCGACAGTACGTGCCCTCTATGCTGCGGTCGGAAAGAGTTCAATGCCGGTCGGTCTCTACTTCGATCGCGATCGGCTCTATGTGTTGTTCCGCAATCCAACCGACCGCGGAACTGAATGGCTGATCTATCGGCTGAATCCAAAGTCCGGTAGTCTGGAGTCGACGATGAAGCTCGGTTCTACAGCCGCCCACCTCGCAATTGTGCCGGGTCCGAATTCGTGGGCAATCCTAGAAAAAGGAGAAGTACTTGGCCTTGGCCAACAGTCGATACTAGGTTTGCTCACAGTTCCGAGCGAAGTGATCCGCCAGAGTTCCGACGGCCGACTCTGTAGCTCCATGAGATAAACCTTGACCGAACCCAGTGCCGCCGAGGCGAGGCCGACTCGGTGGCAGTCGTTCAAAGGCCGGATCGAGAAAGAGGCCAAATTTCTCGCAGCGCTTATCGGAGTGCTAACCATCTTTGGAGGCGGGCTCAAGATCTACCTGAATTTGAGGGATCAATTCCTAGCCCTCGAAAAAAGTGCCGCCAAAATAGAGACGGATCTTCGACGCGACGAGTTACGCCTTACAGAGCTAGAGAACTCATCAACTCGCCTCCGAGGTTGCCTCGAACAGTCGTTTGCCGCACTTGAAGCCCTCAGCGGTAAGGCTGATTCTACGATTGCGCCACAAAGCCTACGAGAAATCGTCTTTCGTGCGCGCTGTGATTGTTATGGTGGCACAGTGCATTACGCCAATATGCGATGCGAAGGCGCCACCGACGCTCCTAGCGGCTTTGACACTCTCTTTTCAGTTACACCACCTGCTCGTTAAAAGGGCTTCGACAAAAAATGGGTGTATCTCTGACCAGGCGTTCGCCAATGTCACCAAATCAGTACCGCGACCTTGTTGTATTTCCTTCGAAGATCTCCACTTCGATCTTTTCTGTCGAGCCCAGCGGCGACATCGTGCCGTAGCAGGTCCAGGTCTGAGGCGGCGGGACGGTTCCGATCGGGAATCGCTCCGCCGTCGTCGCGGCGAGGCGCGCGGGGTCGGACAGGTCGAACAACACGGCCTCCGCCCGATTGGGCGTGGCGTCTCCAGCCGGGGCGTGAAACTCATCGAGCCGACGGCCAATCGTTCCAAGATACGAGAGCAGCATCCCCCGCTCGTCGAATCCGAACGGCCCGGACCCGTGGGCCAGGAGAATCCATACCCGCGCGCGTCCGCGTTCAATATCCGCTTTGCGCAGCAGATCGCGCGGATCGGCGCGGTCGCAGGTGGCGACACGAACGTCGTCCGTCACGGTGATCGACTTCGAGTAATACAAATACGCCTGGCCGGCGCCGTAGTAGACCCAGGTGGCATCGCCCGGCTTGTGGCGCTTGGCCACCTCTTGCAGCACCGGGCGCAGGTGTTCCGGCGTCCAGGGTGGCGGTTGCCGCACGAGCGCCCAGATTGCCAGAGACACAAGGAAGAGCGGCGCGTAGCGGGCCGGCCGCCACCGAAGGAGATCCCCTAAAAGCTCGGCTCCTGCGACGAGGGCGAGTAGGAACAGCGGCAGTAGGAAGAGGCAAAGGCGGGCGTTCCACGGATAGGCGTGGGCGGCGGATGCCCCCAGAGCGAGCGCGATCGGGCCGATCACCAAGGCTCCGGGAACGGGCCGGCGGAGGCAGAGGCCGGCGGCCCCGATCACGACGAGCAGGACGATGAGGACCGGCATCGCGTAGTGGAGCGAGCCGTCGAAGGCGTAAGGATTCGGAGGAGCCGCGAAGACGCTTCGAGCGGTCGCCCAAACCCAGGCGACCGTCCCATGGCGAGGCAAGAACCCCGACGCCCAGAAACGATGGAGATAGGTTTCATCCATGGGCGACAGGACCGACCGGCCGTGAGCGACCGCGGCTAAGACCGCAAGGGCCCAAAGTCCGACCAGGGCGAAGCGCAGTCGGCGGTCGGATCGGCGTTGGACGAGAGCGTCCACCAACAATACCGCTCCGGCGATGGTCGTCGCGAACACCACCGCCTGCGACAGGAACAGGCACAGAGCGATCCAGAGAACATAGGCACCGGCGCTCCCGAGGGTGAGGATGGAGCGCCTGATCCGCAGAGCGAAAGCGAGCACCAGCAGAGTTACGGCGACGTCGGACGAGTATTGCTTGAGGTTGGCGGAAAAGAAGATCAGCGGCACCGCGAGCGAAAACAGGACCGTCGCGACGATCGTCCCGACCGGCCGCAAGATCTCGCGGGCGACGAAATAGAACAAGAACAGACCGGCGAGACCCGCGAATAGCGGGACCAGACGAAGGGCGTATTCCGACCCGCCGAAGAGGGCGGCGGACAGCTTCACTCCGAGCAGAAACCCCGGCGGGGCCACCTGCCCATAATCGAGCCGCCCGAGCAGCTGCACGACGCCGCGGTCGAGGACATTGCGCGCGACGGCGGCCTCGTCCACCCAGAGCGATGGATTCGCGAAGTACTGCCAGAGGCGCAGGCCGACACCGAGGAGAATGGCGAGCAGGGCCGCCGCCCGCCACCCCGCCGACATCTCTTGATCTCCGCCTTCTGATCCCGCCCGGCTTCGAACCTCCATCGCTCCCGGATCGCCTCAGACCCGGGGCATGATCCGCAGCAACGGCTCGGGCTCCGGCACCCGGGGCTTGCGGAACAGGTTCGGCGGCCAGGCTTCGACGAGCTGAAGGAGCGCATCGGCCAGCCCGCGGGCGTTCGCCTCGCCATCGAGCTTGTAATGATCGGGCTTGGGACCGTAGCGCGTTAGGAAATCGAGGAACGTTTCGCCGCCGCCGATACCTCGGAAGCGGGCGGCGATCTTCGTCAACTGGGTTTGGAGCGCCGGCATCGTGGAGCGATAGCGCGCCCAGCGGTGCTGGTCCCAGTTGAACGTATCGACGATCGTGCGGCCGGCGCACCAGCCGCGCTCGGACAACCGGCGAATGCGATCCTCGGGCATGGTCAGGTTGAGGCCGCCCTCTTCGTCCGTCAAGTGAACATGGACCACCCGGTCGCGATATCCGGGCAGCCGGGCCTGCGTCGCATCCACCCAGTTCTGCATCAGGTGGATCAACGACCCGACGAATCCGAAAACTCCCTCGAACCGCCGCCATTCCGGCCGCACCTCGCTGCCCGGCTTGCTCGGGAAACGGACGTTCTCGCACTCGGTCGCGGAGGGCTTGCGCTCCTCGGCGAAGCCGCGCAGGTTGATGCCGAACGTCGGGCGCGAGGGCAACAGCGCATCGAAGAAATGGACCGGGAAGTTGCTGCCCAGGCCGCCGTCGGAAAACAGGCAGCGCTCAAAAAGGGGCGGCCGGTTCTCGGCTTTGGCGGTTTGATTCGAGGGACGGCCAAAATCGACCGCGTAAAGCGGCAAGGCCGACAGCAGCAAAGGGAAACTCAAGCTCATCCGGACGGCGAACACCACCGGAAGATCCTTCGGCGCAGGCAACGAGTACATGCCGGGGACCCCCTCGACCGGTTGGCTGGCGTCCACCATGGCCTTCACGACGTGCTTGGGGAACAGGCGGTTCATGTCCTCCGGGCGCCAGTGAAAAATTCGATCTTCGAACGGCAGCCGGCGCGGCTGGCCGTGGATCAGGCTGGAGGTCATCATTTCGAGGTTGATCCGGCGCAGGCGCGGGTCCTCCGCGGCATGCGGATCGCCCCCCCACAGATCGCCGAAGGTGAGCGGCGGCCCGCCGACCGCCCGGCCGGCGGTGAGCTCCAGCTCGTCGGTGAGCCACTCGACGAGCGGCGGCTTCTTCCCCGGCCGTTGGTCCGGATCCCGATAGCCGCCGCACAGGCCGAATCCGTTGTCGGTCAAAGCCCGGTTCGCCCCGGTCACCAGGCGGACGACGGCGGCGAGCACACCGAAGGAAACCACCAGCACGGCGAGCAGCGCGAGGCTGGGACCGGACGCCGCGCCCGCGAGCAGTTGCGTGACGCCCGATGTCCCCGCAACGAGCCAGACCAGCGCGAGGTGGACCAGCGCGCCGAAAGCGCCGCCGACGAGCGCCGCGAACGGATGGCCCCGAAGCAACGCGCCGAGGGCGCGGAGGACCTTCCCGAACGGCGATCGATCGCCGAGGCAGGCGAGAAACACCGCGAACGCCGGACGGGCTCGCGGCGTCGGCTGAAACAGGCTCAACAGATTCTGCGCCATCGCGCGCGGCAGGTTGGCCAGGCGCAGGAACCCACCTTGCGTGCTGCCCCGGCCAAGCTCGGCCGCCGCGGCCAGCGAAGCCGCGATCGCCCCCGCCGAGGTGCCCCCGATGTTTCGGAAGCGATATTTCCGCGCCAGCTCGGTGATCGCGTAAGGGTAGACGACACCGCTGGTGATGCCGCCCTTCATCACCATGTCGCATTCGAGGTCGGCCGACGCGAAGCTGGCTGGCGAATAGACCGGCGGGTAGGTGGCAGCAGGTGGCGGGACCGGAGGTGGGATCGAAGGGGAGTCAGGAATCATCCAAAGGTACCTTTTTTGAAGTTCTCTCTACTAAGACGGACGCAGAGATCTACGAGGGTACGCCGTACAACGTGATCAACAGGAGCACGAACCGATAGCCGAGGGCGATCACCCCCACGGCCAGGGCGAGTGTAATCGCTTTGAGGATTCGAGTCGCGCCGCGGCTGCCGTAGACCCCTCCCATCGCCACGTACAAATAAGCCGCGGAGCCCGCCTGGTTGGCGATCGCCAAGAGTTTGTCGAGCCGAGAGGATTGCAGGCCGGCCCCCCCGAGCCCAACGTCCAAAGCCGCAACGCCTAAGGCGGCACAGAACAGCAGCAGCAGGAACGCGTAGAGATGGAAGGCAAACACCGCGTGGGTGACGAACGGGCGGCGGTCGCGATAAAAGACGATCGGCAGCAGCAGCGCGAAAGGCACCACCATCAGGACGATGAGCGATTTGGCGTTGACCACCACCGCGCGATCGAAAATCGGCTCGTACAGGTCGAGAGTCGTCCCCAGAGTTTCCAAACGATGCGCCACCAACCGCTGCGCAACCGCCTCCCAGTCCTGATGGTGCAAGTGGTCGGCGAGTGGCGACGAGAAGACGTTCGTGTGGGTGAGCGATTGGATCGCGAAAAACAGCACGTTGGCAATCAGGAACAGCTGGACCGGCCCGGCAAAGGCCTTCCGGCGCCCCGCCGAGTAGGCAAGGGTGAGCGCGCCCGGCCTTGTCAGAAGGAGCCGGAAGCTGCGTAACAGCCGGCCGTCGAGGCTGCTGAAGGCCTCGATCAGTTGATCGAACAGGCCTCGAAGGGTGAGATCGCGGGGCCGCAACCGGCTCTCGCCGCAGG
>DATMZU010000068.1:0-23918 GCA_035607435.1 Thermoanaerobaculia bacterium | reverse complement strand
CTCACCGGAGACGTCGAACGGGTGGGGGAGCTGCATCTGCTCGATCTGCCGCGGGAGCGTCTGCGGGCCGACGTGCTCAAAGTGGCGCACCACGGCAGCCGCACCTCCTCGGCCGGGTTTCTGCTCGATGCGGTCGAGCCGCGCTGGGCGCCGATCTCGGTCGGGCCGAAGAATCCTTACTACCACCCTTCGCCCGAGGTGCTGGAGCGTTTCGCCGAGCGCCACCTTCACGTTCTGCGCACCGATCGCGACGGCGAGATCCGGCTCCGGTTCGGGAGGGACGGGCGGATTCGGCTCGATCTTCCGGGGACGCCAAAGGAGGTTTTCTGAAACGGCGGATCCCGCGGGGCGGTTGGCCGGTTTGATATCGTGCGCCCGGAGTTTTTGCTTTCCCGGAGGCTGGAAATGATCGGCAGCAACGCGCGTTCGATGCAGGGCTTGGTCCTCGGAGTGTTGGCGTGGGCGTTCGCGGGGCAAGTCCTCCTGGCCCAGGAACCGGCCGCGGCGGCGCCGAGCGATCCGGAGGCGAAAGCCGCCGCGCTGTTTGCCGCGAAGGACTGGGCGGGTGCGATCGCGGCGTACGACAGTCTCGTCTACGCGAATCCGGGCAACGCGCAGGCCTGGTTCAACCTGGGCGCCTCGTACCATGCGCTGGGGCAGTGGCAGGAGGCGTTCGATGCCTATTCGCAGGCGGGAGATGCGGGGTACTCGGCCCAGGCAGTCGCGACCCGCCTGTCGCGGATGCTGTCCCGGTTGGGAAAGAAAGAAGAGGCGCTCGCCGAGCTCGACAAGGCCGTGAAGCTCGGCTTCAGAAATCTCGAAGTGCTGGAGAAGGACCCGGACTTCGAGCCGATCCGCACCGGCGCGCGCTTCGCGAAACGGGTGCTGGAGGTGAAGAAGGAGATCGATCCCTGCTCCCTGGAGCCCGAATACGGCCAACTCAGGTTCTGGGTCGGAGCTTGGGATGTGCAGATTCCTGCGGGCACGTCGGTCGCGACCAGTCGCGTCACCTCGATCCTGAACGGCTGCGCGATCCACGAAGATTTCACCCAGAACAACGGCGTCTATGACGGCCAGAGCTTGAGCGCTTGGTCCGCAGCGACGAGACAGTGGGTGCAGCACTACGTCGACAGTCAAGGGAACGTACAGGATTGGACCGGCAAGGGGGAAGGAGCATCCGTTCGTTTCCTGCGCGATGGAAAAGGTAAGGATGGCAAGCCGCTTCGATTTCGCATGACCTACACGCCCGACGGTCCGGACCGAGTGCGTCAAGTCATCGAACGTTCGCCCGACAAAGGAAAAACCTGGACGCCCGAGTTCGACGGCCTCTACGTGCGCCAGCCGCCAGAGAAAGCTACCGAATCACACCCTTGAAGTTCGGGCTGTAGGCCGGATCGGGGAACACCTGGAAACGGCGTTGTCTTCAGGTTTCAGAGGCGCATAGACTTGACGAGACATTCATAAGAGGCCGCCGATGACCATTCTGACCTTGGATCTCGATCCCGAAACCGAAGCGAAACTTGAGCAGGTGGCGAAAGAGTCAGGAGTCACCACAAGTTTTTGGGTGGCCGAGCTGATCCGGGAGCGAACGTCTTCGGCGTGGCCTGAAGAGGTGAGAAGGCTATTCGGATCGTGGAGCGACGAGGACTTCCCAAGCATCGAAGAGATTCGGGCGGGCCAGCCCGAAGATCTCCTTCGGGAATCCCTCTGAGTGTTCGCCCTCGACACCAACACGGTCATTTACCTGTTCAAAGGGAGAGGTAGGGTTCGAAGCCGTGTCGAGCTTCTGCCTCCGCGGCTTCTGGCGATTCCCATTCTCGTGCTCTACGAGCTTGAGGTCGGTGCCGCGAAATCCGAGTCTCCCGATCGACGGAAAGCGGATCTCGAACAGTTGCTCTCCGTCGTCAGGGTTCTCCCGTTTGAGGCGGGCGAGGCCAAGACTGCGGCAGCGATTCGTGCTCGCCTCGAAAGCCTTGGCAACCAGATCGGCCCCATCGACACGCTGGTTGCCGGGATCGCTCTCCACCACGGCGCCGTGCTCGTGACGAACAACGTGGACGAATTCTCACGCGTTGAAGGACTTTCGATCGAGAACTGGCTTTGACCCGCCGACCCTACCGAATCACACCCTTGAAGCTCGGGCTGTAGGCCGGATCGGGGAACACCGCCGCCAGGTTGGTGTTGCCGAGGCGCTTTTGCAGGATTTCAGCGAGGACGTCGCGGTAGTCGATGGTGATCTGTAGGTCCTGCTCTTCGTAGAGCTGATCGGGGGCCAGGCCGGGCCAGTCGGCGAGCACTCGGCCGCCCGCGACTTGGCCTCCGAGGACGATCATCGCGCCGCCGTGGCCGTGGTCGGTGCCGCGGCTCGCGTTCTCGTTCGCGTTCCTTCCGAACTCCGATTGCACGGTCACCACTACGCGATCGAAGCCGCTGGTGAACAAATCCTTGTGAAACGCCGCCAGCCCGCGCGAGAGGCTGGTCATCAGGACCGCGAGGTCGCCGTCGATCGCGCCCATCTCTTCGTGGCTGTCCCAGCCGGAGAGGTCGATCGTCGCGGCTTCCACCCCCACTTGGGCCTTGATCAACGCCGCGGTCGATTTGATCGCGTTGCCGAACTCGTCGTCTGGATACTCCGCGCCGCCGGCCGGCGAGTAGCCGGAGAAATCGATCTGCTGGAGCAGGTCGATGGTGCGCGTCGTATTGCTCGCCGACGCTTTGAGGAGAGAGTCCGTCGCCGCCACATACATCGAGTCCAGCGCCCGGCGCCGGCCGGGGGCAAGATCCTCGTCGCCCGAGAGACCCACGTCGCCCAGGTCGCGCACTGGCACGGTCTGCGGCGCTCCGACCAGGCTGCGCGGTAATCCGTAGCCGAGGCCGACCGCGCGGAGCGGCGCTCCGGGCGAGGCCACCGGCGTCGTCGCGAGATGCCGGCCGAGCCAGCCGGTGAAGAGCGACGTCGGCGGCGAGGGGCGGCCGACCTCCATGAAATACATGGCAGAAAAATGCGAGCGGGTCGGATCGGGCAGGCCGGTCGCGTGAACGAACAGCAGCGCGCCGTCGTCGTAGGCCTCTTTGAGCGCACCCATCGCGGGCGGCAGGCCGAAGAAGCCGTCGAGGTCGATCGCCGCGTGGGCGCCTTCCCCCGGCCGCGCGATCGCGAGCGTCGGCCGCAGATCGTAATAGGCATCTTCGCCGTGCGGCACCACGAGCGTTAGGCCGTCCGCGCCGCCGCGCAGGAAGATCGAGACCAGCACGTCGCGCGAGCCGCTGCCGGTGGTGGCGAAAGCGATCTTCGGCAGCCAAGCGGGGACGGCCGCCGCGGCGAGCGCTCCTGCCGAGAGGCCGAGGAACTTCCGGCGCGACAGGTGGTGGAACTCGGCGCAACCCTTGTGTTCGTCGTGCTCGCTCATTTCGAATCTCCCGACGGTGTGGCGGTCATGGTTTCGTGGCCTCCTCGCTCCTTCGGGCGCCTTCGGCAGCGGCCAGTCGCTGCGGGATCCACGAACCCATGACCGTGTGTCGCCAATCAGAACTCTTGAAAATCAGGCGAAGCCAGGGCCAGGCCGAGCGCCTCATGCACACGCTGGGTGGTGCGCGGCCCGCCGCGCAGGAAGTCGCGCACGGCGTTTTGGGTTACCGGCGCGAGCTTGCCGTTGGCGACCAGGGCGTTGATTCGCGTCGTCAGCGCCTGGGGAGTGAGGTTTCTCGGCAGAAGATGATCGAGGTCGATCCGGATGCCAAGCGAGTCGCTGGACGACAGATCGAGCGAGAAGTTCCACCGGTTGCGCAGGAAACCCGACCAATAGACGCGTGTGTCCGGATAGCCGTTCGGAGGCGACCAGTAGTAGGGGAGGTGGCCTGAGTCCGAGAGATGATCGAACAGCGGACTGGGATCATCGAGCGCGCCGAACGTCGCGCGCACGGCCGACGCCGCGTAGTGAAACGGACGCTTGAGCTTGGGCGGCGCATGCTCGATCCAGCTCCGTTGCAGCACCGTGCGCAGCATCGCCTTAATGTCGCCGCCGGTATTGCGGAAGACGGTGGCCACCCGGTTGACGTAATTCTGCGGCGGCTCGTAGCCCCAAAAATAGATCAGCAGTTTCCTGGCGATGTGCATCGCGGTGTTCGGATGAGTGCCCAGCCGGGCGATCACCTTTTCGGCATCCGTGACGCCGCCGCCCGCGGGGATGTTGAGACCGATCACCCGTTTCGCGCCGAAGTCGTGCGCGTCGGGCTCGAACTTGAACTTGCCGAAGTTGGCGGCGTCCTCTTCCCAAACCACGAACCAGCCGGTCAGGCAGCGGGCGATCTCGCGGACGTCGATCTGGGTGTAGCCCTGGTCGGCGCCCAGGGAATGCAGCTCCATCACCTCGCGGCCGTAGTTCTCGTTCGGGTAGTCGGCGTAGTTCGAATCGTTGCTCAGATAGGTGAGCATCGCCGGGCTCTTGGAGCTGGCCTTGAGCAGATCCGGGAATTTGCCCAGCGCGTGCTTGCGGATCACCTCGCGCTCGTCCACGTGCTTCAAGAAATACGCGGCGTCGCCACCCAAGTCGATGTTGAAATGGTCGGTCCAGAAGTGGACCATGGTCTCGAACAGCTGCCGCTTGCTGTAGATCGCGCGGTAGATCGCGGCGATCGGCAGCTCGTAGGTCAGGTCGAAGTTTTCGCCGAAGTAGAGCTCGCCCGGGGTCATCGAAAGGGTAGGCAGCGCGTCGGTCAAAGCGCCTTCAAGCTCCGAGTCGTCGAGCCGGGTGTAGGCGAGCTGCTCTTCGAGATACGCCGTGTAGCCGAGCTGGCGCATCCGCTCGGAGTCCGCGAGCGTCGGCCCGAACGAGGTCCGCTGCAAGAGCCGCTGCTCGGGGGTGAGGAGGACGCCCGCGTTCGCTTCGAGCGACTCGTGCTCCGCCGTGGCATCGAGCGCCGCGGCGAGACGGTCGGCATGCTCGGCCGAGAGCGCCCGGAGACGCGGATGGGCGGCCCGGCGGGCCATCTCGGCGTCCGGGCGCGGGCGATTCAATCCGAAAAATCCCGGCGCGAAAGCGGCAGCGCGGCGCATGCAAGTCTCCTTTGACGAAGCGAGTCGCCGCGTATTCTGCTCGCCAATCTAGATATTTGCAAGCGTCAATATGTTGGGAGGCTCCAGAGTTGAGAGGATCGCGCGGGCGATTTTGGCTCCGCCTTCGACCGACGGCTCGATCGGGTTTGCGAAGTCGTTCGAGGTGGTACAGACATCGCGCAACTCGATGACCGGAAGCGACCTTCGCAGGGCGACTCGAAGGATCACGTCGTTGAACCCGCAAAGGGCGATGCGGGCCGCCGCCTGGTATTCCGGTGGATCGAAGTTCCCATTGTAGATCGTGCAGACGACGAGGGGGAGGCCGAGGCCGAGAACCTCGTCGATAGTCTCTTCGTAGGCAGCCGCAAAGTCGTCCACAGCTTGGGCGAGCAGGATGAACGCCTCGCCGCTCAATCGGACCGGGGTCGTGAGGACGTCCGCGCGGAGTAAGGCGTCATTGCCGCCCACGCTCAGGACCAGGTGAGTGTGGTCGGCCGAAAGGTTCTTGAGCTGGTCGGAGACGTCCCGCGAAACGGACCCATCGATCGCGAGCAGATCCGCCGACCATCCCGCGGGAAGCGCCTGCCGCAGGTGATCGATGACCGCAGGGCCACCTGATGTGTACGGGGCGTTGTCGAAGATCGAATCCCCGAGTAGGGCTATGTGGGGCATGGCTCAACATCCTGTGAACGGAGGCGCGATCTTGCGCCCGGTCGGTACGGTCGATGGTAGTCGAGACCTCGGCGCCTGCGCGAGAGCACCCACGCCAGTGTTGTCCATGGCACCCGCTTGGCGGCCAGCGGCCAAGTCCTCCCTCGAGGACGGAGCAGACGGTCTACAATGCCGCGCGATGTCGAAATCCGCTACCTCCCCCCAACGCGCCGCGCTTGGCGGTCGGCTTGGCATCCTTGCTGCCGCGGCGCTGTTTTCAACCGGCGGTGCCGCCGTCAAATCCGCGTCGCTCTCCGGCTGGCAGGTCGCCTGTTTCCGCGCCGGGATCGCCGCCGTGGCGCTCTATCTGATGCTCCCCGCGGCTCGCCGGAGGCCCTCCCGGTGGACCCTTCTGGTGGCGGTCGGGCACGCGATCACGATGATCCTGTTCGTCCTCTCCAACAAACTGACCACGGCGGCCAGCTCGATCTTCCTGCAATCGACCGCGCCGCTGTACGTGCTGCTGCTCGGCCCCTGGCTTTTGCACGAGCGGGTGAAGCGGCGCGACCTCTATTTCGTCGCCCTGGTGGCCGTGGGCTTGTGCCTCATGTTCATCGGCCTCGACCCCGCCTCGGCGACCGCGCCGCGCCCGTTCCTGGGCAACGTCCTGGCGCTCGCGGCCGGGCTGTTCTGGGGGCTCACGGTGATGGGGCTCCGCTCGCTCAGCCGGACGGGGGATGGAGGAGTCGAAAGCGGCTCGCCCGCTGCGGCCACCCTTTGGGCCAACGCGTTCGCCTGTCTCGCCTGTCTGCCGTTCGCGCTGCCGCTCGCGTCGAACGGGATCGGCGCGGTCGATCTCGCGGTCGTCTCTTTCCTCGGCATCTTTCAGATCGGCCTCGCCTATGTCTTCATGACCTCGGGAATCCGCCATGTTCCGGCGTTCGAGACGTCGCTGCTGCTGTTCCTCGAACCGGTGCTCAATCCCATCTGGGCCTGGCTGGTCCACCACGAACGGCCGACCGCCTTGTCCCTCGCCGGGGGCGCGGTGATCCTCGCCGCGACGTTGATGAAGACCTGGATCGAATCGACCGAGAGTGCGCGGCCTCCCATTCCACAGGGCGAGCCTCATGGTTCCTAGGGTTCTGTGGCAAGCTCTCCGACGATGAACCTGCGCTCCTCCCGATCCACCACCCCTGCCGAGCTGGTCCGAGTCCACGGAGCAACTGCCGAAACCCGCGATGACGCGCTCGCGACCGAGGAGCCGCTCGAAATCCGCCTTCTCTGGGGAGGGGATCGGAAAACGACCGTCGCGGTCACCATGCGCACGCCGGGGGCGGATGCGGAGCTGAGTCTTGGCTTCCTGTTCGCCGAAGGGGTGATCCGAAGCGCCTCGGATGTCGTGGCGCTTGTCGCGGGGGATGGCTCGGAGCCGGGCGGCGCGGAGGGCGAGCCGAATGTCGTCGAGGTCACTCTGGCGCCCGGGATCGAGCCCGATCTTGCGCCGCTCGATCGCCATTTCTTCTCGAACAGCGCCTGCGGCGTTTGCGGCAAGGCGGCGCTCGAAGGGCTGGCTCTGCGGGTCGAACGGCCGGCTGGTTCCGGACCGCGCGTCGATCCTGCGCTGATCGCCGCGCTGCCCGATCGCCTACGCGCCGCGCAGGGGTTGTTCGACGCGACGGGCGGTCTCCACGCCGCGGCCCTGTTCGACCCGGAGGGCCGGTTGCTCGCCGTGCGCGAGGACGTCGGCCGCCATAACGCGCTGGACAAGCTGGTCGGCGCCTCGCTCCGCGCGGGCGACCTGCCGTGGAGCGAGCGGATCGTTCTGGTCTCCGGCCGGTCGAGCTACGAGATCCTGCAAAAATCGCTCGCCGCGGGCGCTCCCATCGTCTGCGCGGTCTCCGCACCCAGCAGCCTCGCGGTCGAATTGGCGACCCGCTTCGGCGTCACGCTCGTCGGCTTCCTGCGCGGCGACCGCTTTAACGTCTACGCCGGGGCCGGACGGCTCGGCCTCGCGCGCGCCGGCTCGGCGCGGCTGCCGATCGTTTCGACCCCGGATTGATCGCCGGCCCGCCTACTTGCCCTTCGCCAACGCCGCCTTGATCACCGCATCCGGCATTCCCGCGTTCTTCCAGGCCAGCAGATCGTCGGAGGAGAGCGAGCGGGAAAGTCCCTTCTGATCGACGAAACCGACCAGCAGATCGGCATCGAACCCCTTCTTCTTCAGTTTCACCAGCTCTTCGAGCATCGCCTCCGGCGTGAGCACGTCGCCGGCTTTCCGTTCGCTGGAAACGCTGGCCGTCATGGGGGCGGCGGAAAGGGGTTCGCTCTTGCCCAGCCAGGCTCCCTGCAGCTGGGTGTCGGCGAGCGCAGCGGCGTAGGCCTCCTGCGTCGCGTCGGAGAACACCTCGTTCACGTTGTCCTCGCTCCGATCGCGTCCGTAGCGGGTGGCGTCGCCCGCCCCTGTGCCTTCCCAGAGCAGACTGCCTTTCCGGTCGCGCAGCTGGAAGCCGAACTGCACCTCGGCGTTGTAGGTCGAGCCCACGGCCTTGTTGCTCTCGACCACCCGGAAGCGGGTGAGCTTGCCGGCCAAGGTGAGGGGCGCGCCGTCGTCCACCCGGATGCCCCAATCGCCCGCGTTTTTCGCCATGACCTCTTTCGCCCAGGCGATCGGGTCGTTGGTCGCGCGTACCGGCCAGACCCGGTCGTCGTCGTCCGTGCTTTCGCCGATCACCGCTAGATCGGCGACCGTGCGGCCGTCCGCCATCTCGATCCGGATCGGGCGGTCGGAGATCCCCGCTTCGAGGGTGGGGGAGTTGGTGCCGACGCTCTCTTGCGGGGCATAGCGAAGCTTCACGTTGAAGGGGCCGAGCTCTTTGGCCGGGGCGGCGGCTGCGCCGAACCCGAGCAGAGCCGAAAGAGCGAGGGTCGAGACGAGCAGCGGGGTGCGGGTCGTTCGGTTCATGTCGGTTCTCCGCGGCGCCGCGTTCTTGTCGGCGCCGTCTATGGGATGCGGTTCAAAAGGTCAGGACAAGGCCCGAGACCCGGACTTCCGGCGCTTGGGCGCTTCGCCGACCAGGGGGAGCGCGGATTGCTGAGGCGGCGCCTGCGGGGGCGGAGGGGCGGCGGCAGGGATCGCGGCGACCGTGGGAACCGTCGTGAGCGGCGCCTTCGCCTGCGCTTCCCGCAGATCGCCCAGCTCGGTCTGGAGCGCCGCGAGCTCGCCGTTCCGCTCGGCGAGGATCTCCTCGACCTGATGCAGCCGCGCCGCGCGGGGCCTGCAGGCGGCAAGCTCCCGCACCAGCTCACGGACCCGCTGGTTCCGCCAGAGCCAACCGGCCGCGAGCCCGACGAGCGCGCCGAGCAGGGCCGAGACGAACGGATTCGCCAGAGAGAAACTCATAGGGGAAGGCTCCAGAAGGGCGCCGCCGGCCTGTACGCCGCGGAATCTGGCGCGAATCTATCCGACCCGGCGCCCAGGAGCCAAACCGCGCTTCGTCAGAGAACCGCAGGTCCTGGGAGGTGTCTCTCCCCTTTAATCCGCCCTCAGCGCCACGATCGGATCGGTCTTCGCCGCCCTCCGGGCGGGGATGAGGCAGGCAGCGAGCGCCGCGAAAAGCAGCAGGGCGGAGACTCCCCCGAGCGTCGCCGCGTCGGTCGCGCCAACGCCGTAGAGCAGTCCGGATAGGAAACGCGAGAGCGCGAGCGCGGCGGCGAGGCCGATCCCGAGGCCGACGATCGCCGGCAGCATGCCGCGCGCGACGACCCAAGACACCACCTGACTTCCCTTGGCGCCGAGCGCCAGGCGGACGCCGATCTCGCCCATCCGTTCGACCACCAACAGGGCGAGCACGCCGTAGACGCCGAGCAGGGCGAGGGCGAGCCCCACCGCGGCGAACAGACCGAGCAGAACGAGCGCGAAGCGGCGCAGGGCGAGCGACCGGTCGATCCGTTGCGGAAGAGAAGCGACGTCGAACACCGCCTGGGCGGGATCGAGCGCCAGGATCTCGCGCCGCACCGCCGGCAGCAAAGCGTCGGGATCGCCGTCCGTCCGAACGGCGAGGCTCATGAACGCCCCAGGCTGTTGCGCCTGGGGAAAGTACATCTGCAGGGGCACGGCGCGGTCGAGGCCGTATTGCCGCACGTCGGCGAGCACGCCGATCACGGTCCGCCAGGGGTCCTTGGCGAGATCTGTTTCATACATCTTGATCCGGCGGCCGAGCGGGTTCTGCCCCGGCCAGAGCGTCTTGGCGAGCGTCTCGTTGACCAGGGCGACGTAGGGCGTGCCCGCCCGGTCGGCTGCGGTGTAACGGCGTCCCGATCGGAGCGGAATGCGCAGCGCGTCCAGGTAGCCGGGGGAGGTGGCGTAGAGGTCGACCCTGACCCCGTTCTCCACCTTCAGCTCGAGCCCCTCGGGCACGATGCCGCGGCCGTCGAAATTGTCGCTCAAGGGCATGACGCTGGTGAAACCGACCGCGCCGACCCCTGGCAAAGTCTTCAGGCGGTCGCTCAACCGGTCGGCGAACGCGAGCCATTGATCGGATTTCGGGTACGACGCGCTGGGCAGGTTGATATTGAGCGTCAGCACGCCCTTTGGATCGAAGCCGGGATCGACCCGGTAGAGCGCCACGACGCTGCGCACCAAGAGCCCCGCCCCGGCGAGCAGCACGAGCGAGATCGCGAGCTGGGCGGCGACCAGGGCGCCGCGCGTCCTGTCGGCGCGCGGTCCCCCGGAGGTCGAACGCGCGCCCTGGCGCAGCCCCTGCCAGGCGCCGGGCCGCGACGAGCGCAGGGCGGGCGCAAGCCCGAACGCGATGCCGGTGAGCAGGGTCAGGAACAGGGTGAACAGAAACACCCGGCCGTCGAGCCGGACTTGGGCGAACGAAGGAAGCCATTCCGCGGCGTAGCGCTCGATCGCCCGAATGCCGGCCGCCGCGACGAGCAGCCCGGCCGCCCCTCCGGCCGCGGCGAGCGCGAGCCCTTCGGCGAGAAACTGGGCGATCAATTGGCGCCGGCTCGCGCCGAGCGCGGTGCGGATCGCCACCTCGCGATGTCGTCCCGCGGCGCGGGCGAACAGCAGGTTCGCGACGTTGACGCAGGCGATCGCCAGCACCAGACCGACCGCGCCGAACACGGCGAGCAGGGGAGCCCGCAGGCCGCCGATCTGGTCCTCGGCGAGAGGCACTGCGTAGAAGCCGCGCCCCCGGTTCTCGTCGGGAAAGGCCTTTTCGAGCCGAGCGGCGATGGTTTGGACCTCGGCGCGCGCCTGGGCTAGCGTGGCACCCGGCGCCAAACGCGCGATGGCGCGGACGTGGCGCCCGTCGCGAGCCGTTTTGTCGTACGGCTCGGCGAGCGGGCGATACAGCTCCGCCGGCTGGCCGATCAGACCGCCCGGCAGGGAGGAGAAATCGGCCGGCATGACCCCCACGACCGAGTAGACGCGGCCGTTGAGGGTAATTTCTTTCCCGACGATGCCGGGATCGCCGCCGAACCGCCGCCGCCAGAAACCGTGGGAAAGGACGACGACCTGGTCCTTGCCCTCCACCTGATCTTCGGGAAGGAAGGTCCGCCCCAAGAGCGGCGTGCCGCGGAGAATGCGGAAATAGCCATCCGAAACCTGGATCGCCGGCACCCGTTCGGGCTCGCCCGCCCCGGCGAGGACCGGCGTCCAGCCCATGTAGGCGGCGACCTCTTCGAGCGTCTTGCTCTCGCGCCGCAGGTCCGCGATGTCAGGGGACGACACCTGGTCGCGCCGGTTGCCGGTCTCGTTCGTCACCCCCCAAATCAGCGCGAGCCGGTCGGGATCGACGAACGGCACCGAGCGGATCAAAACGGCATCCAAGACGCTCCAAATCGCGGCATTCGCCCCGATCCCGAGGGCCAAGCTCGCCGTAGCCAGAATCAAAAACGCCGGCCGCCGAGCGAGCGACCGGGCGCCCTGGCGGATCTCGCGAAGAAAGTTGCGCATCGGTAGACCCTCCTCCGGAATCGAACAGCTCGTCGAGGGAGGTACGCGTGGGAGGGGAGAAGGTTCTGGGCCCCGCCGCCCGGCGGAGTGAAACCTGGCTCTCCCCTTGGAGTCTCCGAACGCCGCCCGGCCCCCATCTGGTATCCTTGGAACCGGCCCCAGCCGCCGTTGTTCGAACCCCTAGGTACTACCCCCGAGGCCCATGTCCGACTTCGTTCATCTTCATCTCCATAGCCAGTTCAGCCTGCTCGACGGGGCGAACCGGATCGACGACGTGATGGCCGCCGCCGTGGCGGCCGGGCAGCCGGCGGTGGCGCTCACCGACCATGGCAACATGTTCGGGGCGATCGATTTCTACAACAAGGCGAAGAAGGCGGGGATCAAGCCGATCCTGGGGATGGAAGCCTACGTCGCCCAGGGGGACCGGAAGGACCGGACGCCGGGTCGCGGATCGTCGAACCATCTGGTGCTTTTGGCCAAGAACGAGATCGGCTACCGGAACCTGCTCAAGCTCACCTCGGCGTCGTTCCTGGAGGGCTTCTACTACAAGCCGCGGATCGACAAGGAGCTGCTGCGGAAACACTCCGAGGGTTTGATCTGCCTTTCGGCCTGCTTGAAGGGGGAGATCAACGAGAAGGTCGTCAACCGCCACGAGAAGGAGGCGGAGGCCGCAGTCAAGGAGCATCTGGAGATCTTTGGGGAGGGCAACTACTACCTGGAGATGCAGGACCACGGGATCGAGGAGCAGCGGCTGGCGGCGGACGCCGTGCGCCGGATCGCCCAGAGGAACGGCGTGCCGCTGGTGATCACGAACGACTGCCATTACCTGAAGAAGGACGACGCGTTCGCCCACGACGTCCTGCTCTGCATCGGTACCCAAAAGACCTTCCAGGACCCGGACCGGATGCGCTACGCCTCGGACAACTTCTACATGAAGTCGGCCGACGAGATGCACAAGCTGTTTCCCGACGACCATAAGGCGATCGAGAACACGCTCGCGATCGCCGAGCAGTGCAACCTAGTGATCCCGACGGGGACGTTCCATCTGCCGGAGTTTCCGGTGCCGGCCGGCGAGTCGCTCGACGGCTATTTCGAGCAGGTCGCCCGCGAGGGGCTTGAGCGGCGCCTCCAGGAGCTGCGCAAGCCGCGCGCCGCCGGCTTGGTCAAAACCCCCGAGCAGGTCTACCGCGACCGCCTCGAATTCGAGATTGGCGTGATCAAGCGGATGGGCTTCCCCGGCTACTTCTTGGTGGTCTGGGATTTCGTCCGCCAGGCGAAGGAGACGGGCGTGCCGGTCGGGCCGGGGCGCGGCTCGGCGGCGGGGTCGGTGGTCTCCTATGCACTCCGGATCACCGACATCGATCCGCTCCAGTACGACCTGCTGTTCGAGCGCTTCCTGAACCCCGAGCGGATCAGCATGCCCGACATCGACATCGACTTCTGCATGCGGCGACGCGGCGAGGTCTTGTCGTACGTCACGAACAAGTACGGCCGCGATCACGTGGCGCAGATCATCACGTTCGGAACGCTCGCCGCGAAAGCCGTAATCCGCGATGTCGGCCGGGTGATGGGAATGCCCTACGCCAAGGTCGACCGGATCGCCAAGCTCATCCCGGACATGACCAAGTCGCTCGCCGAGGTGGCGAAAGAGGAGCCGCTGCGCTCCGAGGCGGCGCGCGATCCGGAGGTCAAGCAGGTCATCGAAGTGGGATCCCGGCTGGAGGGGCTCACGCGCCACGCCTCGGTCCACGCCGCCGGCGTCGTGATCACCCCGCGGCCGCTCGACGAGCTGGTGCCGCTCTACCGGGTGGTCAAGGGCGACGAAGAGCAGATCATGACCCAGTGGGACATGAACGTGATCGAGAAGCTCGGTCTGCTCAAGATGGATTTTCTCGGCCTGCGCACGCTCACGGTGATCGACGACGCGGAAAAGATCCTCAAGCATCAAGGGATCGACCTCGACTGGAATGAGGTGCCGCTCGACGACCTCGAAACGTTCAAGGTGTTCTGCGACGGCCGCACCAGCGGCATCTTCCAGTTTGAATCGCGCGGCATGACCGACTTGCTGCGCCGCGCCCGGCCGAGCAAATTTGAGGACCTCGCGGCGTTCAACGCGCTCTACCGCCCGGGCGCTCTCTCGGTCGGCATGGTGGAGGAGTACATCAAGCGCAAGCTCGGCCAGAAGAAGGTCGTCTACACGCTCGAAGAGACGCGCGAGATCCTGGAAGAGACCTACGGCGTCATCGTCTACCAAGAGCAGGTGATGTTGATCGCCGTTAAAGTCGCCGGGTTCTCGATGGCCGAAGCGGACGTGCTGCGCAAGGCCATGGGCAAGAAGAACGAAGCGATGATGCTCGAACAAAAGGCGAAGTTCGTGGCCGGCGCCGATCGGCGCGGCGTGGCGAAGCAGAAGGCGACCGAGCTGTGGGACTACATAGAGCCGTTCGCCGGCTACGGCTTCAACAAGAGCCACAGCGTCGCCTACGCGATGCTCGCCTACCGCACCGCGTACCTAAAGGCCCACTATCCCGTGGCGTTCATGGCCGCGATGCTCAACTCCGAGCTGTCGTCTTCGGAGTCGATCGCCAAATATCTCGGCGAGTGCAAGAACATGGGCATTCCCGTGCTGCCGCCCGACATCAACGAGAGCGGCTATTACTTCACGGTCGCGGGCGGCACGATCCGCTTCGGGCTCGGCGGCGTTAAAGGCGTGGGCGAAAACGCGGTGGAGGAGCTGCTCGTCGCGCGCCGCCGACTGGGCAAGTTCCGCAGCCTCGCGCATCTCGCCTCCGAGCTGGACGGCCGGGTGGCGAACCGCAAGGTGTTCGAGTGTCTGATCAAGGCGGGCGCGTTCGATCACGTCGGCGTCCATCGTGCGGCGCAGCTCGCCGCTCTCGATCGCGTGCTCGACTATGGCCAACGCAAACGCGAAGAGCGCGACGCCGGCCAGTCGAGCCTGTTCGGCGGTTCGGGGCATACGACCGGCGACGAACCGCGGATCGACGCCTCGGTGCCCGAATGGTCGGAGAAGGACGTGCTCACCGCCGAGAAAGAGACGCTCGGGCTCTACCTCTCGGGCAATCCGCTCTCCGCCTACGAAGGGGATCTCGCGCGGCACGCCACCCACACCACGGCCGACGTGAAAGAAGGGTTCGAAGGCGAAGTGACGATGGGCGGTCTGGTCACCCAAATCCGCAAGACGAAGATCAAGATGGGGCCGAACGCCGGCCGCTTCATGGGCCGCTTCGTGCTCGAAGATCTGCACGGCGGCATTCCGGTCACCCTGTTCGCGAACCAGATGCAGCAGTTCAACCATCTGATCACCGAAGAGGCCGTGGTGCTGATCAAGGGCGAAGTGCGCGAGCGGGGAAGCGACGTCGAGCTTTCGGCGATGGACATCACGCCGCTCAGCCTCGGCAGCGGCAAGATCGTCTCCGGTGTCGATTTGGTAGTGCCCGAGAATTTCCCGCCCAAAGAGATGCTTCGCCTGCGCGACCTGTTGATCGAAAACCCGGGAGCGATCCCGGTGACGTTCGAGGTCCGGGCCGGCGAAAAAACCCACCGAATCAGCACCCGCGACGCCTTTTCGATCGACCTCGGGCGCGAGCTGGTGGCCTCGATCGAAAATCTGCTCGGGGCCGGGACCGTGAAGGAACGGATCGTCCCGCTACCGGGCTGATCGGTTAGACTTTCTTCCTCGCACTAAAAAAGCAGTCAGTCCTCGCGCGGTGCTTCAATCGCCGAGGCGACGAGGGAGGGAGAGAGATGGAACCCGCCGCGCGTGAACCACGCTGGGTGATCCTGGAGACCTCCGACGGGCGCAAGCTCGCGGGACGCACGACGTTCGGATGGCCGGTGCTCGCCGGCCAGAGTGCCGACCTTTTCGACTGGATCGAGCAGGCGGACGGCCGAGTGGCGCTACGCTCGCTCGCGACCGAAAGGTATGTGGGAGTTTCCGCCGAAGGGGTGAGTGCCGCGCAGGACGACCTCGACGAGGGCGCCCTGTTCCGGCCGGTCGAGTCCGAGGGCGGAGGCACCGCTTTCCAGCTCGCCGACGGCGTACGCTATCTCTCGGCGCCCCCGGGCGACGAGGCACGGCTCGCGGCGGATGCGACGACCGTCGGCCCGGCGGAGAGCTTCACCGCCATACCGTTCGAGCTTTCCCGCCTGCCCAAAGGAACGTCCGGCTGCTGCGGCGCCTGGACTGTTCCGGAAGAGGGCGAAGCTCCCGGCACCCTCTGGAACGACGTCACCCATGAGCAGATCTTGCGTTGGGGAGTGACGGGTGTGGGTCGTCTGGAGAGCGAAGACATCTGGCGGTTCCGGTGGTTTTGGAATCTTCCCGGGTTCGAGAAGCAGGCCTACCAGGGGCTGGACGACGCGGATTACAAGTATCCCTGGTGCGGCAACCTGGTACTGAATCATGAAAATCCTCGCAGGAGAGTCTTCACCTGGCACGACCATTTCTACAACCCGAAAAGCGGCTTGAACTACATGAGAGGGACGACCAACGCGGTCACCGAGGGGCGGCGCTGGTTCAACCTGAGCGTTCACGCGGCGGCGCGCGCCCTGAAACTGGGCGACTCCCCTCCCGCAGCGCTGATCGCGAAGGCCGGGCATTGCCTCGGCCTCGCTCTGCATTTCCTCACCGATCTCACCCAGCCGATGCATTCGGCGAATTTCACGAACGTCTTCGGAGAGGAAGGCCGCTACCCCGAAATTCCCAGGTGGGCGGACACACGGCATTCCGGCTTCGAGCACTACGCCGAAATAGAGGTCAGGAGCGATTATTTCTCCGATTACGCCAACCGCCATCCACTGAGGCCTACGGACGTCGAAATACAAGGCATTCCCGACGTGGCCTCGTTTCTTCACGACACGGCGGAAAACCACCATACCCTCTTCCACCGGAAGGGCGGAATCCTGGATCTGGCCCGAGAGAAAGCCAGGCATGAGATCAGCAGCTGGGGCAAGGAAGCCAACCCTGAGCTCAAGGACTCGCTGCTCCTGGCACCCAAGGTCGTCTCCCGGTTTCTGGTCTACTGGTCGAGGTGCGTCAATCAATCCTGGGACGCTCTCGATCAAGGATCCTGGTATCGGTTGGTCGAGCCGACGATGGACGAATGGGTCTGCCTGGACGGCGAAAACTACAAACGGGCCAAGTTCGACGACGGGCGAGACCTCCTGTTCCTTCTCTTCAATCGGGACGGCACCTGGTCGATCGGGTGCAAGGCCCGGAAGAACGCCCTCTGGAGGGGCGTCAACGGCTGGTTCGACGAACATTGGATCGGCGCGAACAGCGAGAGCCTGCGCGAGCCGGCGCCGACTTCCCGGTTCCGGATCGTGCGCAATTCCACGCCCGGTCGCGGCGGCGATACCGTTTGGATCTACGAGGCGACCCGGGACGAGGCGGTGACCGTCGCGGACGAAATGAACGGCGGGCACCTCCGCCGCTGGGCCGCTTCCCTGCCGGAGAGGCAGCTGTTCAAGCTTCAGAAGATGGGGACGATCTTGCCGGGCGAGCGAACCGAGATCCAGAAAATCTGGCCCGGATTCCTCGATCCGGAACACCCCTGGTACGGCAAGGGGTAGTCCCCACCGAGGGGGTTCTTTAGAGCGTTACCGCATCGTCACACCCAACCCCTCTCCCCGGCGGGAGAGGGGAGGAATGCCCGAAGCGCCGCGCGGACCGGCTCGGCAAATTCCGAGTCGGCCGCGATCTCCTCGGCGCTCATGCCGCGCCGGAGCGGGATCGCGATCGACGCCTCGGGGAGCAGCCGGGCGCTCATCACCGCGAGGATCTCGACCAGCGCGGCGTGCGCGTAGGTGGAAGTGGGGGAGGCGTTCCACAGCGCCACGGGCTTGTCCACCAGCTCGCCGCTTCCCACCAGCCAATCGAGACCGTTCTTCATCGCCCCCGGCACCCCGTGGGCATACTCGGGGCTAGAGATGATCACGCCGTCCGCGGCGTGGATCCGCTCGCGCAGATCGACCACCGCGGGCGGCCCCGGATCTTCGTCCAGATCGGGATTGAACAGCGGCAGCTCGCCGAGCCCGCCGTAGAGCACGATCTCCACCCCCTCCGGCCCCAGGGCCCGCGCCGCAAGCAACAGAGAGCCGTTCGAGGATTTCGCGCGCAGGCTGCCGGAGATCGCGAGCAGGCGGAGGGGAGGCATGGCGGCGATTATCGCAGAGTGCAGCCCTCTACAAATCCTCGCGCCGCGCGCCCTGCTGGTCGACCACGATCGACCAGCGAGGCGTCGAGGTCGGCAGCCGGAAGCGCGCGGTGAATTGATTGTCCGTGCTGCGCGCGACGACCTCGCCGTTCTCGATCGCGCAGCCGAGCGACTTAGGCGCGCCTTGGCCGCGGTTTTGCCTGGTGGGGTCGAACGGAAACCCGCGGGCCTGCCGCTTCTCGGCGTGGTTGGCAAAGCTCCATAAGGCCGAAGGGGTGTTCGGATTCAGTTGGCTCGGGCGGAAGACGAAGCGCCCTTCCGGGTACTCGACGAACCGAAACTCGCCGAACACGCGCGAGTTGCCGAGCAGGGCGAGCGCCGGTTCCGGATCGCTCAGGGTCTCGCGGTCGCGGGGCGGAAAGAGCGGCGCCACCTGGAGGATGTCGGCGACCGCGCAGGCCCAGTCGTCTATTTTGCTCAGATCGTTTCGGCCGAGGACCAGCCGGCAGAACAAACCCGATTGGTCGGGATGCGAAGTCTTCGGCGACCGTTCGCCGACCGGCGAGAGCGTCGGTCCCCGGAACTTGAACCCGCCGTGGACGTTGAGAAACTCGGTGCTGTCGGTCCAGGGAACCGCGCCGAGCATCGCGAGCCCCATCTGTCGCCGCAGCACTTCGCGCGCATCCTCGCGAATCGCGGCCGGTGCCTTGTCGCTCGCGAAGATCAGCTGAGCCGCCCAGCGAAGCGAATCGTAATCCGTACTCCGCGGCTCCTCGCCGTCGAGAAACTCGGCCCTCCCCTCGCCGGGAATGCGCCCGGCCTGCATCGCCATCAGCTTGCCCGCATCGCCCCAGTCGCCGAACACCAGGCCGCGCGCCGCCATCAAAAGCTGCGGATGGTTCCAGCTCCGCCCGCCGCCCAGGATCAGGCCGCCCCCGTCGGATTTCTGCATTTCGAGCCACTCTTCGAGCGACTTCGGGCGCCCCGCGCGCACCCACGCTTGGTCTTCCCGGGGCGCGCTGACCTGGATGTCCGCCCCGAGCTTCTGCAAGATCGCCGCGGACGCCGCGACCTCGATGTGAAACTGTTTGTCTTTGTCTCCGTCTTTCGGCGGGGGCCAGGTGAAACGCGGCTTGTGTGCCATGAGGCAGTCTCCTGAACGCGATCCTCGGCACTCGAAGACCTTGCGGCCGAGTGGCGAGGGATCAATTTGGAAAACCGAAAGCCGTGGGCGCTTGTGCGCTTTGGGCTTCTCGATGGACTTCTTGAACAACATTGAGACGGACGCAGCGTGCCGAAACGGGGTGAGATCCGCGCGCCTATGGGAGGTTGAATCCCATGTCTTGGTGTTTGCGTTGGATGGGTGATTTCTGACAGGAAAGTGAAAATTGGTTGGGAACGGCGGGGAAAGCAGCCCCGCCCGGGCGGGCAGGGCTGGGAGCGGAAGGTCATTCGAAGATCAAGACCGGCGAGTTGATCGAGGAGGTTCGTAAGTCCTGGCGCGTGACACTCCAGTTGAGATTCGCCTTGATCGAAGCGCCGGCACGAAAGTCACTACGAGGTAGGCTGATCATCGATGCGCCTCCGGTAGGAGGTTTAAAGACGTAGCTTGTGCGAGTGGTACCGACGCTATCGGTCTGCTCGACCACGAGTGTTCCGGATAAGAGTTCTGTTCGTTCTGTTTTCGCGATGGAGGTCCACTTTTCACTAATCTCAACTAGGAGGAGACCGTCCCCCGTGCCAGTAGGTACATTCAGTTGTTGCGGAGCGCGCATCCTGCAGTCAGGGCAGGGGTCGAACTCCGGCTGAGTAATCACCCAGGGTTCACTCCAGTAGTCGTCGACAACTAGCCAAGGGCAGACCTGCTTGGCGTCAAGGGTTCCAGGTGTTCCCAGGTTCGATACTTGATAGAAAATGCCACTGCCGCACGCATCGGCAGGGCTAAGGTTAACTTCCGAGAGCGCGCCAGAGGGGGAATTTGGTTTTTCGTCAATAAACTTCGATAGAGCTGGCCGGCTTCGCTCTGGGCAACGGAGACCGAGCGCGGAGCAGAGGGAGATCTGCCGCACGTTCGGCGCATTCGCGCCATAGTAGAAATCCGCTCGATAGTGGAGATCCTCGCCTCTTGTGCGCAGCAGGTCGACAATCTGTTCAGCACTTTGGTGCGGGTATTGATGCCATATCCTCGCGGCGATTGAGGAGACAATGGCCGTCGCGACCGATGTACCCGTGTAGGTCGAGGTTGGATTTCCCTCGAGATCTCTCACTGAAACGTGGTCGGCATAGGCCGCAAACTCGGGCATTCCGCCGCGCCGGGCATTGGTGATCGGTGCTCCGTCCCACTGCACTCCTCCGACCGCATAGAGGAGCGGAGTCTTAAGACCCTTGCCGCAGGCCGACTCCTGGATGTTGCCGCGAGCCCATCCAGCCGGTAGGAGTGGTCCGCTAGAAGCGCGCGGACCTGACTGGGCGTTACCTGCAGCTGCAAAAGTCAGTGCGCCCTGCCGAGCGGCATATTCCAGTGCGAGGTAGACAGCCCGAGGCCCAACTGGCAGATCGCACACCCGTGTCTCGGTAAGGCCGCCGAACTGTTCGCCATCCCAACCGACCGAAAGATTGAGCACCAGGTGACGGCCTCGTTTCTGGTCCCAGTTCTTCCATGCGGCGACCTGCTGATGAATCGCTTCGGCTAGATCGGCAAAGCTGCCGACATAACCGCCCTGCTTCTCGTCTCGCTCGGAGTCGTCCGGACTGGCGGCGTTGAATTTGACAATTGGCAGCGCGAGTTGTGTCGCAATCTCGACCGCCGATCCACCAAGATCGCGACCCACGAGACTCAGAAAATACCCATGTGGCAGTCTACCTATCCCTCGGAGTCCCTCGAAGGTTGGCTCCGAATCGAGGAATGCAAGACGGACAGGTGGGTTGAACTTGTTGTCGTCTTCTCCCTGGTTCCCTCCCCAGCCCATTTGGTCAGCAAAGTGAGTTGCTAACGACCCTAGGATTTTTTTTCCGAGCGGCCCTGAGGGCCCGGGGACCTGCACTGTGGGCAACATGGCGACTGCATCGGGTTCGAGGTCCGCCAAGCCGAGGGTCGCGGCCCGGGGGATGGAGCCCTTGCCACCTTCCCAAATGCAGAATCGGTC
Organism: Thermoanaerobaculia bacterium; assembly: GCA_035607435.1. GTDB lineage: Bacteria > Acidobacteriota > Thermoanaerobaculia > Multivoradales > UBA5704 > DASYKS01. The sequence goes on along the minus strand of DATMZU010000068.1, from coordinate 2,924 downwards.
CAACTCCTTTGCGACAGCTTCGATGCCTTTCGAGTCACCCCTGCCGCAGGAGCTTCGCCGGACGCCGAGCTGGAAGAGCTGCCGCACTTTCCAACCTGGGATCTCCGGGCAAGGGACATCGGCATTGTTCTTGATGCCGATTAGCCGTGAGGGCGGGTACGCCGCCTTCGTGTCGATCGGCGGAGTAGCCGAATACCGACCGGGAAGAGGACTGGGTGTTTTGCCTCCATTGAGAGCCGTGCAACCGGAACCAGCCAAAGCCAACAGCAATCCCAACCCAAGCGCTTGTAATTTCATGATCGATCTCCTATCCACATTGCGAGGTATTTGCCGCTCTCTCGCAAACCTTGACAGGTACGCGCGATCGATCAATAAGTTAAGGCTCAATGAGGCGGAAGCTCTTCCAGTCGGCTCCTGGCTTTTGGCTTCGCCATTGGAGCAGGGTCTGCTGGAGTGCCTGCGCCAGATCGGACTCGCCTCGCCAGCGGCGGTAGAGGTCGACGAAGAGCGACTCCGCGCTTGGATCGTCCACGGAACGAACGGAGGCGACGACCGCGCGCGAGCCGGCCAGGACGAAGGCGTTTGCGAGGCCGAGGCCTTCGACACGCGCTTCGGGCGCGACGCGCCCCGTCTCGCATCCCGCGAGGAGGACCCAGCGCGGAGCATGGGCGAGAACCAGAACCTCTCCCACGGTCAGGCGCCGATCGGCTGCGAGCAGAAGGTTACTGTCTGAGCCGCCGACCCCGGCAAAACGCCCATGCCCTGAAAAGTGAAACAGCTCCACACTCCCGAGCTCGGTGCGCACCTTGACCTTCTCTGCCATGGACTCTTCGAGCCGCTCGACTTGCCAACCAGGGGTCCAGGAACGAATCGCTTTCTCGACCGCCTTCGCCTCGGCAACCGAGCCGGGCAGGTTGCCGCTAGGGTTGGCGACGACCAGGGCCTGCCGTTCGCTGCCTTGGGGCACCCAGGCGCCGGAGGTCTGAGAAAGGTCGAGTCCGTAGACCACCGGCCTGGCGGCGAGCAAGATGTCGTCATCGAAAGGTAGGGCTTGGAAATCGATATCGCGGAGCGGGCCGTACGGCAGGATGCGAATCCGCTTTGCGCCGAGGATCTGTTCGCGGAACGGCAGGAGAATCGCGCGCGCGAGAGCGGCGTCGCTCGCCAGGGCCGAAGCGAGGCCGAAGCGGAGTACGGAAGTCTTCTGCTGGCCGTCGGTGGCGAAAGCCACCCAATCGATTTCGGAGTTGCGGGGTCCGCGGGGGAGGGGATGGAAGGCGAGCAGCAGCTCTCCCGGAGGGACCGGCGCCAAGCGCAATGGAGGCGGTTCTCCAAGAATCGCGATCGCACGTTCGAGCGTCTCGGCCGTCTCGCGCGCTTTCTTTTCCCGCGCGGCCCGCTCCGTCGCCACTTCGCCGGCGAGCAGGCTCCAGTCTTGGTGAGCCGCTTGGTCGATCTCGCCGCGGGCTCGGGTGTACTTCAAGATTTCATCGCTCCACTTCGTCCGGTCGCCGGGGGAGAGGCTCGCGAGGCGCTCGCTCAGGTCGAGTTGCCGCAGGACCCGCGACCGGCCTCTGCGCGCCGCAGCGAGCGCCTCGGCATTGCGGTCGGCGTCGAGCAGCAGTTGGACCTCGAGACTCGCCACCCCTTCCCGTTGCGATACGTACGTCTGACGCCCGTCGTAAAGCGGCACCTGAAGGCTCTGTCCATCGAGCAGCAATTCGGCTGAGGCGAGGATCGCCAACGCTCCATCCCGATCGCCCAGCTCGTTGGTCGCCCGCGCGAGTCCTAACGCGGCGCGGAGTCGGCCGTCCGGCGAACCGACGGATTTGGCAATCCGATCGAGCCGACGATAGATCTCCAGCGCGGGCTTCGGCTGGCCGCGAGCGAGTTCGATTCGCGCATCGAGGTCGAGCTCCCAGAGCTGAAGGAAAAGCGTGCTCTCCGCTTTCGCCTTGCGTGCCGAAACCAGCTCTCGGGTGGCGCGCTCTGGATCGCCCGTTTGAAGATGGGCGAGCACCAGGTTGAGTCGGGCATTGAGAACAGCTTTGGAGTCACAGTTCTTCGAGTCGGATCGAATCCTTTCGATAGCCTGTTCGAGCAGCTCTTCGGGGCTTTCGACCTTTGCGCTCGCACGTTCGCCGCTCGCCTCGTGCGCGAGCAGCGCGGCCCAGGCCCAGTTGCTGAGAAACTTGCCTTGCTCGCAGGGATTGGGAAATTGTGCGGTCTTCGCGAGTTGGGCGAAATCCTCGGTGGCTTCTCGTGAGCGACCGAGGTTCGCGAGCACGAGTGCGTGCTTCTGTCGTGCTTTCCAGCCGAACTCGGTCAAACTCCCGCGTTCGGCCTCCTCGATCGCGATCTCGAGTTGGGTCATCGCTGTGCGGAGATCTCCTTCCTTGTCAGCCAGAAGGGCGCGGGCATATGCCAGTCGATAGCGCGACTCGATCGAAAGCTCGGAAAGGGAAGATGCAAGGATTTCCAGAGCCTTTAGGCGTTCGCGAGCTTTGTTGAGCTCAAGGCGCTGGATCAGATCGAAGGTCCCGACCCCCGATTGGTCAGGAGTTCCTCGAGTACCTTGTCTGATCTCCTCCTGAAGGTCGTTTCCCGCCGCTGTCGTTCCATGCGCTCCTGAGAGCATGAGCGACCAGATCGCGCGCTCGGCATCCGGACCTGAGCGTTCTACCTCGACTCGAGCAGCGTCCGGGGGAATCACGACTCCGTAGCGCAAGCCTTCACCGATCGATTCAAGTTTCGCTTCGAGCACCTGTCCGCCTACCCGGATCTCGATCTCCGTATTGGAGGGCTTGGGCACCCAGAGCACAAGGTTGCGTTTCTCATCGAGGACGCACACCGGCCCCGGGAAAAGCGTCGCGGTACAACCGGCGAATTCAACGGCGAGGGGCGAGGGTGGAGGATCGGAGGGG
>DATMZU010000067.1:0-14039 GCA_035607435.1 Thermoanaerobaculia bacterium | reverse complement strand
GCCGGAATGTAGAACGCCGGCAGCGACAAGAGGAGCGAGAGAGAGCCGCCGAGCGCCAGCCCAAGCCACCAATCGGCGGTCTCGGGAGGCAGGCGGGCGCGATCGAGCCAGGGAGGGGCGCCCGCGCGGCGCCGGATGAGGAGCACCCCGAGCAGGCCCGCCGCCGTGGCCAGGCCGACGCCCCACCAGACCCCCTCGGCAGGAATCGGGCCGCGCCCGGGTCCGCGAAGAGTTAGGTAATCGCCGATCGCGAGAGCCGCGATCGCGACGAAACCGAACGCCGCCGCGGCGCAAGCCCACGCCGGCCGTTGCCGCCACCAGGGAGCCGTTTCGCTCGCGCGGCCGCGCGCCACAAAGAGCGCGGCGAGCCCCAGCCCCAGCGCCAGGAACCCCGGGAAGAGCGAATTCTCGTTCCGGGTGAGCGCCCCTTCAAGCTTCGGAGCCCGTCGGCGCAGCTCATATTTGACCCCGCCGTCGAAGTAGGTGGCGCCCATCGCGGGAGAGAGGTAACTCGGAAAAGCACCGCCCACCCGCACAACGTCGTTCACATTCCGTTCGAGCTTGAGGGCGTGCGAGAAACGCACGTAGGGAGCGAAGATCGCGCCGAGCATCAGGAGGGCGACCCCCGCCGTGATCCCCAGAATGCGCAGAGAGCGCGGCGCGAACAGCTCGCTCCGCGCTTCGCCGCGAGCGAACCGAACCAGCAGGAGCGCCGCCAGAGGTACATGGATCATGTAGGCAAGGTACGCCCCGCCGGTCACGTGGAGCAGGTAGAAAAGCAGAAACAGCCCCGCGCGGCGCGGCGTCCGTTCGGCGAGCAGCCGGTCGAAGCTCCAGAGGGTGAGAGGCAGCCACTGCATGAGCAGCACCTGAAGGTGCCCGAGCTGGCTCCAGCGATAGGGGCAGAACGCGAACAGCGCACCGCCCAGGAACGCGGCCGGCCGGGAGCAGCCGGCCTGGCGGAGCACCCAGGCGGTCGAGGCGCCGGTGAGCAGGAACGAACTCCAGAGCAGCAGGTTGTAACCCGCGATCGCGCTGGGGACGAGCGGCCGGAGCAGAAACAACTGAAGCGCCGGGCCGAGCAGATGATCCGACAGCGTGAGCGCGCCGCGCAGGGGGAAGAAGAAGTTCGCGTCCCAGACGTTCGGAAGCCCCAAACCGATTTGGTGCATGCCCCACTTCAAGAAGTAGAGATTGAGGATCGGATCGCCTGGGCCGGGGGTGATGTGATCGGCGTACATCCGCCAGATCGGCCGCAGGAAGAGCGTCGCGAGCAGAGCATACAGCGCAAGGCCGAGGAAACCCGGCAAGAGTCGGCGAAGTCTTTCCACGGCGGGGCTGATCTTATCTTGCAGCTTGCGGCCGGTCCTTCGTCCGAGGTCCGGTGGACGGCGGGACCCTGCGCTATCCTCGACCGGCATGGCGCGCGAACCTACTTGCCTCGGCCAGGAAACGACTCCGCGGGAACGCGCGCTGCTCGCGGCGAGTTTTTTGCTCGGACTCGCGATCTCGGTCGCGATGCTCCTGCGCAGTCAGGTCGGCGGCGATCAGCTCAATTTGCTCGCCCGCGGCTGGCTGTTCGTGGTCGATCACGTCTTCATCCCCTACGGCAATCCGTTGTCGAGCGGCGGCGACGCCGCCGGGGGAATGACGACTCTGCTGGTCGCCCTGCCGCTCTTCCTCTGGCGGGACCACCGCGCGCCGACCGTTCTGATCCTGCTGTTCCACGTCGCCTCCTACGCGTTGCTCGACCGGATCGTTCATCACGACCTGGGCGCCCGCGCCCGGTTGCCGTTTGCATCGATCTATTGGCTGAACCCATGGCGCCTCTACCACTCGGCGTTCCTGTGGAATCCGAACTACCTGTTCCTGTTCGGCGCGCTCCACCTCTGGGCGATCCGGCGCCAGCGCAAGGAGCGCCATTTCTGGGCCTCGCTGGTGCTCGCTTCGAGCATCGTCCTGTCGTTTCAGATCCATCCTTCGGCGCTCCTGCTGCTCGGATCGGCCGGGCTGCTGTGGCTTCGCCGGTCGTTTCGCGTGCATTGGGCGGGAGCGGTCGCCGGGGCCGTCCTCGGAGCCCTGCCGCTCATCCCCTGGGCGCTCGCGCTCGACCAACATCCGGAGATCTCCGCGGCAAACCAGGGCTTCCTCTTCCGCGGCCTGATCTACCTCTTCCCGCTGCTGCGCGGTTTGCTTTACTGGCTGCGCCACGCCAGCCTGTCGATCGGCGGGAAGATGTCGGTGTTCGATTTCACCCCAGACTTCGGCCCGGGGGCGGATCGGTGGCTCACCCCGCTCGCCCAAGGGCTCGCGGCGCTCGGGGCGGTAACGATGCTCGCGGTGCTGATCGCGAATCTCCGCCTGGGCCAGAAGATTTTCCGCCGCGGCTGGCTGCGGAGGTTGCCCACCGAGGTGAGCCGGAAGAGCGGACGCCGCTTTCTCGAAGAGTACGCGGCCTGGACGTTTCTGGCCGCGGTGGTCGTCTACTGCGGAGCGCCGACCACGGTGATGAACTGGCAAGGGCTGGTGATCCTCCACGCCGCGGTGCTGCCGCCGCTCTTGTGGTTAAACGCCCTTCTGCGAACCCGCCACGCGCCGCGGGTTCGCCGCGCGCTCGGAGCTGCCGCCTCGATCGCCGTGCTGCTCCTAGTCGCCCAGACTTTCGGTGCCACCCACTACCGCTGCGCCGGGCGAAAAGGGCTGGATCTGGCGTTGCGCTCCGATCACCCGATGCTCCACGACCTCCACATCGTGAACCGCTGCCCGCTGCCGGTCGACCAGCCCGGCGGCTGGTGGCCGGACGTCCTGCCGGAGAGGGCTCCTCCCAAGTAACTTGGGGCGGATTTACCTGCCCGAACGCGGAGGCTTCCAAGGCAGCCCTACGGCGTTCTGTCTCCCGCCCTTCGGGGCGGCTCATCGAAAGGCCTCCCGGGCCTATCGTGATCTCGACGGCAAGACCTCTTGTGAGACTTCCCTTCGAGTCGGCCGCCAAAAAAGGAGACGATCATGAAACGTTCCGTTCAAATTCTTCTGGTGGTTCTTACCGCACTGCTCTTGGCGCCGACGATCGCCCAGGCCCAGAAAGTCGTCAACCTCGAACCCACCAAGTACGGTGTCACGCTCAACGCTTTCGGTGAGGTAAGCATTGAACGCATACAACGCGCGGGGATGAAGACGATCGAGGTCTTTACCCTGGCAACCCATTCCGACATTCCCAATCGAGAGGCCCTGGCGGTCGAGGTCGAGACCAAGAGCGGTATCGTCCAGATCGGCGAGCTGCGGATGCTGCTCACCATGGGTACGATGGAGAAGTGGAGCTCGGTCGAGCCTTCGCCGGTCTTCCCGATCGACCAGATCTTCTCGGTCACCGTGCGCTACGGTAAGGAGGCGGTCCTGGTGGGCTACTTCTTCTAGCGACCGCAGTTTGTGGGAACCGCAACGGGGGCGACGCAGCCATGCGTCGCCCCCTACGTATTGAAGGACCGCTCGCAAATGGTATGAGTATCCGTACGAACCAAGTCCACTTTGGAGGAGCGGCTCTATCGATGTCGAAGATCAATCTCCGATTTGGCGATCGGGACCCCGGCCGAAAGATTCAACTCCCTCGCGCCCTCGCAGGGGTGCTTCTTGGCGCCCTGTGCCTCGCAGGCTGCCCGCCGCGACCGGGGCCGACGACCGTGCCGATCCCGAGCGCCCGGCAGGCCGGCGCCCCGGGAAACCGCTGCCTGGTCGTTCTGCTTCCTGGAATCGGCGACGGCAAGGAAGATTTCCAGCGCCAGGGCTTCGTCCGCGCCTTTAAGGATCGCGGTTCTCCCTGCGAGCTGATCGCCCTCGACAGCCACTTCGGCTACTACGCCAACGGGTCGATCGTCGACCGGCTGCACGAGGACGTGATCGCCCCGGCACGGGCGCGGGGAGTCGAACGGATCTGGCTCGCCGGAATCTCCCTCGGCGGCTTGGGCGCCGCCCTCTATGCCCGCGATCGGCCGGGAGAGGTGGACGGCCTGGTGTTGCTTTCTCCCTACCTGGGAGACGACGAGATCCTCGACGAGATCGAAAAGGCGGGCGGTCCGCGCGCTTGGCGCCCCGCGAGCGTGCCCGGGGAGCGCGATCTCCGCGGGCTCTGGGCCTGGCTCCAAGGGTACGGGGTCCCCGGGGCGGAACGTCCGCCGACGCTGCTCGGTTTCGGCGATTCCGACCGGCTGCGCCGCAGCCACCGAATGCTCGCCTCGCTGCTGCCGCCCGACCGGGTGCTCCATACCCACGGTGGCCACACCTGGCACGCTTGGCGCCGGCTGTGGCGCCAAGTGCTCGCGACCGGCGCGCTCGACGGGAAAGGCACGATACGCTAGAGACATGTCCGACGAGCTGTTACCGTCCGAGCTCTTCGCTTCGACGCTCGCGTTTCTCTCCGACCTGACCGCTCTCTCCTCGCCGAGCGTCGATTCGGACGGCTTGGCAAGGGTCGCCGCGTTCCTGCGCGAAGCGCTCGAAGCCCGCGGTCTGTCCGTCGAGATCGAACCCCGCAGCGGAGTCGAGGGGGGGCCGACTCTCCCGGTCCTTCACGCCCGCGGCCCGGCGGCGGGCGAAGGCTTGGGTTGCCTGCTGCTGCTCGGTCATATGGACACCGTTCTCTCCGCGATTCCCCCGAAGCGTCAGGAAGGCCGGCTGCTCGCGACCGGCGCGATCGACATGAAGGGAGGGCTTGCGACATTCGTCGGAGCGCTCGACCTGCTGGCCCGGCGCCGGATCGCGCCCCCCGCCGATCTCCATCTGGTCGTGGTGCCGGACGAAGAGGTAGGCGGCGAGCTGTCGCGCGAGGCGACCGCCCGTTGGGGCGCTTTGGCGCGGGCGGTCTGGGTGCTCGAACCGGGCGAGCCGCGAGGCGCCTCCGAAACCATGGTCGCCGGGCGGCGCGGGATGCGCAACTGGCGACTGATCGCCTCGGGCACTCCCGCCCACTCCGGTCTCCACTACTGGCAGGGGCATTCGGCGCTGATCGCCGCGGCCCGCTGGTGCGCGGCGGCCGAAGCGCTCTCCGCGCGCGGAGGAGGCCCCACGATCAACGTCGGCCGTCTGATCGCGGGCGACGCCGGTTTCGTCTCGGATCCCGCCGGCAACGCCGGCCTGCTCGGCACCGAGTCGCGCTTGAACGTCGTTCCCGATCATGCGATCGCCGAAGGGGAGTTTCGCTTTCTGCGCGCCGCGGAAGGGGAGAAGATCGCGGCCGAGCTGACGGCGCTCGCGCGATCGATCGGGGAGGAAAGCGGCACCCATCTCGATCTGTCGATCGGCCACGCCGTGCCGCCGGTTGATCCGCACGGTCCGCAACGCTCCTGGTGCGAGCGGGCGGTGGCGCTCGCCGCCTCCCGAGGCTGGACGCTCGAAGTCGAGGACGACCGCGGGGGAATCTCGTTTCCCAACTTCCTTCCCGACCCCGTCCGCGTGCCGGTCCTGGACGGCCTCGGCCCGGTGGGCGGCGGCATGCACACGCGGGAAGAATTCCTCGATCTCACCTCTCTGGCCCGCCGGATCGCCCTTCTGGCGGACCTGTTCGAGGCGGACGCCGCGACCGTTTAGAGGGCGGCCAACGGGGGGCCGCCCCTAACCCTTCGGTACCTCGCTCATCAGGTGCTGGACGCGCCCCTCGGAATCGTGAAAGACGGCGAGCCAGAGCACCCGGTCTCCCAGGTCGGCCACGACGTGCGGTTTCTGGACGATCTTCGCCCCTCCCTCTTCGAGCGCCGCGGCGGCTCCTTCGATGTCGTCGGTTGCGAAATAGAGAAACGTGTCGGAAGCCGAGGCACCGCTCGATTCTTCGGCTGAGAGCATCAGGCGAACGCCTCCGCAATCAAAAAACGAAAGACCCGGGGGTGCGGAAAACAGAAACTTGAGGCCCATCACGTCGCGGTAGAACGCGGTCGCGGCGTCGAGGTCCTTGACCGCCCAGGCGATCTGGCCCACGGCGGTGATGCGGATCGGGTTCGGCATCTTCGGCTCCTTTAGTTTGAGTGCGGCAAAGACTAACCCGCCGACGGCGGCTCAGGGAGCTGGTGTCGGATGAGGAAGAGGTGAGGAATCGCTCCCTAGGGGACGCTCGCTTCCTGGAATCGGCTTCTTCTGCCAGGATTCGCCGTCTGCCCGGCCCGCTTACTCCTCTTCAATGACCGAACCTTCCCCTCCCTATCCTCCCGGCCGACGGCGCGACCTTACCCTGGTCTCCGCCGGGATCGGTCTCGACGGCGGCGGCCGCGCTCTCGCCGGACGGCTGGTCGCGCGTGCCGCGATGGAGTGGGCAACGGCGCGAGGGGTGCGCGCCCAGCTCTTGGCGCTCGGGGCTCCGGGCGATGCGCCGGCCTCGGCCCTGCCGCAGGGGACGGGGGAAAGGACGCATTGTTTCGGCCGGAGCTTCGCGCGCCTCGCTGCCGCGACCTTGCGGGCCGAGCTCTCCCCCCGGCGCCCGGCCCTCGTCTTCGACCTGCTTGGTCTCGCCCGTTCGCAGACCCTGCTTCCCTCCGCGTGGCGCACGCCCTATCTCGTCATGCTCTACGGCATCGAGGTCTGGCGACCCCTCGAACCGGGCCGAAAGCTTGCCCTAAGTGGCGCGGCGATCCGTCTGGCGATCTCCCGCTACACCCTCTCCCGGGCGCGCGAGCTTCACCCGGGGCTCTCCGCCGAGATCCTTCCGCTCGCGCTCGAAGAGCGACCGGCGGAGGGAAGGGTCGATCTTTCCGTCGTCGAACGCACAGGGGAAGGTTTCGCCCTCATCGTCGGCCGCATGGCATCTGGCGAGCGTTACAAGGGGCACGACGAGTTGCTTGAAGCGCTCCCTCGGGTTGCGAGCCAGGTCGCCGATGCCCGCCTGGTGGTCGCGGGCGGCGGCGACGATCGGCCACGTCTCGAAGCGAAGGCGGCCTCTCTCGGCGTGGCTGACCGGGTGCTTTTTACCGGATTCGTTTCTGAAGCCACCCTCGCCGTGCTCTACGATCGCGCGGCTCTTCTCGCCATGCCGAGCCGCGGCGAGGGATTCGGCCTGGTCTATTTGGAGGCGATGCGGGTTGGCAAAGTCTGCCTCGCCGCGCGCGATACCGCCGCGGCGGAGGTCGTAATCGATGGGGAGACCGGCTTGTTGGTCGACCCCAGCGACGGCGAGGAGCTTGCCGCGGCGCTCGCACGCCTGCTCGGCGAGCCCGAAACCCGACGGCGGATGGGTGCAGCCGGTAAGATCCGCTGGGAGCAGGAGTTCAGGTACGAGCTGTTTCGCGACCGTCTGGCGGGGCATCTCGACCGGCTGACCGGAAGGGGCTCGGGCGAGCGCCCCCAATCTATTCACGAGAATCCGGAGCCATGACGACACCCACCGAAATCAGAGGACGAACGGAGGTCGAGATCGGAACCGTTCCGACACCGCGCGACCTCGAATATCCCGAGTACCTACAGTACGAGGACGGCTCGGCGGACCGGGCGGCGGCGGCGATTCCTGGGCCGCACGCGGAACCCTGGCAGAACGTGATCGCGACCTATGAGCCGGGCAGCCAGCCGCAGCTCGAACAGCTGCTCGCCCACCCTCGGCTCGGTCCGCGGGTCCGCGGCCGGGTGCTCGACCTCGGAGCCGGGACCTGTTGGGCGACCGCCCGGCTGTCGCGCGTGCCGGCGGTCGAAGAGGTGACGGCGGTCGATCTCGCGCCGTCGTTTCTCGCCGGGACCGGCAACCGGATGCTCGAAGTCTGCGGCGCGGAACGCGCCAAGGTTCGCCTGCTCGCGAGCACCTTCGAGCGCGTGCCGCGCCCCGACGAGACCTTCGACACGATGTTTCTGATCGCGGCGATCCACCACGCGCTGGCGCCGATCCGGGTGCTCCGGGAGGCGTTCCGGATGCTCAAACCGACCGGCACGCTGTTCGTCTTCGAAACTCCCGCGGCTCCTTGGGCCATCCGCGAGCGACGAAACCAGGGGATCGCGATTTCCCGCGAGACCCGGATGACCGAGATCGCCTACACGCGCGGAGAATTCGAGTACCTATTCCGGTGCGGCGGCTTCGTCATCGACGAGGCCGTGCCGAGCGAAGACCTTTCGCCCCGGGTGCCGCAGCGCTGGGCGCGGAGCGCGTTGCGCGCGCTGGGCCTGGAAAGACGGCTGATGACGGTCGGTTACATCTTCGCTTTACGGCGCGATCCCGCGCTCGCCCGTTGAACGGTTCGAGTCGGCGGCAGACCCGATCGATGTGCGGCATTCACGGGCTGTTCCGCTTCTCGTCCCAAGCTCCGACACTCGATCGCGCGGAGCTGGATCGAACTTCGGCGGCGCTCGCCCGCCGCGGCCCGGATGGGGAGGGACGTTGGATCTCCCCGGACGGCCGGGTCGCTTTCGGGCATCGAAGGCTCGCGATCCTCGATCTTTCCGACGCAGGCGCCCAGCCGATGGCGTCGGCCGACGGCTCTTGCCGGCTCATCCTGAACGGCGAGATCTACAACTTCCGGCAACTGCGGGCTGAGCTGGAACGGGAGGGGCACGTCTTTCGCTCGGTGAGCGACACCGAGGTGATCCTTGCGCTCTGGCGCCGGGATCGCGAACGGATGCTGCCCAAGCTCCGCGGAATGTTCGCGCTCGCCCTGTGGGACGAGAGGACGGGCGAGTTGCTGCTCGCGCGCGACCCCTTCGGAATCAAGCCGCTCTACCTTTCGGCCGAGCGCGGCACGCTCCGCTTCGCCTCGCAGGTCAAAGCGCTTGAAGCGGGCGGCGGTATTTCCACGGCGATCGAGCCCGCCGCCGTCGCGGGATTCCTGCTCTGGGGTTCGGTACCCGAGCCCTGGACGATCCGCCGGGGGGTGAAGGCCCTTCCCGCGGGAACCTATCAAATCGCCCGCGAGGGCGATCCGGGAACGCCGGTCCCGTTCACGGCGACCGGAGGGGAAACCGAGGCATCCGGATCGGGTGCCGAGCCGGACCTGCTGCTCGCCGATTCGGTGCGCGCCCACCTGGTCTCGGACGTGCCGGTCGCGGTGTTTCTCTCCGCCGGTCTCGACTCGGGCTTGATCGCAGCCCTCGCAGCCCGCGAAGCGAAAGCGTCGGGGGCACCGCCGCCGAAGGCGTTCACCCTCTCGTTCGACCGGCTGGAGGGGACGCCGCTCGATGAAGCGCCGCTCGCGGCGGAGGTCGCGCGGACGCTTCGATTGCCTCACTCGATCGCCCGGGTCGGCCGCGGCGATTTTCTCGATCTCTGGGAGGCTGCCCTCGCTGCGATGGATCAGCCGTCGATCGATGGCTTCAACACGTTCGTGGTCGCCCGCGCGGCGCGAGAAACCGGAATCAAGGTCGCTCTCTCGGGCTTAGGCGGCGACGAGCTGTTCGGCAGCTACCCCTCGTTTCGAGAGGTGCCACGGCTCGCGCTCGCCGCCCCGTTCGCGCGCCTGGCGCCGCGCGAGCTGCTCGCCGCTTTCGCCCGCCGCCGCGGCCAGCCGAAGCTCGCGGCGCTCGGCCGCACCGGGTCCGGCCTCGGCGGCGCCTATTCGCTCCGGCGTGGGCTGTTCCTGGCGGAAGAATTGACCGAGATCCTCGGGGCGGGGGCCGCGGCCGAAGGGCTCGCCGCCTACGATCAGGCGGCGGAGACGAAGAAGGCGCTCGCGGACTGGAATCCCGCCCGGTCGAACAGTTGGACCGCCGTCCATCGCCTGGAGACCCGTCTTTACATGAAGAACCAGCTGCTGCGCGATTCGGATTGGGCCTCGATGGCGCATTCCCTGGAACTGCGCGTGCCGCTGGTCGATCCGCTGCTCGAAGCGGGTTTCGCCGCGCGCGGCTTCGAGCCGGCCAAGTCGCGGGGCAAGCGGGCTCTCGTGCGAAGCGTCGCTCCCGAGCTGCCGCCCGCCCTCTTCGAGCGCCCGAAATCGGGTTTCTACATGCCGGTGATGGAGTGGCTGGAGCCGGAGCAGGCGAGAACGGTACGCAATCACGGCGATCAGTCGCGCCGACTGGCGCTGCGGGTGCTGGTGTCATTCGGGGTCGAGATGGCGGGCGGAACGGCTCGCGAGGGCGCTTCGTGATCGTCGAAGCCCCGAGCGTCGGACGCCGACGCCTGCGGCGTTGGACGAAGATCCTCTCCGCGTTTTTTTCGGCCAACACTCTGATCCAGATCACCGGCCTGGCTTCCGGCCTGTTGTTCGTCCGCGCCTTCCCGGTGGACGAGTTCGCGCTCTATACGCTCGCGATGTCGGTGGTGACTTTTTTCACCTTCGTCACCGATCTCGGCAGCACGGTCTCGCTGATTTATTTTTTCCGCGAAGTGGCCGGCAGCGAGGAGGAGTTCGCGGGATTCGCCACCGCCGTGCAATCGCTGCGGCGCATCGTCTTCTTCGCGGGGGCGGTCTTGGTCGCGGTGGTCTTTCCCGCGCTCGCGATCGGACGGGGCTTCCCGACCACCCGGGTCCTGCTCTGCACGGCCGGCGTCGTCGCGACGGTCGGCTTCCAGATCCGGGCGGCGCTGGGTCTTCTCGCACTGCGCCTGCGGGATCGCTATGCCCTGGCCTACCGTTCGGAGATCGTGGGCTCCTGCCTGCGACTCGCCCTCGCCGTGGTCATCGTAGCCACCGGATTGATCTCCGCCCCGGTCGCGCTCGCCAGCGGAGTCATCGCCACTTGGGCGACCGCTCAGCTCGCCGACCGCGGTCCGAAAGCTTTCGTGCCCCCGGCCGAGCTGGCCCTGAAGCGGCGACGAGTTCTTCGCTACCTGCTTCCGACCTTACCCGCGGCATTTTACTTTGCGACCCAGGGACCTCTGCTGGTCTGGCTTTCGGCAACCTTCGGCGACCGAAGGAACATCGCGGAGATCGGCGCCTTGACCCGCTTGGGATTGGTGGTGGGAATTCTGTCGAGCCTCGCGGGTGCTGTGTTCCTGCCCCACCTCGCGCGGATCGCCGACGACCGGCTCTACCGCATTCGCTTTTTTCAGTTCGGCGCGGCCTTGGCGATCTGGCCGATCGCCTTGCTCGGCGCGGCGGCCCTCGCTCCTCGTGCCTTTCTGTTCGTGCTCGGCCCCCACTACCAAGGCCTGGAGAGCGAGCTGCTCTGGCTGGTCGGCGCGGCCGGCTTCTCCCTGCTGGACGGCTACTTCGTCTCGGTCAACCTGGCCCGCTCCTGGACGCGATTCCAGGTCCCGATGCTGGTCGTTCAAATCGCGGTGCAAGCCCTGATGATCATGCAGTGGCACCTCTCCACCACCGAGCACGTCATGATGTTCAACCTCGTCTCGGCCGCCTTCGCCTGCACCCTCCAGTTGATCAACCTGGGGATCGGGTTTTCCCGGCCGGCGTGGGTCCACTGGCGATGACCTGTAGACTCAAGCCGTGATGTTTTCTCGATTCTTAGGGACGTATCTCCAAGCCCGCGACCACCCGGCGAAGCGTCGGATCGTCGGGTGGCTCGCCAAGAGCGTAATCCCCGCCGAGGGGATCGAGACGCGCCTTCCGGATGGCTTGGTCTTCTTTCTCCACCCCCGCGACACGATCGAGTACATTCTTTTGCGCGGCGAGAAGTACGAGCCGGCAACGCTCGCGCTCCTGCAGGCGAACCTCGGTCCGGGCGACGGCGCCGTCCTCGCCGGCACCAATTTCGGGTTGCACGTAGCCGTCAGCGCACGGGCCGTCGGTGCGGACGGCAAGGTGGTTGGCGTCGAACCGCAGGCGGCCGCCGTGCTGCGGACCCGGCTCAACCTGGAGCGCAACGGTCTCGCTTCGCGCGTCGATCTCCTCCAGGCGGCGCTCGGCGCGACGCCGGAGATCCTCCAGATGGCGTGGTCGAAGGTCGAGAATTCGGGAGCCGCGAGCCTGTTCGACCGAGGAGAGGGCTTCCGGGTTCCGGCGGTGCGCTTGGAGGCCGCGGTCCAGCTCCTGGCGCCTCGCAGGTTTCGCCTGCTGCTCCTCGACGTCCAAGGTTACGAGCTTCATGCCCTGGCAGGCGCCGATCTGAAGCGGGGACCCGACATCGCGATCATCGAGCTCGACCCTGAATTCCTCAGGCATTCCGGGACCTCGCCGGAGAGCATTGCGGATCTCCTGATGCGCAACGACTACCAGCTGTTCGACGTTTACGGCCGCGAAGTGTCGCGCTTCGATTCCCCCCTACCCGAGCGCAATTTGGTCGCCAAGCGGCCAACGGCACAAATATCGTGGCCGAAAAAGTTCGAACCCCTTTGATCGAGCGGCGGTCGCGCGCCACCGGGTTGCGGCTGGCCTGCATCAGTCCGACGTACTTCGCCGCCGAATCGGTCCTCGGCGGCGGCGAGCGCTTCGCCGAGGAGCTGAGCCGGGCGCTCGCAGAAAGCGGCGGGACGGAAGTCCGGTTCGTGAGCTTCGGCCGCCGGGCTCTGCGCGAGCGTCCCGAGCCCGCGCTCGAACGTTCGATCCTCCGGAGCTGGACCCGCGATTCGATGACGCCGTTCTCGCCGCGCCTATTCCGCGAGCTTGCCGGCGCCGACGTGATCCACTGCTTTCAACGCAATGTCCTGCCCACGTTCCTCGCCGCCTGGTGGGGGAGTCGGCGCGGGGTGCCGGTGTTCGTCTCGGACCTCGGCGGCGGCGGCTGGACTCCCGGGTATCAGATCGATATCGCCCGCTGGGTCACCGCGGAGCTGCCGATCTCGGCGTACGCCGCGGCGGATCTCGCGCGAGCGGGGCGCCGTTACGAGGTGATCTATGGCGGCGTCGATCTCAGCCGGTACCCGCCTCGGCCGCGGCCGGATCACGACGGCTCGGTCGTCTTCCTCGGCCGGATTCTGCCGCATAAGGGGATCCATCATCTGATCGAGGGGCTTCCGGCAGAGGTACCGCTCCATGTCGTCGGAAGCGTCGCCGACGCCGGATACCTCGCGCGGTTGCAACAACTCGCGGCAGGGAAAACCGTGGCTTTCCACCACGGGCTCGACGATGCGGGGATCATTTCCCTCCTGGGCCGCGCCATGGCGCTCGTCCACCCGACACCGACCGATCGCGACGGTTCGGCCGGCGCCAACGAGCTGTTCGGTCTCGCCCTCGTCGAGGCGATGGCCTGCGGCGCCCCCGTGGTCGCGAGCCGGGCCGCTTCGCTGCCTGAGATCGTGGTCGATGGCGAGACCGGACTCCTGGTGCCGCCGAACGACCCGGCCGCGATCGCCGCGGCCGTCCGCGAGATCAACGCCGACCGGGCACGGTGGACCTCGATGTCCGCCGCCGCGCGGAAACGGGTGGAAGAGCGCTTCACCTGGCGCCGGGTCGCCGAGCGCTGCCTCGCGGCCTACGCCGATCTCGGCGGCGTACGCCCTAAGCGAGAAAAACCGCGAGAATAGCGACTCCCCGATGCCCGTTCCTTCCTCCTTCCGCCTTCGCCTCGCGCGCCTTCGGGCCGCCGTCTGGCGCCTCCGTACGTTCCCCTTCGCGGAGGCTCTGTTCGCCGGAGTCCCGCCAGGAACCCGGCTCACCCGGCCGTTCGCGGGGGGCACTCTCATCCTCGACGTCGGCCGATCGAGCACCGAGCGTCTGCTCTGGCTGGAGGGCGAGCGCGTGATTGCGGAGCGGCGCCTGCTCGCTCGACTGCTCTCGCCCGGAGACCGCGTCGCCGACGTCGGCGCGAACCTCGGCTACTACGCGCTCCTCTTCGCCCGCGCCGTCGGGCCGGGAGGACGCATCGACTGTTTCGAGCCCGAACCGCAGAACCTGGAGACGCTCGCCGAAAACGTTCGTCTGAATCGGCTCGGAGAGAGCGTCCGCATTCACCCGGTGGCGGTGGGTGAAGCGGCGGGGAACGTCCGGCTCGACCCGGGATTGAACGGAGTGGTCACCGAGCACGGCGCTCTGGAAGTGCCGGTGCGGCGCCTGGACGATCTCGACGAATTGCTCGATCCGCCGGTCGATCTCTTGAAGATCGATGTCGAAGGATACGAGGGGCCGGTGCTCCGCGGCGCCGAAAAGCTCCTTGCCCGCGCGCGCCCCGCTCTGTTCGTCGAGATCCATCCGGAGCTGATCGGACCGCCGGACGACGTGGCGGGAATCGTCGCGACGCTCCACGGG
>DATMZU010000057.1:0-25747 GCA_035607435.1 Thermoanaerobaculia bacterium | reverse complement strand
TCGGCCGGGTTCGACGCCTGGCGCGGCGACCCGCTGGGCGGCATGGCGGTCACCGAGAAGGGTTTCGCCACGTGGGGCCGGCAAATGGCCGCGCTGGCCGACGAAGTCGCCGACGGCCGGCTGCTCGCGGTCCTCGAAGGTGGTTACGACCTGGCGAATCTGCCGCTGCTGGTGGACGGTTTCCTGGACGGCCTGGCCGAAGGCCTTTAAGTCCCGATCCAAATTGACTTTTTTTATATAGCTGCCGTACGATATCGGCAAAAGCTCGTGGTCTTTTGGAGGTAGAGCGATGAAGCGCAATCGAATTTTGACCGGGGCGGTGTCCGCCTCGATCGCCCTCTTCGCCCTGATGGGCGCCTCTTCGGCCCATGCCGCAGCGCCGTTCGGTTCGTTCGGCGGCAAGGTGGGGGGCGGCAACGCCGGCTCAGGACAAATGCCCCTGTTCGGCTGGGCGCTCGACGACAACGGCATCGAGGGGATCGACATCGTGGTGGACGGCGTGATCGTCGGCCGCTCGACCTACCATCGCAGCCGGCCGCAGGTGACGCGGCAGTTTCCGGGCTATCCGGATACGAACCTGCCGGGCTTTTCCTACCAGCTCGACACGACCCGCTTCCTGAACGGCCTGCACCGGGTTCAGCCGCGGGTCCTTTCGCGGAGCGGCGAAGTGACGCTGCTCAACAGCCGGGTGTTCGAGTTCAACAACGTCACCCACAACCTGATCCCGTTCGGCCGGATCGATTTCCCCAATCAGAACGCCGAGATGCGCGGAAAGTGCAATCTCTCGCCGCTTCTGCCGCGCCGGCTCTACGCGGTGATGGGCTGGGCGCTCGATTCCGGAGTGCAGGTGGACGACACCGGCATCGGTTACGTCGAGCTGCTGATCGATCGTGCCGTGTTCAGCAACACCCAATCGGACTGCGATTACGATAGCCACACCGGCGGCTTGACGCAGTGCTACGGCCTGCGCCGGCTCGACATCGAGCACCAGTTCCCGGGCCTGCCGAACAGCCCCCACGCGGGCTGGCGCTTCGTGCTCGACATCGGTGAACTGATGGCCGAGGGGTACCGCCCCGGGGCGCACACGATCACCATTCGATCCGGCGATCTGTTCGGCCAAGTGGTCAACATCGCCGAGATGCCGGTCACCTTCAGTTGCGACGAGGATCTCGGCAACGAGAACTCGTTCGGCCTGATCGGCTATCCCACGAAGGCCCTCACCTATGCCGGCACGATCGAAGCGCGCGGCTGGGCGCTCGACCATGAAGGGGTCGACAAGGTGCAGATCTTCGTCGACGGCGCGTTCCAAGGTCTCGCCACGAGGGGCTTAGCCAGCAGTCAAAACGTGATCCTCCAGTATCCGGGCTACCCGGAGAGCGCGATCGCCAATTGGTCGTTCCTGCTCGACACGACTCTCTTCTCGAACGGCCGCCACTCGATCAACGTGGTCGTGGTCGATGACTTCGGCGCTTCGACGCTGATCGGCGAACGCGACATCCAGATCGGCAACCCGCTGTAATCGTTCGAGCCCCCCGACGGCACTGCGCGCCCCGCCCCAGCGGGGCGCGCGTCGTTTCGGGCCGGGGTGGTACGATCCGTTTCGAATGCCGCAGATCTCTCGCCTCGCCTTCTTCGGTACCCCCGATTTTGCGGTTCCCACCCTGGACGCGCTGGTGCGCGAAGGAAGGGCGCCGCTGCTCGTGGTCGCCCAACCCGACCGGCCCGCGGGGCGCGGAGGCCGGCTGCAACAGCCTCCCGTGGCCTCCTACGCGAGGGCAGAACATTTGCCGCTCGCCCAGCCTGAGAAGGTGCGCGATCCGGAATTTCTCGCGCAGGTTGAAGCGCTCGCTCTCGACGTGGCGATCGTCGTCGCGTTCGGTCAGATCTTCCCCGCCCGGCTGCTCGCGGCACCTCGGCTCGGGTGCATCAACCTGCATGCCTCGCTGCTGCCGGCCTACCGCGGCGCCGCGCCGATCCAAGCCGCGATCGCCGCGGGCGAGACGGCGACCGGGGTGACCACGATGCGCATGGAGCAGGGGCTCGACACCGGGCCGATCCTGCTTCAGGAACCGGTCGCGATCGGCCCCGAGGAGACCGCGGCGGAGCTGTCTCCCCGCCTCGCGGCGGTCGGCGCGCGGTTGATCCTCGAAACGCTCGCCCGGCTGGAGGCCGGCGACCTCGTAGCGGTCGCCCAAGACGACGAACGCGCGAGCTATGCGCCGCGGATCGTCAAGGACGCCGGTCGGATCGATTGGTCGCTCCCCGCGCGCACGCTCGCCGACCGGCTGCGCGCGTTCACCCCCTGGCCCGGCCTTTCGGCCGAGCTTGCCGGCGCCCCGGTCAAAATCGTCCGCGCGCGGGCGCTGGGAGAAAAGGCTCCGGCCTCGACCGCTCCCGGCACCGTCATTGCAGTCTCGGACGGCGCGCTCCAGGTCGCATGCGGCGACGGCGTGCTCGCGCTCCTCGAGCTGCAACGCCCGGGGCGACGCGCCCTTTCCGCCGCGGATTTCGCGAACGGCGAACGCCTTGCGGCCGGCGCGCGCTTTTCCTGATTTTTCGTCCATCGACCCGGAAACCGCTTTGAGCAAACACCGCCCTTCCACGCCGTCCGCCCGCGCTTCGAGCGTCGGGCCGCCGCCCAGCCGCCGGCTGACGCCGCGGCGGACGCAGCAGGACAACGTGCGCATCGCGGCGGCATGGGTGCTCGATCGGGTGCTCGCTTCGCACGCGCCGATCGACAATTTTCTCGGCAGCGCTCTCGCCCGCTTCGATGAACGGGATCAAGGCCTGCTCACCGAGCTTGCGCTCGGCAGCCTGCGCTGGCTGCGGCTGCTCGACCACGTCGTAGCGCGCGCGGCCAATCGGCAGATGGAGGAGATCGAGCCGACCTTACGCTCCCCTTTGCGCATCGCGGCCTATCAGCTGCTGTTCCTCGATCGGGTTCCCGCCCATGCCGCGGTCCACGAGGCGGTCGAGCAGGTCCACAATCTCGCCCACCGCGGCGCCGCGGGATTCGTCAACGCGGTGTTGCGCCGGATCGCGCGCGCGCCGCGGCTCGAAGAGTGGCCGGTCGAAGAGGCCGATCCGGTGCGCCGGCTGGGCATCGAGCTCTCCCATCCCGACTTCCTGGTCCGGCGGTGGCTCGCGCGGTTCGGTGAGACGGACACGCGCGCCCTGCTCTCGGCGAACAATCGCCAACGGCCGCTTCAGTTGCTGGCGTTTCGCGATCGCGGCGGCCGCGAGCTGCTCGCCGAGCAATTGATCGACGAGGGGCTTGAGGTCGAGCCGACACCGCTCTCGGCGTTGGGGCTCACCGTGCGCGGCGGCCAGCCGCTTGCGACCGAGGCGTTCCGCCGCGGCGACTTCTACGTCCAGGACGAGGCGAGCCAGGCCTCCGCTCTGATTCCGCCGCCGCGCCCCGGCGAGCGCATCCTCGATGCCGCCGCGGCCCCGGGCGGCAAGAGTTTTTCGTTGCTCGCCTGGGAGCCTTCGGTGCGCTTGACGCTCGCCGACATCTCCCCCCTGCGCTACGCGACGCTCGCGGCGAATCTGCGCCGGCTCGACCGCAATCTGGCCGGCTTGATCGCCGACGCGGGTGCCCCCCCTTTCGCCGCGGGCTCGTTCGATCGCGTAGTTCTCGACCTGCCTTGCACGGGAACCGGCACGCTGCGCAAGAACCCGGAGCTCAAATGGCGGATCAGCGAATCGGAGATCGGACGCCTCGCGGACCAGGCGCTGCGGCTGCTCGAAGGGAGTGCACCGCTGGTCGCTCCAGGCGGTTTGCTGATCGCGATCACCTGCTCGCTCGAAGAGGAAGAGAACGAGCACGTGATCGCCCGCTTCCTCGCCGAGCGTCCCGAGTTTGCGCCACTCGATCTCGCTCCGCGGCTGCCGCCGCAGATCGCCCGCGCGATCCAGGCGCCCGGTTTCTGGCGCTTGGCTACGGCGGACGAGCACGACGGGTTTTCCGTCCATGTGCTCGAAAAAACCCAGCAAGATGCTGGTTTTCGCGCTGCCGACGCGCCTTGACAGGTCGCAAGGTGTTGACTTATGTTGTGACCACCGTTTGACCTGAGCGACATTCAAGGAGGAGACAGTATGGCCGCGGGTAAGGCGCAAATCGTAGAGGATATTGCGGGTGCCGTCGAAGGTTTGACCAAGCGTCAAGCAGCCGAGGCGTTCGAAGCGGTCGTCGCGTCGGTGCGCAAGCATCTGCACAGCGACGGCACTGTGAAAGTGACCGGGCTCGGGAGTTTCTCGATCTCCGAGCGCGCGTCGCGCAAGGGGCGCAATCCCGCCACCGGAGCCACCATCACAATCAAGGCCAGCAAGAGCGTCCGCTTCAAGGCGGGCAAGGAGCTCAAAGAGGCCGTCAACAAGAAGACCCGCAAGCGGTAGGCGGAATTCTTCGAGCCGAAGACACCCGAGCCTCGCGGCAGCCGCCGCGGGGCTTTTCGCTTTTATAGCGGTCTAGTTGAGAGGCGCTACCGCGCGGCAATCACGAACGCCGACATGCCGAGGGCTGCCAGCTCGCGGCGCATGCCTTCGGCCTGATCCCGCTCGCCGAAGGCGCCGACCTGCACGCGATACCAGGTGCCGTCCGTCTGAACGAACACCTCGGGGAACGTGCCCTGCAACCGATCGTGCAGCTCGTTGGCGCGCTCAGGCGCCGAGAATGCTCCGACCTGGACGGTGTAGCGCGGCGGCGGCTCGGGACCGTCAACCAGCTCCAACTGCACAACGCCGGTGCCGGGTCCGACCAGGCCGATCGCTTTGGCGGCGCCATACGACAGATCGAGGATCCGGTCCTTCGCGAACGGACCGCGGTCGTTGACTTTGACCACCGTGCTCAAGCCGTTCGCAAGGTTGGTCACCGTGAGCCGAGTGCCGAACGGCAGCGTGCGATGCGCGGCGGTGAAGCCGTACTGGTCGTAGCGTTCGCCGTTCGCGGTGCGCCGGCCGTGAAACTCGCCGCCATACCAAGAGGCAACGCCCTTGGAATAGAAAGGACCGATCGTCGGCGTGGACTTTGCAGCGATGGGTTTACGGAGGGTGGAGCAACCGAAGAGAACGAACGGCAGGATCGCGAAAATCGAGGCGGCAAGCATGCGCCGACATCGCCCTCGAAGAGAAGCGGCCGCGGCATTCGAAAACGACTGCGCCACGCGGTCGGGTCCAAAGTTCTGGTCGAGAGGCAAACTCATCGCTCGTTCGTCCGGAGAGTCTCCGTCGGACAGCGGTGCGGCGTAGTGCGTACGTACAACTACGGCTGACGGTCGGATTGTAACACAAGCCGTTTTCGGGGCCATTTCGTACCCAGGCCTATGACCTGGGTCACGAACATCGGGCGCGGCCACCTCCTAAACCCGAGGCGCCTCCACCTCCTCTTCGGGTACGCGCGCCAATGCGGGCTCGGCGATCTCGGCAAGGAAATCATCGACCTGTTGGGCCGCGCGGCCGGTGAAGGCTTGGGGGTCGAGCCAGGGCTCAATCTCTTCCCGTGTCAATCGGAAATCGGCATCGGCCGCGATGCGGTCGATCAACCGGTTCTCTCCGCCCCGCTCCAACTCGCCTTGCGTCTCCAGACTGTATTGGCGAATCCGTTCGTGCAACTCTTGCCGATCACCGCCGCGCAGAGCGGATTCCATCAGCAACGTCTCGGTCGCCATGAACGGCAGCTCTTTGGCGATGCGCGCGGCGATCGAAGCCTCGCGCACCACGAGGCCGCTCGCGATGTGCGCGGCGAGGCCGATCACCGCGTCGGCGGTCAAAAACATGTCGGTGATCACCAGGCGGCGATTCGCCGAATCGTCGAGGCTCCGTTCGAGCCATTGGGTCGCCGTGTTGAGCGGACCGTTCAACGCATCCGTGATCAGCCGGCGGGCGAGGCCGCACATCCGTTCGGCGCGGATCGGATTGCGCTTGTAGGCCATCGCGGAAGAACCGACCTGCTCGGCGTCGAACGGCTCGGACAATTCCCCCAGCCCTTGCAGCAGGCGCAGATCAGTGCCGAGTTTGTGGCAGCTCTCACCGAGACCGGCCAAGGTTTGCAGGACTTGGCTGTCCTGTTTTCGCGTATAGGTCTGGCCGGTAAGCGCGAAGCTCTCGGCGAAGCCGAGCCTCTCGGCGAGCTTCCGATCGAGCGCACGGACCTTCTCGTGATCGCCGCCGAATAGCGTCAAGAAGCTCGCCTGCGTGCCGGTCGTCCCTTTCGCCCCGCGGCAGCGCAGGCGGGCGAGCCGGTGATCCAATTCCGAAAGATCTTCGAGCAGGTCCTGCAGCCAAAGGCTCGCGCGCTTGCCCACCGTGGTGAGCTGCGCCGGTTGCAGGTGCGTGTAGGCGAGGGTGGGAATCGCGCGCGTCCTTCGAGCGAAAGCAGCCAAGGCGCGGGCCGCCGAGCCGAGCCGGCGGCGTAGGAGCTGCAGCCCCTCGCGCATGAGAAGGACGTCCGTGTTGTCGGTCAGAAACGCCGACGTCGCCCCGAGATGCAGGATGCCCCCCGCGCCCGGCTCCACCGCGTCGGCCTGCTCGGCATAGTGGCGCAGATGGGCGACCACGTCGTGGCGCGTCCGCCGTTCCAGCTCGGCGACGCGGGAAAGATCGAGATCGTTCGCGGTCGCCCGGAGCGCCGCGATCTGCGCCTCGGAGATCGGCAGGCCCAGGTCGCGCTGGCTTTCCGCGAGCGCGATCCAGAGCGTCCGCCAGGTGCCGTAGCGGTTGCGCGCCGAGAAGATTCGCATCATCTCGCGCGAGGCGTAGCGTTCGTACAGGGGGTTCTGAGGGGAATCGTCGAGGGATGGAGTCATGGCGGCCTGAGAGTTTATCGGGTTTCAAAAGCCCGTCTGGTACAATCTGCGTTCGGTCCGGAGACGGGCTGCTCCCGTTCCCCCTCGTTTCACCTGACGTACTTCGGAATTCAGAGTCCTCTTATGTCGATTCACGTCGATTCGGAAATCGGACGCCTGCGGCGCGTCCTGGTGCATCGCCCCGGCCGGGAGATCGACCGGATGGTCCCTTCCATGATGGAAACCCTGCTGTTCGACGACATCCTGTTCGGCGACGGCGCGCGCGAAGAGCACGACTCGTTTCGCGGTGTGCTGGCGAGCGCGGGCGTCTCGGTGCTCGATCCGCGCGACCTGCTCGCCGAGGTGTTCGCGAGCGAAGAGCCGCACGCTCAGCTCCTGCTCGATCTGGAGATGGAGTACGGAGTCGCCCGCGAAGACGTGATGGCGCTCGGAGATCTCGCGCCCGGCGCTCTCGCCTCGGCCCTGATCGAAGGGATGCTTTCGGCTTCGCCCGACCTCGGCCGGCGGAAGATCTTCGACCTCACTCCCCTGCCGAACTACTTCTTCCAGCGCGATCCGATGGTCGTCCTGGGCAACCGCGCGGTGATCTCGTCGATGGCGACCGAGGCGCGCGAGCGCGAACCGCTGCTTTCCGGCTTGGTGGTCCGCCATCATTCCGAGTTCGCGGGGCTCGCCGCGACGTTCGAGATCGAGGTGCCCCCTTCCGGCGCGCGGCATCACGATCCGTCCTATCCCTATCCCACGCTCGAAGGGGGAGACGTCCTGGTGATGAGCCCGGAGATCGTCTGCGTCGGCGTCTCCGAACGGACCAACCGGCGCGGCGTCGAGGTGCTCGCGGAATACCTGCGGCTCGAAGAGACCTCGTTCCGTCACCTGATTCTGGTCGAGCTGCCGCGCTCGCGCTCCTACATGCACCTCGATACCGTGTTCACCCAGATCGACCACGGAGCCTGCCTCGCCCACCTGCCGGTGATCGAGCCCGGCCGCGCCGAATCGGCCCACGTCTACTACGTCGATCTATACGCCAAAGAGCTGACGTTCGCGGTGCGACCGTCGTTGCTCAACGCCCTCGCGGATCTTGGGCTGGACCTCGAAGTCGTCCCTTGCGGCGGCACCGATCGGCTCGACCAGGAGCGCGAGCAGTGGACCGACGGCGCGAACGCGTTCGCCTTGGCGCCCGGCGTGATCCTGCTCTACCACCGCAACCGGCGGACGTTCGACGAGCTGTCCCGCCGCGGATGGCGGATCATCGAGGCCGAGGATCTCCTGGCCGGGCGGACCGAGGTATTCGGCCAGGGGCCGACGGTGATCAGCCTGCTCGACAACGAGCTGTCGCGCGCCCGCGGCGGACCGCGCTGCATGACGATGCCGATCGAGAGGGATTCCCTGTGAGTGCGATCAAACCGACCGCGATCAAATCCAGCCCGGGCAAACCGAGCGCCGAGAAGCCCGCCGGCAAGAAAGCCGCGAAGAAGGCGCCCGCGCGCCCGGCGAAGAAAGAGGCGCCCGCAGCCTCCGCCAACGATGAGAACCTGGCGCCCGTCGCGACGCAGAAGACCCACCGCCCGCTCGCCGTGGTGGCGTTCGGCGGCAACGCGCTCCTCCGGCCCGAAGACGACGGCACGGTCGCCGAGCAGCTGCGCCGCTCCGAGGGCGCGGCCGTCTGGCTCGCCGATTTCGCGCGCCGCGGCTACGATCTGGTCTGCGTCCACGGCAACGGCCCGCAGGTCGGCCAGGTGCTGATCCAGATGGAAGAGGCGGCGGCGAAGGTTCCCCCCGGCACGGTCGATTTCGCGGTCGCCGAGACCGAAGGGGGCATGGGTTACCTGCTGGAGCTGGCGATCCGCAACCGGCTCGCCTCGCAGCACATCAAGCGTCAGCTCGCCACGGTGCTGACCCTCGTCACGGTCAATCGCGACGATCCGGCGTTTCGCGCGCCGAGCAAGCCGATCGGTCCGTTCTTCGCCCGCCACCGCGCGCTCGAATTGCAGCGGCGCCTGCGCTGGAAGATGGTCGAAGACTCCGGCCGCGGCTGGCGCAAGGTCGTGCCCAGCCCGCGCCCCTTGGAGATCGTCAACGTCGCCGCGGTGCGCAGCCTGCTCGATCACGGCCATTTGGTGATCGCCGGAGGTGGCGGCGGCATCCCCGTCGTGCGCAAAGGGAGCGGCCGGCTGGTGGGGGTGGAAGCGGTGATCGACAAGGACCGCACCTCGGCACTGCTCGCGCGCGATTTGAAGGCCGATCTGTTCATCCTGCTCACGGGGGTGCCCCAGGTGGTCAAAAACTTCGGCCGCAAAGATCAGGAGCCGCTGTTGATCCTGCCGCTCTCCGAAGCGCGCCGCCTGCTCGACAAGGGGCAGTTTCCGGCCGGCAGCATGGGGCCGAAGATCGAATCGGCGATCGATTTCGTCTCCGCCACCGGCCGCCCCGCGCTGATCACCAACATCGAGCATCTCGAAGCGGCGCTCGAAGGCGAAAGCGGCACCCGCATCGTGCCGTAGAACTCCAGCCGCCGATAACTTTCCAAACTCGAACCGAAAAACTTCGGCGCGCCCGTCGCGCCTGACCTTCTCAGGAGCAGCTCACATGTCCGACCGCCACCTGATCTCGATCCACGACCTTTCGGCCTCCCAGGTCGCCGGCCTGTTCCGGCTCGCAGCCGACGTCAAGAAAAATCCAGCCAAGTACGCGACCGCGCTCGCCGGCAAGACGCTCGGCATGATCTTCGAGAAATCCTCCACCCGCACCCGCGTCTCGTTCGAGGTCGGCACCTTCCAAATGGGCGGCCACGCGCTGTTTCTTTCGAGCCGTGACATCCAGCTCGGCCGCGGCGAGCCGATCTCGGACACCGCGCAGGTGCTCTCGCGCTACGTCTCCGGCATCATGGCCCGCACGTTCGCGCATCAGACGGTGACCGACCTCGCGAAGTACGGCTCGGTGCCGGTGATCAACGGCCTGACCGACGACCTTCACCCCTGCCAAGGGCTGACCGACTACTTCACCTTGACGGAGATCTTCGGCGACCTCAGGGGCAAGAAGATCGCCTACGTGGGCGACGGCAACAACATGGCCCACTCGCTGATGTTCGGCGCCGCCAAATGCGGCATGAACATCGCGATCGCCTCGCCTCAAGGCTACCGCGTGCAGGAGAAATACCTCGCCCAAGCGCGCGAGGACGCCGCCGCCGCGGGCACGACGATCGAGCTGACCGAAGATCCGCGCCAGGCGGTGGTCGATGCCGATTGCGTGACCACCGACGTCTGGGCCTCGATGGGCCAAGAGGCCGAAGCGGCGATCCGCCTTCAGGCGTTCGAGGGCTACGAAGTGGACTCCTCGATGATGGCGCTCGCCAAAAAGGACGCGGTCTTCCTCCACTGCCTCCCCGCCCACCGCGGCGAAGAGGTCTCGGCCGAGGTCTGCGACGGCCCCCAGAGCCGCATCTTCGACCAGGCCGAAAACCGCCTCCACACCCAAAAGGCGGTCATGCTCTGGCTGATGGGCGGGGTGGAGATTTAGGCAGAGTCGAGCACCTCGATCCGACGCATCTTGAAAAACTGCGGGCTTCCGCCGGGGGAGCCCGCAAAATCGCATTCAGCAGCGGATGAGCTGCTACCCGCCCTACTTGACGGTCAAAATGCCCTTCATGCCGCCGTTGTAGTGACCGGGGAAGGTGCAGACGTAGGTGTAGTTGCCCGGAGCGGTCGGGGCTTTGAACGTCACCGAGACCGTTTCGCCGCCTCCCGCGAGGCCGGTCGAAGCGAGAATCGCCTTCTTCCACTTCTCCTGCTTCGGGATGTGCAGGGGGCGCGCCACCGAGGCGGCTACGACGAAGCCGTTGACGTCCGTCCCCTGGGCGAGCAGCACGAAGTTGTGGGCCATGACCACCTTGTCCTGGCTGCTGACGCCGGTGACTTGGATGGTCAATTCCTCGCCGGGCTTGGCGTTGATCTGGGCGATGCTGTACTTCATCGCGTCGGTTCCGGTGAGCTTGATCACGCGCGGCGCGGCCAGCGCGGGCACCGTGAGGGCGAGCATCGCTCCCACCAGCGCGAGCGAACGGGCGAACGTCGGAAGTTGCTTCTGGGTTTTCACGAAAATCTCCTTGGGTTACGTCCACGGGGTTCCGGTTCGGAGCATCCCGAACCTCCCCCCGAAGTCTATTCCTATTAGAACGGCTTGAAGCCGGTCGATCCGAATCGATGAAGCATCAGGTGGTGCAGGATCGGCATTCCGTAGGCCGCGATGACCAGAATCACCGAGATCGTGGTCCAGAGCGGCCAACGATCCCAAATCCCGCGCACCGGGTTCGGCGGCGCGTCGAGCGCTTCGGCGAAGAGGATCTCCGGCTCCTCGATCTTCCGGCCGTAGAGGAGCGTCGCCACGACCACCGAGATGAACAGCGCCGAGCTGACGAAGAGAACGACCCCGCCCACCGCGCTCACCGCCGTCCAGGGTGCCCAGCGCGCCGCGATCTCCGAGCCTCCGTAGCTCGCGTCGTAGATCCGCCGGGGCATTCCCATCAGGCCCGTGATGTGGTTCACGACCCCGAACAGCATCATCCCGACGAACCAGAGATAGGGCTGTACCGAGGCCGCCGCCGAGAGGCGTAGCTCCTTTCCGGTGAGGCGCGGCAGCAGCCAATAGGTAATGCCCATGAAGGTGAGCGCCACCGCGGTGCCCACCGTGAGGTGGAAGTGCCCTTGAATCCACGCCGTGTTGTGGACCATCGAGTTCATCGCGTAGGCCGCATTGACCGCGCCGCCGAACCCGCCGAGCGCGAAGGTGATCATCGCGAGCGCCACCGAAGCGAACAGCGGCTGCCCCCAGGGAAGCGCCCGAACCCAGCCGAACAGCCCTTTGCCGCCACGCGCCCGCGCCGCCAGCTCGAGCGAGGCGATCAGCGTGAAGGCGGTCACCAGGCTGGGGAACAAGATCAGGAACGTGGTGACGGTGTGGGCGAGCTTCCAGCTGGCGGAAATGCCCGGATCGGCGAACTGATGGTGGAAACCCACCGGGGTCGAAAACAGGATGAACAGTACGAACACCATCCGCCCCAGGTTGTCGCTGAACAGCTTGCCTCCGACCACCCGCGGCAGGACCGTGTACCAGATCGCGTAGGCGGGCAGCAGCCAGAAGTAGACCAGTGGATGGCCGAACCACCAGAAGAACGTCCGGCAGAGTAGCGGATCGATCGTTTTGACCAACCCCAGCGACCAGGGGAGGATCAAGACCAGCACCTCGACCGCCAGACCCGCGGTCGCGAGCAGCCAGACGATCACCGTGGTGAGCATGCCGTGCATGACCAGCGGCACCGGCTTCGTCGGGTTTTCCTTGCGCCACGAGCGGTAGCTCGCGATCATGACGCCGCACCAGCCCCACGAGCCGATCACCAGGCCCACGGCACCGAGGTAGAACAACGGATGCGCCTGAAGCGGCGGATAAAAGGTGTAGAGCACGGTGGCCTTGCCTGAAAGGATCATCGCCGCGGCCGTTGCGGTGCCGACCACCGCGAGCCAGAACGAGGCCCAGGCGACCCTCTCTCCGGTCACCCGGCCGAGCGCCGCGCGCGAGAACGCGTAGCCCAGCCCCATGATGAAGAACGTGGTGAACACCAGCCCCATCAGCACGCCGTGCGCGGTGATCGAAATGTAATAGATCCGCGCCGAGCGCAGAGGAAGGGCGAGGCTCGCCCGCGAGAGCGCCTGCATCAGCGCGACCATCGCGCCCAAGGCGAACGCCACGATCGCGACTCCGATGTGCGCGAACGCGAGCTTATTCTGAGGCTTCATGAGGTTCCCCTCCGGCAATCACTTTGCCGAACATGCCGTGGTGGCCGATGCCGCAGAACTCGTTGCAGACGATCAGATATTCGCCGGTCCGCGGGAATGTGACCGTAAACTCCGTCACATAGCCTGGGATCAGCGTGGCGTTGGCGTTCGTTCCGACGATTTCGAAGCCATGGACGACGTCCGCGCTCGACATGCGGAACGTCACCGGCTTGCCCACCGGCACTTCAAGCTCGGCGGGCAAGAAGGCGTACATCTGGGCCACCAGCGTCACCCGGGCGCCCTCGGGCGTGAGCGTCACCCCGAGATCGGCGAACCGCGGATCGTCCCAGATCGTCTTGGGATCGACGGTTTCGATATGGCTCGGCGGCTGGACGGCGTGCGCGGTGTTCATCACGATCATGATGCCGAGAAACACGGCGATGAGAACCACGCCCAAGCCCATCCAGATCCGCTCGTAGAGATCGATCTTCATGTTTTCTCCTCGATCGCCCGCGGCTCAAGGGTGCGGCGCGCCGCGGCCCAGAAACTCGAAGAAATACAGCGCCAGGAATCCGAGCGTAAACAGCACGATGTAGAGACCCAGGATCGCAAGCGTTCCTTTCGGATGCTCGGATACCTCGGCCGCAACGTTCTCCTCCATGCCCTTCTCCTTGTCCCCTTACGGCGGGTTCCGGCGAAGAGTAAGGGGCAAGGCAGGGCGAGCCCCACACCCCGAGGGGGTGGCGGGTGCCCGTGCGAACGGGTGGGAAGGTAGGGGCGGGCGGCGCCCCGTCGCCGCCCTCGATCCGGCACGCCCGCCAACCGGGCGGCCACGGGGGCCGCCCCTACCGGCGCGCCATCCAGGCGTCGCGCTCGATGCCGTACAGCACGACTTCAATCTCCGGCATCCGGTGGCCGAGCTCGACGCCGTTGGTGTCGCGCAGGTAGGTCATGCCGATTTTTTCCATCACCCGGCGCGAGGCCCAGTTCTCGTGGTCAGTGATCGCCATCACGCGCGGGCCGCCGATGATTTCGAACGCGTGGCGGAGCGAGCCGCTCGCGGCTTCCGAGGCATACCCCTGGCCCCAGAGATCGCGGGCGATCCAGTAGCCGGTTTCGAGCTCGACCGTCGAGCCGAGCCGTTGCAGGCCGCCGAGTCCAATGGTCCGGCCCGTGGCCCGCTCCTCCACCGCGCCGAGGCAGAAGCCGTTCGCTTCGAGCGTCCCGGCCTGGCGGGTGAAATAGCCGTCGATCTCCTCGTCGGTCCACGGCCGGCCGCCGGTCATGAAGCGCATCATCTCGGGATCGGTCGCGAGCGCGGCGAACGCCGGGCGGTCGCGCGGCTCCCAGGGTCGGATCAGCAGGCGGTCGGTAGTGATCGAGAAAGGCATGAGTAGAGCCCTCGCGGGAAAGTCAGCGCATTCGTCGCAGAATTAGGCGCAGGCAGCGCCGATGGAGAACGTGAACGTAGAGCCAGAAATGCCGAAACGCCGGGTTCCGGGTCTCGCCGTGGTGGTAGCGATAGTAGATCTGCTGCGCGATCCCGGCGAGCCGGAAGACGCCGTAGACCTCGTAGAACGTCCAGCTCGGCGAAGCGAAACCGGTTCTCTCCGCGTAGCGAGCGATCACCTCGCGCCGCGTGAGCATCCCGGGCAGGTGGGTCGGCTGGCGGCGCACCGCGCGCGACAACGGGCCGTCCGCCGCCTCCACCCAATAAGCCAGCGAGTTGCCGAGGTCCATCAGCGGATCGCCGAGCGTCGCCATCTCCCAATCGAGCACGCCGACGATCCGCGAGGGATCTCCCGCGTCGAGCACCAGGTTGTCAAGGCGGAAATCGTTGTGGATCACGCAGGTCGCCGCGTCGTCCGGCGTGTGCGCGGCGAGCCAGGCGATCACCTTCTCGAAACGCGGCACGTTCCAGGTCCGCGCCTTGCGGTAGCGCTCGCTCCATCCCTCGATCTGCCGGCGGCAGTAGCCGGTGCCCTTGCCCAACGTTTCGAGCCCCGCGGTGTGGACCTCGACTTGATGAAGGTCCGCCAGCCGATCGATCGCATTTTCGGACAGCGCGCGGGCGGCGACCGGATCGAGCAAAAATCCTTCCGGCAGCCGGGCTCTCAGAATGCGCCCGGCGATCCGGCGCATGACGTAGAACGGCACGCCGATTACCGAAAGGTCTTCGCACAGCGCGATCATCTCGGGCACCGGGTAGAACGGAGTCAGCGCCTTCTGCACCCGGAACTCGCGGCCCATGTCGTGCGCCGATTTCGCCTTGGTTCCCGCGGGTGGCCGGCGGAGGATCAGGTCGTGCTCGGGATATTCCAACCGGTAGGTCCAGTTCGAGGCACCGCCCGTGTATTGACCGACCTTGGGAATGCCGGCGAGGCCGGGAACGCGCGGTTTGAGCCAGGCGTCCACGGCGGGGACGTCGAGCTCCTCGCCCGGGCGGATCGACCGGGCCGCATCGACCGCAGGGCTGCTCATGGCGCTCCGCGCTCTTTGTACTTTGCGATCTCCGCCTTCGCGATCAGCGCCCGATGCACCTCGTCCGGTCCGTCGGCAAGGCGGAGCGCGCGGGCGATGGCGTAGAGCGAAGCGAGCGGCGTGTCGTGGGAAAGCCCCGCGCCGCCATAGATCTGGATCGCGGCATCGACCACGCTCTGCAGAACGTTCGGTGCGACGACCTTGATCGCTGAGATCTCGGGCAAAGCGGCGAGCGCCCCCACCTGATCGATCCGCCAGGCGGCATGCAACGTGAGCAACCGCGCCTGGTCGATCGCGATGCGAAAATCGGCGACCCGCTCGCGATTGCCGCCAAGGTCGATCAACGGCTTGCCGAACGCGACGCGGGCCAATCCCCGCCGGATCATCAGCTCCAGCGCCCGCTCGGCGGCACCGAGGCAGCGCATGCAGTGGTGAATCCGCCCCGGGCCAAGGCGCCCCTGGGCGATCTCGAACCCGCGGCCGAGCCCCAGGACCAGATTTTCCCGCGGCACGCGCACGTCCACGAAATCGACTTCGCCGTGGCCGTACGGCGGGTCGTATTCGCCGAACACGGGGAGCATCCGGCGGATCGTCACGCCCGGTGTATCGAGCGGCACGAGCACCAGGCTGTGCTGCTGGTGCCGCGGCGCTTCGGGGTTGGAGCGGCCGAGGAACAAAGCCAACCGGCAGCGCGGATGGCCGAGCCCGGTCGTCCACCACTTGCGGCCGTTCAAGATCAGCGAGTCCCCCCGCTCTTCGATCGTCGCCAGGAGGTTCGTGGCGTCCGACGAGGCGACCTCCGGCTCGGTCATGCAGAACACGGAGCGGATCTCGCCCGCCAGCAGCGGCTCCAGCCACTCCGCTTTCTGCTTCGACGAGCCGTATTTCGCCAGCACCTCCATGTTGCCGGTATCGGGAGCGTTGCAGTTGAAGATCTCGGGCGCGAGCACGCTTTTCCCCATCTCTTCGGCGAGCGTCGCGTACTCGACGGTCGAGAGTCCGGCGCCGTATTCCGGCTCGGGCAAGAACAGATTCCACAGCCCCGCCGCCCGCGCTTCGCTCGTGAGCGCCGCGATCTCCGGCGCTTCGGTCCACAGGGTCCAATCGCCCCCCCGCTGCCCATAGTGCCGCGGATTCGCGGAATCGAACAGCTCCTCCTCGACCGGCAGAATGCGCTCCGCGATAAAGGCGCGGATGCGCCCGGCGTAGTCGAGGGCGCGAGGGGTTGGGGCGAAGTCCATGGACGGGTGCTCCTTAAGGAGAGGCGGAAGTCTATCGATGTAGGGGCGCTGCTTGCTGCCCCTACATCGTTCGATCGTCGTCACGCCCACGCCATCGGCGCTTGCGATCCTGCCGATATGTCTCGCCCTCCCCTCGCGAAACCGCTCGCCGATCCGCTCGAATCTTCGCTCGACCGCGCCACCCTGCGCGCCCGACTCGATCGGCTGGACCGTCATCTGCTGCTGGGGGTCTGCCGCTTCCACTCCCGCCTTGCGACGCGCATTCTCTCCGCCCTTACGCGGCTCGGCGATCCGGCCAGCTGGGCGGTCGTCTGCCTGGTGCTCGCGGGCTCCGGCGGCGAAGGCCCGAAGAACGCCAGGCTTCTCGCGGAGGCGGCGATCGGCGCGGTCCTCCTCTCGCAGATCCTGAAGCGGCTGTGGAACCGTCCGCGGCCGGCGGCCTCAGGGCTGCAAGGATTTTCCGCCCTGGTCGAAAGCCCCGACGCGTTCTCGTTCCCTTCCGGCCATACCGCCGTGGCGTTCGCGATCGCCGTGGCTCTCGCCGGAGCCGGCCAAGGGCTGGGCGCGCTGATGCTCGCGCTCGCCCCGGCCATCGCCATCTCCCGCGTCTACCTCGGCGCCCACTACCCGCTCGACGTCCTCGCCGGCTCGCTCGTCGGCACGGCGGTGGGGCTCGGGGTGCGGGCGCTCGCGGGATGAGCGCGAAGGCTTAGACATTCCTGGGGTCGCAAAAAAGACTTAAAGGACTCCAAGGACTGCAAGGACCCACTGCCGCGAAACGGATTGGGGCGCGGGCTCTTGAAGGTCACCTGATATCGTCTCCCCAGTTTCAATTCGCTCAGCCCGGTAGGTTACCCAAGGGGAGAGATCCGATGATCCGTCGTCGATCCGCGTTCGTGCTGTCCGTGTTTTTCTTGGGGCTTCCCGGTCTGATCTCGGCCAAATCCGCGGCGCCGCCCAAGGCGAGCCCCGGCAAGGTGGCCGCGGTCGCTTCGGTGGACGCCCATCGGCCGGAGTTGGTGGATCTGGCGAATCAGGTCTGGGCGTTCGCCGAGACGGCGCTCAAGGAGAAGCGTTCTGCCAAGGTCCTCTCCGACTATGCGGAGGCGCAGGGCTTCAAGGTGGAGCGTGGGGTCGCGGGCATGCCGACGGCGTTCGTCGCGACTTTCGGCGAAGGCAAGCCGGTGATCGCGATCCTGGGTGAGTACGACGCGCTCCCGGGGATCTCGCAGAAGGCACAACCGACTCAAGAACCACTCGCAAACGGAGCCCCCGGGCATGGGTGCGGCCACAACCTGTTCGGCGCGGCGAGCCTGGGAGCGGCCGTGGCGGTCAAGGAACTGATCGCGGCCGGTAAGCTCCATGGCACCGTGCGTTTCTACGGTACGCCGGCCGAGGAATCCGTCGGCGGCAAGCTCTACATGTTGCGGGAGGGCCTGTTCAAGGACGTGGACGTCGCTCTGGCCTGGCACCCCTCCGACGAAACCCGCGCTGACACCAAGAGCACCCAGGCGCTGGTGGACTTCGTCGTCGAGTTCCAGGGCAAAGCGGCGCACGCGGCGTTCGATCCGTGGAACGGCCGGAGCGCACTCGACGGCCTCGAAATCTTCACTCACGCCCTCAACATGATGCGCGAGCACGTCCGGCCGAGCGTCCGCATGCATTACGTCATCCAAGACGGCGGCGACGTGCCGAACGTGGTGCCGGACCACGCCAAAGTCTGGGCCTGGGTGCGCGACAGCAAGCACGCCTCGGTGGACGAGCTGATGGAACGGGTGCGGAAAATCGCCCAAGGAGCCGCGCTCGCGGCGGACGTCGAAAGCACGCTGCGCATCCAGTCCGGCGATTACGAAATGCTGGTCAACCGAGCCGGCGAGCGACTTCTCCAGGCCAACATGGAATGGCTGGGACCAATCCAGTACACCGAGCAAGAGCAGGAATTCGCCAAGAAGATCCAAGCCGAGACCCACACCGAGACGAAAGGCCTGGACGGCTCCATCCAGCCGCTGGACGAGCATCCGGGAGACCCGGAAGGAGGCTCGACCGACGTCGCCGACGTCAGCTGGAACGTGCCGATCCTCCACGTCTCAGTCACCACGGCCCCCGTCGCCGCCCCCTGGCACGCCTGGCCCGTCGTGGCCTCCGGCGGCATGTCGGTCGGCCACAAGGGAATGACCTTCGCCGCGAAGACTCTCGCCGCCACCATGGTCGATCTGTTCGAGCAACCGGAAAAGCGCGCCGAGATCCGGAAGGAGTTCGAGGAGAGCACTAAAGGGGTGGTCTACAAGGGGTATATCCCGGAGGGGCCGCCGCCATTGCCGGTGGAGTGAGGGACGCGCCTCCGCTGGCCTCCTCTCCACCGCAAAACTGGAGACGGAAGACCACCCGGCGAAGTTACCGGGACCTCTACTGGGCCAGGAGCTCAGAGGAGATCTTTCGCGATGAAGACTAAAGAGTTCGATTCTGTAGAGTTCATACGCAAAGCGAGAGGTAGTCGATCTCCTGGAAGGGGTCTGGATCGTCCTTAAGCGTCTCCCATTTGAAATCGTACCGCAAATCGACCGGCCAACTCTCGGGAAACTGAACTCGAAAGTAACCTCCGATTCCGCTTCGCATTCCGTCATTGGGACCACCTGCCGATAGCAACCAATCTCCTGGGGCAAAATCATTAGTTTCAAACTGAGATGACAGCACTACTAACACCCCACAACAGGCATCAATCAGATGGCCAAAGTTGGCTTGTTCAAATTCAGAATATCGATCGTGCTTTGTGGCGTTGTAAGCCTGATACCAAAGAAGTGGGCTGGAGGTTGCCCACCCCAAGAAGGGCTCTCGAATTCCTTGATTTCCGCTCCAATTAGGCACCTTGACCTTATACGAAGACAGTAGATGTGTCTTGTCTATCTTCCTGTAGTCTTCCATATTTAGGGCACCGGACTTCCTGTAGCTGTTCTCCTTGAGAATAGCCTTACAGTTTGCCTCAACTTCCACACACGCTCGAAGCAACAGTGCGTGGACACGATATGAGTAGCAGGTGAGATTTACATCCGCAGGTTCAATGTAGTCAAAGAGTTCCTGGACATCTTTCAACAAGAGAATGAAGGCCCGCACATAATGCTCGGGTGACTGAGCGAACTTAGGATGAAGCATGTATTCCCAACGACCACCCTCGGTGTAGCTCCCGTCCACGAATTGGCGACAGGTTCTTCGATAAGGTCGATGAACTGGCATCAGTCTCACTCCTCGATGGGGCGCAGAAAGCGGACTAGTTAAGGCTTGGCCGACCAGAGACGGTGCCGGAACGCCTCGTCCGGTAGATCGACAGTTACGATCTTTGCGTGGGCGAAGTGCCTAGGCATTGCGGAAGTATATCCCTGGGAGGAGCGAGCGATTGGTGCCACCCATCCAATTGGGCAGATGACCCTCTTCGGGTTTGCGTTTCGCGTTCTAGGTTGGGGAGACAACCCTGTTTCACCTCGGTTACCCCCAAAAATGGGAAATTGACCCGTGGTCATAGTAGGGAGAATCCGGAGATGAGCCTGCAGAACCGTTACACGGACGCCTATCTCGTCGCACGAGCAGTGAACGGCACTGGACAGACAGTCAAATTCGTCGGCTACGTGGTCGCGGCTCTTCTGACCTTGATCGGGTTCGTTGCTGCAAACCAATTCGGTGCTGTCGGCGTCTTCGCGGGCCTGCTGCTCGGCGGTCTAACTGCGCTGCCTTTCTACGCCTTGGGTGTTCTCGTCTCTGCCCAAGGCCAGATCCTCATGGCTAATCTAGACACGGCCGTGAATAGCTCGCCTCTCCTCTCCCAAGATGAGATTCGAAACATCCTCACCGGATCGCCTTTGCCGCTGCTGGTCAGCTCCGAGCGAGCCTCGGAACAAGCTCTAATCAGAACGAAGGACTCTGATGCTGCGCAAGCAGTGGCGGAGAAAAACTGTCCCCATTGCGGGGGCGCACTAGAGGCAGATGTCTCTCGGTGCCGCTGGTGCATGAAGAGGGTCTAAACAGCCGCCTCGCCGAAGCCGAATTTGCCTTCCAGGCCAGTTACATGGAAGGAGCCCAGCATGTCTGATTTACAGAAACCAGGTGAGACTCCGGATCGCTCGGGCGAATACATCGAGCGAGGTCCCCGGGGAGGCGAGGTGCCCTCACCTCGAGAAGTCACAATTGAACCTGGCGACCACCCACTGCCACCCACACAAAAGCCGGGTCGAACATGGGAGCGCACCGGCCCGCCGAAGCCTTAGTCTCTGGCGGTCGATTTTGAGGTGATGCTGGGCGTGGAGCAAAGCCTCGCCGCCATAACCGAGCCCTTCAGTTGTGGTGGCGGAAGGCCCATTATCCCAGCTGCCTGGCAGATCGCGCCCGGCGATAGAGCGTCTCGGGCGCGATATCAGCGCCGTTCGGCCAGGCAACGGTTCCGCCGTCCAGGAAGAAGCGCTCGAAGTACCCGGGTTCCTGGAGCGGCTCGAAGACCGGGCCGACCAACCAGTCCGAGAAGTCGACCGTGCTTTCGATCCCGTCGTTGAACAGCAGGCAGATCTTGTGGCTGCCTCGATACTCGGCACGGACAACGGCCGGCAGAAAATCCATGAGAACCTCCTTGACTGAGCGGAGGGCGGCGCAACTTATTTAAACACCTACTTTGACCAGCTCGATGGACGACGCGGTGGAGGAACCGGCAGTCCATATTCGCGAAGCCCTTCGATGTGAAACTCGAGGGCCTCCTGGATCAGGTGTACGACCTCGTCTCTCGTTTCTCCCACAGCGATGCAGCCCGACAGGTCTGGAACGTACGCCCCGTAGCTGGTCGCCCCCTTCTCGATGACCACCGCGTATTGGAATTGCACGAGCACCTCCGGCGGCCTTGCCTCTACCGGCGAGGCGTGAAGCCGCAAGCCGAGCACCCTCACGACTCGGAGAAACCGTGGCGAGCTCGGGATTGCCTTCTGGGGAAAGCGCCTTATAGAGGCTCTCGCTGCCGGGTCGCGGGCGATTTGGGTCATATCCTTTCGCGCGCGATGTCTCCCGAGGGCGGCGGCGACCAGTGCCGAGTCGCCCTCTTCGAGGGTGGAATCAAGATAGGCAGCCAAGTTCTCCTCTGTTTCGAGGCGCTCTACGATATCCCACGGGCATGCTTGAGTCTTTGCCGTGATGCTCTCGTAGATGTCGCGGGCCAGCTCTGAGCTCTTCCGACCGCACACCTCGCGTCTTATATTTGGAAATAAATCTCAACTCAAGCGAGTTGACGCCAGTGCGGGAATTTCATGGGAGGGCTCCGAGTGACCAAGCGATCGATCTTCATTCTGTCTGCAGTAAGTCTGATTCTTCTCAGTGCCGCGGGACTCGCGATTGCGCAGCGTGTGCCGGTAGCTCAAGAGACCTACATCGGGGAGCCGGACCTAGCCGCCGTAGAATCCCAGCTTGCGGAGTTGGACAAGCGCCAAGATCAAGATTCTGTAAGCGCCGACTTGAATCCCAACCTGTCCCGGGCTGCCGCTCCGCCCTTGACCGCGCTGGTAGTCAGCTGGGTCTATTCCACGAGAATCGGCTGGGAGCAAATCCGAACCGGGCAGCTCGCCACCGTCAGTGATCATGGCGGAACCCAACTTCGTGTAACCACCGACGAGCTCGGCTATGGAAGCAATCCGATCGCCAAAATGCTGGGGGCGACACTGCCTGCCTACACGTCGCAGACGATTTGCCGAAATTTCTCGGGTGTCCTGGTTACTCCTTGCTCCGCCGGACAAACAGTAGTTGGCTGGAGAAGGATATGGAAGTTGGACGGCACCCAGAGTGGAAACTTCACCTACCAGAACACCTCGATCAACTACCCGTTCAACCGAATGAGCACCTCTCTGACCATCCGGTAAAACCCACACCTCAACCCTGAATGTGAGATGCCGAATTGGGGGCGGCAGCGACGGTCGCCCCCAATTTCAGCCCGGATCTTCCGCGCGAGCAGAAAAGCGAAGAGAGTCGCACGCTATTTGCCCAGTGCGGGAAGTATCTCGGCTTCGGATACGAACTCTCCCCGATCCAGTTCTTCGATGGAGGGCAACAGAGCCGCTTCGGTCTCTTCGTTCAGGGTGAACGTCTCGGCTTCTTCAGGAATCAAGATCTTGGCCGCCAGCTCGACCAGATCCCAAAGGTTCCCGTACAAATCTTCGAAGACCGCCACGGTCCCGTAGGGGGCCTTCTTGGGTTCTCTGACGAAGCGGATGCCAGCCGCTCGCATCGCGTGGTAGTCGCGCCAGAAGTCATCGGTCCCGAGGAAGAGGAAAACGCGCCCACCCGCCTGGTTTCCGATGAAGGCTTCTTGCTCGGGGGTTGAGGCGCGAGCCAAGAGGAGGCAGGTGCCGCCGGAGCCGGGGGGTGCTACGAGAACCCAGCGCTTGTCCTGTTCGGGTTGGTAGGTATCCTCGACCAGCCGGAAGTGCAGCTTATTGCAGTAGAAGTCGATCGCTTCGTCGTAGTCGCGCACGACCAGGGCCACATGGAGGATCGCCTGCTGCATGGTCACCTCGTGGGCCCTTGGATTTCACTTGAAAGGCTCTGGGGCCCGTTGCTCGAATCGAAGCCGGGGCGACTCTAACCGACAGGTGCCCGAGAAAGCGATACGTTTCTGAGAACTTCTTTTTTTCCGTGTGCGGCCTCTACTCTGGCCGCCACCACCCCGTCCCGTCCATTCTCGGCGCGAACCGGTCCACCGCCGGTCCCGTTCAGCTCACCGCTTTGAGCGCCAGGTTGGCCTACATTCGGTAGAGTTGCACCTTAGACCTCGCGGCGCCGGCACCGCCCTTTAAGGAGAAATCCATGCCACCCGAAGCTCTGATTCAAAGCCTTGGCGAACAGTTGACCGCGACCGGCGGCGCGCAGGCCGCGTTTGGGGAGCCGGTGACGCAGGGGGACCGAACCGTGATTCCGGTCTCTCGGGTGGCCAGTTTCTTCGGCGGCGGCTCGGGAGGGCTCGCGGCGGCCGAGGGCCGGTCTCCCGCGCGGGGCGGCGGAGGTGGGGGCGGCGCGGTCGCGGCCTGGCCGATCGGCGTGATCGAGGTCTCCCCCGAAGGGACCCGCTTCGTTCCGATCGCGGATCCCCGCCGGAGCCTTGCGGCCGTGGGGATCGGTTTCGCGATCGGCTGGTTCTTGGGCCGGCGGGCCGGGCGGCGGGGGCGTTGATGGCCGCCAACCCTTCGTCCACCCCGATTGCGCCCAAAGGCATGGGACCGGGCAGCGGCCTGCTGCTGATCATGCTCCTGCTCGGATTCGGCGCCTTTTACTGGCTGAGCCACGACCCCAACGTATTGGACGCGTATTCCGACCTGAAGAGAGAATTCGAGGCTCCGGCTCCCGCGGCGGCGACCGCGGCGCAGCCTTCGCAGTCCCCGCGGCCTCCCCTTCCCAGCCCCGCGACCGGCACCGCGAGCTCGCAGATGCAAGAGCAGTTCCGCAAGGAGTACGAAGGCAAGCTTGCGCAGCTCGAAAAGGATCTCGCCGAGGCGGAGAGGCAAATGGGGACCCATTCCCCGCGCACCTCGCGGCTGGTGTTCATCGCCGACCCGACCTGCGCGCCGATCGGCAGGCAATGGCGGGTCTCCGGTCATGTCTCCAACCCGAGCGACAAGGCTCGTAGGGGAAAAGCCGAGATCACACTGCTGATCGACGGCGAGCCCGCGAAGGTGGAGACCATCGAGGTCGGCCCCGTGGGGCCGCAGGGGGTTGGGACCTATCAGGTTCTCTTTCGGCCGAGCCGCGACACCCGCAACCGCACTGTGACCGCCAGCGCGGCCTGGAAGAAGTAAGGACACGTCGGGCGGCACCCAGCCCTCACCCCCGGCCCCTCTCCCAAAGGGAGAGGGAGCAAAAACAAACCTTCTTCGCCGTTCTCCCCTCTCCCTTTGGGAGAGGGGCCGGGGGTGAGGGCTGAATCGTGGATCGCCTTTCCGCCCCCAGCGCACCAGTTCTCCTGAAGGCTCACAAGGGAGAACCGGTCATGCAGCAGAATGAAAAATTCGACGTGGCAATCTTGGGAGCGGGTATCGGCGGGACCATGCTGGCAGCGATTCTGGCGCGGCATGGCAAGAAGGTCCTGTTGTTGGAAAAGGGGAGTCATCCGCGCTTCGCGGTCGGCGAGGCGTTGTTGCCGCAGAGCACCTTGTGGATGTGGATTCTGGCCCATCGCTTCGACGTGCCCGAGATTCAGCACCTGACCCGGCTGGATTCGATCTCCGAGCACGTCGGGCCGACCTGCGGCATCAAGCGCGCGCTCGGCTTCGTCTGGCACGAGGACGGCAAGCGGCAAGATCCGCTGAAGTCGAACCTCCTGATCGCGCCGTCCACGCCGCTCACCACCGAGAGCCATCTGTTCCGC
This sequence comes from Thermoanaerobaculia bacterium, assembly GCA_035607435.1. GTDB lineage: Bacteria > Acidobacteriota > Thermoanaerobaculia > Multivoradales > UBA5704 > DASYKS01. The sequence continues at coordinate 1,071 of DATMZU010000057.1, read as the reverse complement.
CAGGACATTGACCTCTACCTTCTGAACGTGGCGATCCGCTACGGCACCACCTACAAGGATCACGTGGACGTCCGCGAGTTCGAGGTGGACGACGACGGCGTGCGCCTTACGACCGACAAGGGCGAGGAATTCTCGGCGCGCTTTCTGGTCGACGGCGCGGGCTTTCGCTCGCCGCTCGCCGAACGCTTCAACCTGCGCGAGAAGCCTTGCCCCTTGGGGACGCAGTCTCGCTCGATCTTCACCCATGTGACGAACATGAAGTTCTACGACGACTGCCTGACGCCGGAAGAGGCGCCCGGGCTTTCGGCGAAATGGTACGAAGGCACCCTCCATCACGTCTTCGAGGGGGGCTGGTTCTGGATCATCCCGTTCAACAACGTTCCGGGCTCGCAGAATCCGCTGTGCAGCGTCGGCCTGACGCTCAACATGAAGCGCTGGCCGGACACCGGAATGGGGGCGGAAGAAGAGTTCTTCCACCACGTCAACCGCTTCCCGAGCATCGCCCAGCAGTTCGAGGGGGCGGAAGTGGCGCGCGATTGGGTGAAGACCGGCCGACTGCAATATTCGGCGACCGGCGGCGCGGGAGATCGCTACTTCCTGATGGCGCACGCCCACGGTTTCATCGACGCGCTCTATTCGCGCGGCATGATCACCACGTTCGAGGTGCTCTCCGCCCTCGCCGGCCCGCTGCTCGCGGCGCTCGACGAGGACAAGTTCTCGCGCTCGCGCTTCGAGTATGCCGAGAAACTGCAGAACGCGATGCTCCGGCAGAGCGACCGGGTGGTGAACAACTCCTACCGCTCATTCCCCAGTTTCCCGCTGTTCGACGCCTGGCTGCGCGTCTGGCTGATCGCCGAGATCTACGGCGATCTGCGGCTGTTCAGCATCTGTGTCAAATACCTGGAGACGCAGGACAAAACGCTGTTCGACCGGCTGGAGCAGGACCCGCTGATCGGCATGAGCCCGGCCGGCGAGGACGAGGTGACCGACCTGGTCAATTTCGCCGAGGACATCCTCGTCCGCTACGAAAACGGCGAGCTGGATGCCGAAACGGGAGCCAAGGCGATCCTC
>DATMZU010000049.1:0-6492 GCA_035607435.1 Thermoanaerobaculia bacterium | reverse complement strand
CGTTCGGACCGGTGACGCTCGGGCTCGGCCTGCTCGGGCTGTTCGCGCTCGACCGAACCACGCGCGGCCGTTGGCTGCGGATGGCGGTCTTTCCCGCGCTCTTCCTCGGCTTGCTGTTCTCGATGGCGATGGTGGTCAAACGCAATCTTTATCCCGCGATGCCGCCGCTCGCCGTGCTGCTCGGGGTCGGTCTCGCCGGGGGTGCGGTGTGGGCGCGCGGCCGGTTTGAAAGCCATCGCGCTCTCCGCCTCGCGGTGTTGCCGCTGCTCGCCGTGCTTTGCCTCGCGCCCCCGGCCTGGCGGACGACGATCGAGACGATCGGCTACGCCCGGGCCTCCACTCGCGAGCTGGCGGCGGATTGGGTCTATGCGAACCTGCCGCCGGGAGCGCGGATCGTCAAAGAGCAGTACACGCCGAACTTTTCCGACGGCACGTTCGAGATCGTCCCGACCCGTTTCGCCGGCCGCCTGAGCCAGACGGAAATGCGCGAGGCGGGCAACGACTATCTGCTGCTCGCGAGCGACGCCTACAAGCGCTTCCAGGACCCCGAACTGCTGCGCAAAGAGCACCACAAGGGTATCGCGGAAAACTATTCGACCGTCTTCGGCACCTACCTGAAGATCGGTGAGTGGATCCCCAACCGCATCCGCCTCGGACCGATCGTCCAGCTCTACCGCCTGGAGCCGCTCCCGGCCGATTGCCGCGCCGGGGGGCCGATGCTCGCCCGCGACGCGCACGTCCCCGACCTGCGCATGCGCACGGGGCCGAACGTTTCGTACCAGCTGCCGGGACAGTGGGTCCTGTTCAAAGGCTGCTTCGCCGCGGGCCGCTACGCCTTCCGCATCGAAGGCACAACCTCCGGCCCCGGCTCGCTCCGAGCGGTCGATGCGGCGAACCGCAAGATCGCTGAAACGCCGCTCGGGGCGGCGCCGGTGGGTATCGACCTGCCGGCGCGGGGCAAATACTTCTTCTATGTCTCGCTGCCCGAAGGGAGCCGCCTACGGGGCGTGGCGCTTACGGCCGAGCCCTGAGGCGCTGGTGTGCTTGTCCTGGGCCGACGCCGAGCGGCCTACGGTTCCGAGCGCTGCCAGGCGGCGGCCGCGGCGGCGGGCTTCAGGCGACTACCCTGGTCGCAACGCGGGTCGCGTCCGGTGCGCCGTGCCAGCGCCTCTAAAGCGTAGTCGCGCAGGCGCGTCTCGCCGACGAAATTGCTCTTCGGGCTGAGATACTTTTTGAGCTGCGGCAGGTCCGCCGGTGCCCCGAGGGTCCCGGCCATCAACACCATGCGCTCGCGCACCCACCACCAGTATTGGGCGTCGAGAGGCAGGCTCGTAAACAGGCGCGAGAACTCCGCGTGAAGGGCCGGTGGAGGAGGGGACGTCTGCGCGTCCTTGGGCCGGTCGAAAGCGTCATTGAGAATATCGGTCGCCGCGTCGGCGCGGGCGTAGTGACCCACCTCTCCCGAGGACGCATACCCGGCCCACTCCTCCGAAACCCGTACCGGGTACTCGCTCGCCTCCACCACGTTCGCCACAACGACGAAATCGGCGGTCGTTCCCCCGTCGACGCCGCCCATCACTCCACCCGGCACCCCCTCTTCGCCGACGATCTCCTCGCGCGGATCGGAGACGTACTTCTTCTCATAGACCCGGGCAAACAGCGCCGCGCGCGCCGCGAGGAGGGCGGCCCGAGCGGCGTCCGCGGGCACGCTCCAGGTTGCGCAGTCCACGATCGAGAGAGGAGCCGGCGGGCACGAGGCGTCCTCATCGTTCCAGAGGCGCAACACGCAATCGCTCGCGGTGGCCAGGTCGCCTTCGACCTTCACGTGCGACAGCCATAAGTGGGCGCCGATCGGCTTCCCGTCCGAGCTGAGGGCAACCCAGGCGTGACCCGAGCCGGTCAACCATGTGGCCTCGACCGGCTGGCCCCTTTCCGCAATTTCCTTCGCGGCCGGATCAGCGCCCCAATGAGAGTCGCCGCCGACTCGCCCGATGATCTCGCGGATCCTGTCGGTGACGGCGTCGGATTTCGGCGGCGCGGTCTCGGCCGCCGCTCCGCGCAACACGGTGAGGCTCGCGAGCGCGGTGGCGAGGACCACTCGTGGGCGACGGCTTGTCGCGGGGTTCATTGGGGGAGATTCTAACGCTGCGAATCCACTGGCTGGAGCCCTTTCTCTGAGGGCGCCGACTTTCGTTCGTCGCTAGGACCGGCGCTTGGCGCCGCGCGGCCTTGAAGCCTGTACTCTTTCTGGGTACGATTGAACCCGAAATGAGTACGATGGTGAGCGTCCAGAGGATGGAGACGGAACCGGGAACGGTGCTTTTCGGCCAGACGCGCCTTCGCGTTCTCGGTTGGCTTTTCAGCCATCCGGAGGAGTCGTTCTACCTTCGCCAGCTCGTGCGCCAGACCGGGGCGGCGCACGGCGCCGTGCAGCGAGAGCTGGCGATCTTGACGGGTGCCGGACTGCTCGAAAGAACGGTCAACGGGCGCCAAGTCTATTTTCAGGCAAATCGGCGGTCACCGATTTTTCCGGAGCTTCAGGCTCTCCTCATGAAAACGGCCGGTCCGGTCGAAGTCCTGCGTCGTGCCCTGGAGCCCTTGGCGGACAGGATTTTGGTTGCGTTGATCTTCGGTTCAGCGGCGCGGGGAGAGCTGCGAAACGACAGCGACATCGATTTGCTGGTCGTGGGAGACACACCTTTTGCAACCGTCGTCGAGGCGCTCGGCCCAGCGCAGGAGCGGATTGGACGCGAAATCAATCCGACGGTATATCCTGCGATCGAGTTCCGCACCAAGCTTCTAGAAGGGCACCACTTCCTGACCCGTGTTCTGCGAGAGCCGTACCTGTTCGTCCTCGGAGGGGCCGATGAACTTGACCGACTGGGAGAGGAACGGCTGGCTCATTCCTCATCCGACCAGCGGTAACGAAGTCCGCGACCTCCTGGCGGTCATCCGGCGGGATCTCGCCGACAGCGCGGCCGAAGCCCTGAGCCCAGATTGGCGGATGAACATCGCCTACAACGCGGCCTTGCAAGCCGCGACGGCGGCATTAGCGCTGGCTGGGTATCGGGCCTCGCGGGATCAGCACCACTTCCACGTCATCCAATCGCTCCGCGAAACCCTCCGAATCGACGTTCGTACCGTCAATACCTTCGATGCCTTCCGCAAGAAACGCAACATCTCAGGCTACGAACGCACCGGGCTCGTCTCCGACGCCGACGCGGCGGCGATGCGCGCCTTGGCCGTCAAGCTCCGTGACGATCTCATCGTCTGGATCGAGAAACACCAGCCGGAACTCCTGGAAGGGCTGTAGATGGCTCGACCGCGAGCGTCCATAGAACATAGTCGCAGAGGTGGTCCGGCCGAGCGCTCCGGTAAGCCGGCCCACGCCGACGGTGAGCCCCTCCAGACCCCGGTGGTTCGGACGAAATCGGCGCCGAGCTGGACGGGGCCACCTTTGAGTCGGGCGGGACCGGATGTCAGCTCGGCGGCGACGGCGGTGGGCTGGCCGAGACCTGCGGTGAACTTGCCGGGATCAGGAGTGAGCCGGCCGAAACCGGTGGTGGCTCCTTTCCGGTAACAGGTGATCTGGACTTCAAGAGGGGCTGCGGGGTGGGTGAGGACGACCTTATCTCAAGGGTGCCCGAGAAAACGATACGTTTTGGCGAGGCTCGATTTTTTCTCCTCGGATCTTCGCCGCGCCTCGCCGGGGAGGAAAAAACAAAGTTCCCGAAAAGCTATCGTTTTCTCGGGCATCCTTGAAGTAGGGTGGCCGTGGTCACCAGATAATCGTCGGAAACAGTAGCCCGCTGGATGCTAGAACTTGGGTAATCGGTAACTTGTGGGAATCGGCCGTCTACAAGATAGAGGTTACTTGAGAGGAGCTCCAAATGAGGTGTTTGAAATTAGTTCTTTTCCAGGGTTTGTCGCTCGCAGGTCTGCTGATTTCCGGAGGTTGCGCGAACCATCCGCACACGAACCTGGCTTCAGCCGCTTCGGCGCGAGAGAGCCAGCGGTCAACAGGGGTCGTCGAACCGACTTTGGACGATTTGGTCCGTCGCGAACTTCTTGAAGGGGATGCCCTCCTGATCGGCGCGGGAGACATCGTCCGATGCGATAAAGATCTGCCTCCCGCCCAGGCGACTGCGAAACTGATCGACAGGTTCCCTGGGGCGACCGTGTTCACCTTGGGCGACAACGTCTACCAGAACGGCACGAAAAAAGAATTCGACGATTGCTACGACAAGGCCTGGGGAGGAAGCATCAAAGAGCGCACGCGGCCCTCACCCGGCAATCACGACTACGGGATCTACCCACCGGCGAGCCGTTTCAACGCCGATCCATACTTCAACTACTTCGGCGCGAAGGCGGGTTCCAAGGGACTGGGATACTACAGTTACGACGTGGGCCAATGGCACGTCATCTCGCTCAACAGCATGGCGGGCGAGAAGGGTGCGCCGAAAATGGCGGATCAGCGAACCTGGCTGGAGAGAGACCTCGCAGCGAACCCCCGGAAATGCACCCTCGCCTACTGGCATCACCCCCTGTTCAGCTCGGGGAGCGAGCACGGCGATCAGGCGACGGATCCTGGGCGCAAAATGGGGGTGCTCTGGAAGCCGCTGCTCGATCACGGCGCGGACGTGATCTTGAACGGCCACGACCATCACTACGAACGCTTCGATCGCCAAGACGCCAACAAAATGGTTACGGCCGCCGGTATCCGGGAATTCATCGTTGGTACGGGAGGGGGAGATCAGCGTGGACTCAGTACGACGAAGGACAACAGTCAGGTGAGCATTCCGGACATCTACGGCGTCCTCCTCTTGACGCTCCACCCGACGAGCTACGAGTGGCATTTCATCGACACCGATGGCAACGTGCGGGATTCCGGCTCGGAGGATTGCCACTAGCAGCCGCTCAAGAAAGCGGTCCGAAGGCCGCCTCAGTACCCCAACCGCCCCTTCGCCTCGCCGATCGCCTCATCGATCTTCTCGATCGAAAGATTCTCAGACCCGCGGCCCGCCGGGTAGTACGGTTTACCGTACATCGAGAAGGTTTCCGTCCGAAGATGGGCAAGCATCTGGTGGCCGCGTCGGGTCGTTCGCTCGTGGCGCAGCGCCGCGATGTCGATTGGCGCGACGACGATCTTTTCGCCCGGGCCGGGGTCGGCTTGGGCGAGGAGGCGGCCTTCGAAATCGACGACCATGCTGCCTCCGGGCCAGGAGAACGGAGGATAGTGCGACAGGCTCGCCGCTTGGTTGCTTGCGACGACGTAGGCGACGTTTTCGATTGCGCGGCAACGGTTGACCACGGTCCACCAGTCCATCGGCGCGGTCGCCCCCCAGGGGTCCATGTAGGCGGAGACGCGGATCAGCACCTCAGCGCCGTTCGCCGTCAGCTGGCGGAGCGTCTCAGGAAACAGCCAGTCGTAGCAGATCGCGGCGCCCAGGCGGCCGATCGGCGTATCGACCACCGGGTAGATCTCCTCGGCATAACCCGGAATGTCGTGCGGGCTCGCGTGGACCTCCCAGGGAATCCACGGGTTGACCTTCCGGTACTTGGCGAGAATGCCGTCCGGGCCGATCAGGCAGGTGGTGTTGAAGACCACCGGGCCGTACGCGTCGTCGCGCTCCAGAAACGTGCCGGTCTGGATGTAGACATCCAGCTCTTTGGCCTTCGCGACATAGCGCTCGGTGTGCTCGTTGGGAATCGGGATCGCGAGCTTGTCGAGCAGCTCTTTGGCGGTCGGGTAGACCGGCGCCGCATGCGCGAATTCGGGAAAGGCGAGCAGGCGCACGGGCAAGAATGGCGAGTAGCCACCCACTGCATGGTCGATCATGGTGATCATCCGGTCGACGTGACGCGCAATGCCGCGCCGGTCGGGCGGGTTGGGGAAATCGACCTGGCAGGCGGCGGCGGCGTAGCGCAGGCGGTCGGTGTCACTCACAGAGATCTCCTTCAAGCGTTGATCACGCGGTCCATCGTAGCGCGCACCGCGCGAGACGTGAGATCTTCACCCTCAAGCGCAAAGAGGATTCCCGAAACATGGAGCTTTTGCATGATGACGGGTGAGGTTCCGGCCATGAAGCGCGCCGCGATCGCGGGTCTCTTCGTCCTGGTTTCGTGGGCCGCCGTCGCGGCGCCTTCAGGCCAGGAGGCGTCGCGCGCCGAGCGGCTCGCGCAGCATCGCAACCTGGGCAAGGCGTTCTACGAGAACCCGACCACGCAGGAGCGGGCGGTCGAGGAGCTGAAGGCCGCTCTCGACCTTGCTCCCGATTCGCCGCGCGAGCGACTCAATTACGGCCTCGCGCTGCTCAAGGCGGGGAAGACCTCCGAAGGGATCGCGGAGCTTTTGAAGGTCGAGGCGCAGGCGCCGTCGATCCCTCACGCTTGGTTCACCCTCGGCGTCGTTTACAAGCGGGACGGGAAGTTCGACCTCGCCGTGGCGCAGCTCGAAAAGATGGCGGTGCTCGTTCCCGACGAGCCGGTGAC
>DATMZU010000030.1:0-7451 GCA_035607435.1 Thermoanaerobaculia bacterium | reverse complement strand
CCTCACCCTCGTCGCCGTCGCCTTTCTTCCCGTCGCCTGCTCCCTTCTTTTCGTCGCCGACTTCGCCCTTGGGCTGGTCACCCTTCCCGTCCTTCTTCCCTCCGCTCGGCGGGCTTTCGCCCTTCTCGCCGGGCTTCTCGCCTTTTTTCGAACCTTCCTGATCCTCGGTCCATCGGCCGAGGAACGGCGCCACGGGAGGGCCGATGCGAAAGACCACGGCGTCGGCCGGCAGCTCTTCGAGATCGACCCGCCGCAGGAGCGCCTCGACCCGGCCGGCCGCTCCCGCGCGTTCCTTGAGCAGGGCGCGGGCGAGCGAGGTGCCGGCGGCGGTGCGGTCGAGGCTCGATCCGGGGTTTTCGAACGCCGCCCGCTCGGCGCGCTTGTCGCCCGCGACCCAGGCGAGCGTGGCGAGCACGTACGCCGCGATCGCGGCGATCACCAGAACGGTCGCGCGCCGGCTCAACCGGGGCTCCCCGCGAGGGTGCGGACGGCGCCGAGCAGGCCGCCCGCGACCTCGGCCGCCGCGGCGAGCGCTTCGGAATCGCTTTCGTCGCGGCCGTACCACTCGCGCTCGAACCGCCGGGTGAGATCGGCGAAGCCGGCGCGCACCGAAAGGGTCGGAGAGAGAGACGCCACGTACTCCCAATTGGTCCGCCCGCGCCGGTAATGGACGAAACCGGTCCGATAGAGGGCGACCAGCACCGCGTGGTACCAGGCGCGCACCGCCTCGCGCGTGCGTCCGGCCCGCTCCAGCTCGCGGGCGTAGCGCTCCCACTCTCCCACCTCGCGCGACAGCGGATCGTCGTCCGCCGCGGGCGGGGCCGGCGCCTCCTCGGGCGCTCCCGCGGTGCCGACCTTCCGGCGCCGCCGAACGTAGAGGATCGCCGCGCCGGCCAAGGCGAGCGCGATCACCACCGCGACGGCGATCGCCAGATCGGAGACCGTCCCATCCCCTTGGACCTGCTTGCGCGGCGTGAACAGGCGTTCGATCCAATCGAGGATCTTCCGGCCGATCGCGCGCAGCACCCGGGTGAGCGGAGCGAAGAAATCGGTGAGCGCGTCGAGCGCTCCTTCGGGCACCTTCGCCTGCGGCAGCGCCCCGCCTTGGGGCAGGTCGGCGAGCTTCTCCCGCGCGCGCAGGCGCTCCAGGAGCGCCTTGTCTTGGCCGAGGGTGCCGTTCGGATCGCCGGCCGGATCTTTCCCCCCGGCGGCCAACTCCGCGGCCAGCTCGGAGGTCAACCGGTTCAAGCGCCGGACGTGCTCTCCGCCCGGGCCGCGGGCTTCGGCCAGACTTTTGGCGCGGCCGATCGGCACGAGCAGCGAGGCGTCGGGAACGATCTCCTCGGGGGTTCCCGGCAGCGCCACCCGCTCGCCGAGCAGCTCGCGGGAGGCGAGACCCGCGCCCACCCAATCGCCACCCTCGAGCTGGGTGCGAATGCCCACCAGGCGCTCGCGGTATTCGGACACCGAAATCCTGGCCGCGCGGGCCGGAGAGGCGGCGGCGGCCGCGAACAGCCCGAGGACTCCGAGCAGCAGCGCCGGTGCCCGCAGGCTTCTCACGCCGCGCTCTCCGCGGAGTCTTCGCCGGCCTGGGCGTTCTCCGCCAGGTCGGCCGCCTCCCCCAGCTCGGCGATCCAACCGGCGAGGTCGTCGCCGCTCGCGCGGGCCCGGCCGCGCTGGACGATGATCGACAGGCCGGCGATCCAGAACGGCTCGACCGCGAGAAAGGCTCCGGCGAACAGCAGGAGCACGAACAGCCGGTTTTCGGCCGACAGGATCTGCTCCCACCAGACGTCGGAGAAGCCGAACGTCGTCTGCACCGCCGCCAGGCCGAGCTGAAAGATCACGAACAGCTGGATCACCGCGATGAGCACGCCGATTCCCGCGGTGAACCAGAGCCCGGCGAGCAGCCGCGGCGAGGCGAAACCGCGCGCCGCAACGGTGAGCGGCGCCCAGAGCCCCGGCCGTTCCTGGTACGGCGCGGTGGCCGCAGCGAGGCCGGAATAGACGGTGACGAACGGCAGCGTGAAGATCATCCAGCCGATCGCCGGGTAGAGCGCCGCCGCCACCAACGCGGCGTAGAGGCCGGCGAGATAGGCGCGCCAGGGAAGGCCGAAACGCGAGCGCGCAAGCGTTGCGTCCTCGCCGGAAAGCGCGATCGAGCAGCCGCGCGCGAGCTGCGCCCGCCCCCAGAACGCGAGCGGCATGGCGGCCACGGTCCACAACGAGAGCGAGACCAGGTATTGCCCATGCTGGGTGGCGGTGGCGGCGATCTCGATCAGGCGGTGGAGCCACCAGACCTGCAACAACCGCCAGGGGAGCACGGCGAGCACGCACAGCGCCGTGCGCTCGGGCAGCTCGCGCCCGACCAGGTTCGCGGCCCGGTCGAGCAGTTCGCCCAGCCCCAGGCGCTCCCTCATGAGCCGGCCGCCGCGAGCAGCTCGGCCCAGAGCCCGGACATCCAGGCGCCCAAGAACACGGCAAGCGCCGCCGCCGCCGCGATCCCCAGCGCCAGCTTCGCCCAACCCCAGAACGACCCCCGCCGCTCCGCCGCCGTGCGCCGCGCGGCGAGGCACGAGGCGCAGAGGAAGATCCCCTCCCACGGCGTCGCGCAGCCGCGGCACAGAGGGGTCCGGCACGACACGCAAAGCGCGTGCGCCGGGCGGTCGGAATGGTAGGCGCAGGTGCGGGCGCCGGAGGATTTGAGCGTCGAGATCATAGGTCCTTGGGCGGCACTCCGTGCCGGGCCGTCTACCGGAACGCCTTTCGGGTGTCTGATAGCATATCCGGGTCCTACGGCTGGAACCGACACGGAAGAGTTGCGGATCGTTCAAAGTCGCTCGAACGGGAGCCAAACCATGCCTTGCAAGAACCACCCGAACGTCGAAGACGGCCTGATCCGCTGCGCGCGTTGCGGCGACTCGTTCTGTCCGGATTGCTACGTCGAGCTGGGAGGCCTGCCTTTTTGCGCCGAATGCAAGGTCCAGCGCCTGCTCGATCTGCGCGCCGGCACCGCCCCCGCCGTCGGCCAGCTCCATCTCGCCTCGATCGGCCGCCGTTTCGGCGCGCTGTTCCTCGACGGCTTGATCCTCTCCGTCCCGCTGGTCGTCCTCACCATGGTCCTCATGTTCGCCGTGCTGATTCCGCGCGGAATGATGAAACCGGGCGCCAACGACGGGCTGTTCGCGGGGGCGCAGCTGGTCCTCCAGCTGCTCCTGATGGGCTTCGGGTTTGTCGCCGGCATCCTCTACTACGGCATCCAGATCGCGCGGAGCGGCCAGACGATCGGCAAGCGGATCATCGGCCTCAAGGTGGTCTCGCCGGACGGCAGCGACGTGCGGCCCAGCCAGGCGTGGACCCGCGCGGTCGTCCAGCAGGCGTTCGGATTCCTCTCGTGCCTGGGGATCGTCAATTACCTCACCGCCTTCGGCGCGGAGCGGACCTGCATCCACGACATGGCGGCCAAGACCCGGGTGGTCGATTGGCCCTGAGCGCCTCGTTTCGTCCCCGGCCGCTGCAATGCCCGCGTTGCCGGGCGCCGCTGCCGGAGTTCACGGTCCGGCCGGACGAAGAGACCTGCGCCGCCTGCGGCATATCGTTCGCGGCGGTCGCCTTCGCTCCCCCCGCGCCGGTCGTCCGCCTGCCGGAGGCCACCTTCGCGGTCGATCCGGCGGACCCGTTCGGCGCCGGTCCGGCGGCGGTCGCGGGAAGCGACGCCACGCCGTGCGCCCGGCATCCCCACCATGCCGCGGTCGCCAACTGCTCCCGCTGCGGCGTCTTCATCTGCGAGCTCTGTCGGATTCCGCTCGAAGGCCAGGAGCTTTGTCCCGACTGCTTCGACCGGATGAGCCGCGAAGGGTCGTTCACCGCGGTCGAGACCCACTTCTTCGACGCCTCGGGGCTCGCGATCTCGCTCGTGATCCTGGGCTTCTTGACCAGCTGTTTCGGCATCGTCCTCGGACCCACCGCGATCGTCCTGGCGGTTCAAGGCCTGCGCCAGAAACGCGCCTGGCGCGAGGTCGGAGGCCGGGGCGGGCCGATCTTCGCGATCGTCCTCGGCGTCTTCCTGACGCTGTTCGGCCTCGCGCTGATCGCCATGATGTTTGCCGGGGCGGCCGGCGTCGCCGCCCTCGGCGGAGCCAAGAAGTGATCGCGGAACCGACGGCGCCCGGCGAAATCCCGGAACGGCGGCTGCTTGCCCGCGATGCGAGTCTGGTGGAGCGGATTCGCGTCTACCGCCGCGGCGAGGCGCTGGAGGTCGATACCTCAAGCTTCTATCGGATCACCCGCCACCGGGTGCTGTTCGAGGAGGTGGAGCTGGCGACGCTTCACCGCGGCCGCAACTACCGCCTGGTCGTCGCGTTCGGTCTGCTCGGACTGCTCCTGGGATCGTTCGGCGCCGGGATCTCCGGCGCGAACGGGGGTGCGGTCGCGTTCGGGATCGTTGCGCCGACGATCGTCTTCACGATCCTCGGCTTCCTCCTTCCCGATTGGGTGATTTCGATCCAGAGCCGCCGCACCTGGACCCGCATGCGCTTTGGCCCCCGGCACGGCAAGGCCCGGCGGGTGTTCGACGAACTGGTCGCCGCCATCCGCCACACCCAGGGCCGGATCGCCGCCGATCGCCCGGCCCCGAGCGTGCCGCGTTCGCCGTTCGCCCCGCCGCCCGCGGAGGGTTTCCCGGCTCCGCCGGCTCCCCCGGGCGACGAGCCGGCCGAGACGATTCTCCCCCTTCCCGATGACCCCATGGTGTAGCCTTTATCCATGTCGCGATCCCGAGCCAAAGGCCGCCGCTCCTCGTTGAAGCGCCACAATTTCCGGCCGGGCAGCGCCCCGGGCGTTCTCACCCCTCGCCCGGAAACCTCGGGGCCGGTCAAGATCTCGCTGATCGACTATGGGCCGGACCATTTCGAGGAGCGCCGGCTCGACCACATCGAGGAAGCGTTCGACTACAAGGAACGCGACAGCGTCACCTGGATCAACGTCGAAGGGCTGTCGGACGTCGAGCTGATCGCCCAGCTCGGCGATCGTTTCGGCTTCCACAAGCTGGCGCTCGAAGACGTGGTCAACTGCGGCCAGCGCCCGAAGGTCGAGCCCTACGACGACTACGAGTTCCTGATCCTCCGCTCGGTGCAGCTGGACCAGGGCACCGACCTGATCGGCGAGCAGATCAGCCTGTTTCTCGGCGCCGGCTACGTGGTGACGTTCCAGGAGATTCCCGGCGATTCTTGGGAGGCCGTGCGCGAGCGCATCCGGCTCGGCCGCGGCCTGATCCGCAAGCGCGGTTCGGATTACCTGGCCTACGCGCTGATCGACGCGCTGATCGACGAGTTCTTCCCGGTTCTCGAACGCTACGGCGAGGAGATCGAACGGCTGGAAAACGCGCTGATCGACAAGCCGTCGCCGGGATTGTTGAACGAGATCCACAAGGTCAAGCGCGACCTGCTGATGCTGCGCCGCGCCGCCTGGCCGGAGCGCGACCTGCTGAACTCGATCCTGCGCGACGGTTCGGAGCTGATCACGGCGGAGACCCGCATCTTCCTCCGCGACTGCTACGACCACGTGGTCCAGGTGATCGACGTGATCGAGACCTACCGCGAGCTGGCCGGCGGCATGCTCGACGTCTACCTGTCGAGCGTCAGCAACCGGATGAACGAGATCATGAAGGTGCTGACGATCCTGTCGGCGATCTTCATTCCGCTGTCGTTCATCGCGGGCGTCTACGGCATGAACTTCGATTCGACCGTCAGCCACTACAACATGCCGGAGCTGCACTGGGTGATGGGCTATCCGTTCGCCCTCAGCCTGATGGCGGCGGTGGCGCTGGTCCTGATCGGCTACTTCAAGAAAAAGGGCTGGTTCTAGCCCGCGAACGGGGTGACCCCGCCGGGGGAATCGGCGCGCGGCCCGGCAGGGTGAGCGGCACCGCAGGCGTCCGCCTCTGCGGCGCGGCGAACCGAGGCGAGCCGGGGACCTTCAGCTCCGCCGCGAGCGCCGCGGCAAACGCCGAAATCTCCTCCCGCTCCGCGGCGCTCGCCGTCCCGCGCCCCGCCCCGGCGAAGACCAGTCGAAGCGTCCGCCGCTCGTCCGGCGGTCCTTCGAGCCAACTCGCGGCAAACGGCCCGAGCCGATCGAACCAGGCATACAGCCGCTCCAGCTCCGGCGTCGCGAGCCGACGCGGCGTCCGGCCGCCCCCGGCGCAAGGACCGCCGCGCACCACGCCGGTGCGATCGATCCCCAGCCCGTCGCAGGCCTCCCCCTCGCCGCCCCGCTGCAAGTACAGCACGGGAGCCGGCTCCCGCCCGCCCAGCCCGGTCGATTCCGCGGCCACGAACAAGGCCCACTCCGCCATCCGCCGCCGCTCCGGCAGAGGCGCCGGCAGCGCACCGCGACCGCGAAACCGCACCCGCGCGCCGCCGACCGGCAGATCGAACGACCCGTAGGTCGAGGCCTGGCCGGAAAGCTCCTCCCGCACCCCATCGTCCACGAACAGCGCCCGCTCGACCACCCCGCCCGGCCGCCCGAACGCGACTCCATACGGCCCCAGGCGAATCCGCTCGCGCACGGGCGTGCCCTTGAGGATCTCGACGGTCGTCTCGCCCAGCGGCGCAAGGCCGAGGGCGGAGTTGTCCGGAGTTTCGGCGGCGGGGCCGAAGCAGCCGAAAAGGGCGAGCGCCAAAGGCAACGCGGCAAGGGCGAATGAGTATTGGGCCGACACGGGACGGAGAGTTTAACTCCGGCTGGCTTCGAGCGCTTCCGCATCGCCCGGGGCACGGAGTCGTACCCCGGAAGACGCCCACTACCGGCGAAGGGACTCGCCCCCGGTCTGATTCGCCCGTTTGGGCCTGAAGATGCCGGTGATCCTCCCCTGCTTTTTCAGCATCACGACGCCGCTGCTGATCGAAGCTCCCCGTGGCAGGACGGACAGGCCGTTGTCCCGGCTCCGCTGATCCCTCAACATCTGAGTCGCCTCCTCGCTATTGGAGGCCACCACCAAGATCCCGAAGGTCTTTTCCTTGGAGCTCCTCAGCTTGATCGACCATTGGCCGTCGGCATTCGGGAACAGCTCTCCCCGAGGATAGATCGATCCGTTTTCTTGCCGGATCCCCAGAAACGCCTGCTGGTCGCCGAGCCCGAAGATGATGCCTTGCACCATGACCTCCGAACCGACCACCTCGCCATTTCGTGGCGCCAGGATCGTGGCGCGCGCCGGTTGCAAGCTCGGCGAGGGGGCAGGCGCGCGCTCCGGAGCGACCCCCGTGGAGGTCTCGGCCGGCTCGTGGGGTGCGGGGACCGTGTTCTCTTCGACTTTTCGGATCGTCGAGACGGGAGGTGCTGCGACAGGAGGCACTCTGACCATCGTCCTGGGAAGCTCGGCGGCGGTGCGGGGCTTTGCAGGCGGTTCAACCGCGGCGACGGGCTCGACGACGCGAGGCTCTTGAGGGGCGACG
>DATMZU010000463.1:0-5130 GCA_035607435.1 Thermoanaerobaculia bacterium | reverse complement strand
CTCGAACGGTTCGGCGCTCTGCACGGCGTGGTGCACGCCGCCGGTTCGGTGGACCCGAAGACCTTCCTGCCGCTCGCCGCGAGCGGCGAGGCGGACCGCGGCGCGCATTTCCTGCCGAAAGTGGCGGGTACCCTGGCGCTCGCCGAAGCTCTCGCCGGGCACGATCTCGACTTCCGGATGCTCACCTCGTCGATCTCGACCGTCCTCGGCGGCCTGGGGTTTGCGGCGTACGTCGCGGCGAACGCTTTTCTCGACGTCTTCGCCCTCGCCCAGCCGGACGGGCGGTGGCTCAGTGTCGATTGGGACGGCTGGCTGGTGGGTGACCGGAGGGCCGGCGGGATCGGCGCTTCGGTGGCGGCTTACGCCATGACCGCCGAAGAGGGGGGCGACGCCTTCCTTCGCCTGGTGGGCTCGGGCCTGTCCGGTCGCGTGGTGCAGTCCACCGGAAACCTCGCCGCGCGCCGCGCGGCTTGGGACCGCCTGCGGCCGGCCGCTGTACCCGCGCGGCGAGAGGCGGAAGTCGCTCCGCTGTCGGTCGGCGGGGGGCAGCTCGAACGCCGCATCGCCGAACTTTGGCAGCGGGCGCTCGGCATCCGGCAGATCGGCGTCCATGACAACTTCTTCGATCTCGGCGGCAACTCCCTGATCGGCGTCCAGCTCGTCGCCGACCTGCGGCGGGAGCTGGGGGTCCGCATCTCGAACGTCACCCTGTTCGAAGCGCCGACGGTCGCCGCCCTGGCCCGACTCATCAGTCGCACCTCCGAAGCGGAATTCCCTGAGCCGGCTCCCGCACCGACTTCGACACCGGCGGCGCGGCGCCCGTTCCAGAACGCCGACATCGCGGTCGTCGGCATGGCCGGGCGGTTCCCCGGCGCGGCGAACGTCGAGCAGCTCTGGCGCAACCTGCGCGACGGGGTCGAGTCGATCTCATTCTTCTCGGATCAGGAGCTGCTGGACGCCGGCATCGATGCCGCCGATCTCGCCGCCCCGGAGTACGTCAAGGCGCGCCCGATCCTGGACGAGGTTGCGGGGTTCGACGCGCACTTCTTCGGCTTCAGCCCGCGCGAGGCGGCGTTGATGGACCCTCAGCACCGGATCTTCATGGAGTGTTCCTGGCTGGCGCTTGAAGACGCGGGGTACGACGCGCGGCAGTACGGCCGGCCGATCGGCATGTTCGCCGGCTGCAACCTGAGCAGCTACATGCTCTCCCTTTACGAAGATCCGGAGATCGCGCGCGGCCTCGATCCCTACCAAATGGTGATCGGCAACGACAAGGATTCGATGCCCACGGCGGTGTCCTACAAGCTCGACCTCAAGGGGCCGAGCGTGGCGGTGCAGACCCACTGCTCGACCTCGCTGGTGGCGGTGCACCTCGCCTGCCAGAGCTTGTTGATGGAAGAGTGCGACATGGCGATGGCCGGCGGGGTCTCGATCCGGGTGCCGCAAAAGTTCGGCTATCGCCATCAGGAGGGGGGCCAGGAGTCCCCCGACGGCCACTGCCGGTCGTTCGACGCGGCGGCCGGCGGTACGGTGTTCGGCGATGGCGCCGGAGTCGTGGTGCTCAAGCGTCTGGAGGACGCGCTCGCCGACGGCGACACGATCCGCGCGGTGATCAAGGGCTCGGCGATCAACAACGACGGCTCGCTCAAGGTGGGCTACACCGCGCCGAGCGTCGAGGGTCAGTCGCAGGCGATCCAGCGGGCGCTCGCCCGGGCCGGGGTCGATCCGGCGACGATCTCCTACGTCGAGGGGCATGGCAGCGCTACCCGCCTGGGCGATCCGATCGAGGTGGCCGCGCTCACCCGGGCGTTTCGCACCGCGACCGACGCGATCGGCTTTTGCGCCTTGGGTTCGGTCAAAAGCAACGTCGGCCACCTGGACCGCGCCTCCGGCGTCACTGGGCTGATCAAGACGGTGCTGGCGCTTCAAAACCGGACGCTCCCCGCGACCCTGCACTTCCGGCAGCCCAACCCCGAGTCGGATCTGCCGGCGAGCCCGTTCTACGTCAACGCCGAGACCCGCCCCTGGCCGTCCGAGGGGCCGCGGCGCGCGGGGGTGAACTCGTTGGGGATGGGCGGCACCAACGCCCACCTGGTGCTCGAAGAGGCTCCGGAGCCGGCTGCCGCTGCGCCGTCGCGCGGCTGGCAGCTCCTGGTGCTTTCGGCCCGCACCGAGGGTGCGCTCGAAGCGGCGAGCGGCGCTCTCGCCGATCACCTGAGCCGCCATCCCGTGAGCCTCGCCGATGCCGCCCATACCTTGCAGGCCGGGCGGCGGGCCTCCGAGCATCGCCGCGCCGTGCTCGCCCGGGACCTCGATGGGGCGATCGCGGCCCTGCGGACGCTCGACGCGCGGCAGGTCTCGACCGGTTTCTGCCCGCCCGGCGAGCGGCAGGTCGCATTTCTCTTTCCGGGCCTCGGCGACCACTACGTGGGCATGGCGCGCGAGCTGTACCGCACCGAGGCCGTCTTCCGCGAACGGGTCGATCGCTGTGCCGAGATCCTGCGGCCCTATCTCGGGCTCGATCTCCGAACGGTCCTCTACCCCGAAGGGGAGGAGCGGGAGACCGCTTCGCCGCCCCAGGGGATCGACCTGCGCGCGATGCTGGGCCGTTCCCGCGATGTCGGAGCCAATGGAGCGGCCGGCCGCGACCCGTTCGGTCAGACCGCCATCAGCCAGCCCGCGGTCTTCGTCGTCAACTACGCCCTTGCCGGTCTCTGGATGAGCTGGGGAGTACGCCCCTGGGCGATGATCGGCTACAGCCTGGGCGAGTACGTGGCGGCCTGCCTGTCGGGAGTGATGACGCTCGAAGACGCCCTGATGCTGGTGGCGCGACGGGCCCGGCTGATCCAGGACACCGAGCCCGGGGGGATGCTCGCGGTGCCGCTCGCCGAGGCCGCGGTGCTGCCACGGCTCGCCGGCCGGCTCTCGCTCGCCGCGATCAACGGCCCGGCGGTCTCGGTGGTGAGCGGCCCGGTCGTAGAGATCGAAGAGCTGGAGCGGCGGTTGGCGGCCGACGGCATCCGCGGCCAGCGCCTGCAGGCCACCCATGCCTTCCACTCGGGCCTCCTGGAGCCGATCCGCTCCTCGGTGGCCGCGCTGGTCCGGCAGGTCGAGCTGCGCGAGCCGCGAATCCCGTTCCTGTCGAACCTGACCGGGAGCTGGATCACCCCGTCGCAGGCGACCGACCCGGATTACTGGGCCGCTCATATGTGCGAGACGGTTCGCTTCGAGGACGGGCTCCAGGAGCTGCTGCGCTCCGGTTGCGTCCTGCTCGAAGTCGGACCGGGTCAGGCTCTCTCCAGCTCCGCCTTGCAGCGCCGGGAGGGGGATGACCCCGGTTCGCGGGTGGCCCTGCCGTCGTTGCGTCATCGTTTCGACGCCCAATCCGACCTCGCGTTCCTGTTGGCCACCCTCGGCAAACTCTGGCTCGCCGGGGTCGAGATCGACTGGACGGCCTTCCGCGGCGCGGAGCGGCGGCGCCGGATTCCCCTTCCCACCTATCCCTTCGAGCGCCGGCCCTATTGGATCGAGGCGCGCAGGCGTTCCGCGGTTCCGGCGGCCTGGGCCAAGCGGAGCGACCTCGGAAGCTGGTTCTTCACCCCCGCGTGGCGCCGCACCCCGCTGCCGCAGGCGGCCGAAACCGCGACGCCTCCGGTCGGCGATTGGCTGCTGTTCGCGGACGAGCGAGGTCTCGGCGACCGGCTGGCTGCGCGCCTCCGAAGCGCCGGTGCCCGAGTCGTCTCGGTGCGGCGGAGCGATCGTTTCGAGCCTCTCGGTGAGGAGAGCTATGCCCTGAACCCGGCGGCGCCCGCGGAGTACGAGCTGCTTTTCGAGCACCTGCAAGCCGCCGGCAGGATGCCGTCCGACGTGGCCCACCTTTGGAGCCTTGATGCCGCCGGGCAGTCCGCCGCCGAGGCCGAAACCCTGCTGGAGTCCGGGTTCTACAGCCTTCTGTTCCTCGCCCAGGCGATCGGCAACGCGGGCTCAAGCGCTCCGCTTCGCGTCCACGCCGTTTCGGCCAACGCCTGCGACGTGCTCGGCGGAGAGCTTCTCCATCCTTTGCAGGCCACCCTGCTCGGACCTTTCCGCGTGCTGCCACAGGAGTACCCGAACCTCGCCTGCCGGCTGATCGACGTCGATCTCGAAGGCCCGGAGTGGGAAGGGCTGACGGCGGCCCTGGTCGATGAGATGAACGCCGAGATGGGCGACGCGCGGGTCGCCTACCGAGGGCGCTACCGCTGGGTCGAGCGGTTCGAGCCGTCCCCGCTGCCGCCTGTGGCCGCCGGGCCGGGGCGGCTGCGGGATCGCGGGGTCTATCTGATCACCGGCGGTCTGGGCGGCCTGGGTCTCGCGATCGCCGAGCATCTGGCGCGGACGGTCCGCGCCCGATTGGTGCTGTTGTCACGCTCGGGCGATCCCGCGGGGGCGAAAGCCGGTCGGATCGCGGCCCTCAAGGAGCTGGGCGCCGAGGTGCTGGTGGTGGCCTGCGACGTGGCCGACGCGGCTCAGCTCGCCGCGGCGCTCGGGATGGCGCGCGAACGTTTCGGCGCGATCCACGGCGTGGTCCACGCGGCGGGCGTTCCCGGCGGCGGTTTGACGCAGCGCAAAGGCCGCGGCCAAGCCGCCGCCGTGCTGGCGCCCAAGGTGCGGGGCACGCTCCTGCTCGACGAGATGTTGCGCGGCGATTCTCTCGATTTCCTGGTGCTGTTCTCCTCCAGCTCGTCGCTCACCGGCGGCTTGGGCGAGGCGGACTATTGCGCCGCCAATGCTTTTCTCGATGCCTTCGCTCATCGCCCCGCGGGGCGCGACGGCACGTTCACGGTGGCGGTCAATTGGGGGCCCTGGCAGTGGGACGCCTGGCAGGATGACCTGCTTCAGGGCCTGCCCGAACTGCGCGAACGGATCCGGCGGATGCGCAGCGAATTCGGCATCGCCTTCTCCGAGGGGTGCGAGGCGTTCGCGCGCATCCTCGAAGCTCCCCATTCCCAGGTGGCGGTTCTGCCTCAGGGGGCCGAGGCGCTGATCGCCCAGGTGCAGTCGTTGACTTTGGAAAGCTTTTTAGGCGGCGTCGAGGAAGCCCGCGCCGCGCGCCCGCGTTTCCGCCGGCCGCAATTGAAAAACCCCTTCGTT
>DATMZU010000017.1:0-15791 GCA_035607435.1 Thermoanaerobaculia bacterium | reverse complement strand
GGACCCGCCGTGCTCACTCATCGAGCATCTGGATGCGGCGGGCGTGGCGCCCCCCCTCGAACGGCGTGTCGAGGAAGGTCCGCACGATATCGAGCGCTAGCGGGAGCGGGATCATCCGCTCGCCGATCGAAATGACGTTCGCGTCGTTGTGCTGGCGGCCGAGGCGCGCGGTTTCGAGCGACCAGCAGAGGGCGCAGCGGGCGCCTTTGACCCGGTTGGCGGCCATCGCCTCGCCATTGCCCGAGCCGCCGAGGACGATGCCGCGATCGACCTCGCCGCTGGCCACCGCCTCCGCGACCGGGCGGCAGAACAGGGGATAGTCGACCGATTCGGTCGACCAGGTGCCGAAGTCCTTCACCTCGTGACCGAGGGAGAGGAGCAACGCTTTGATCTCCTCCTTGTAGCGGAATCCTGCGTGGTCCGAGCCCAGGGCGATGCGCATCGAGCGAGTCTCCTCATCCCCTCAGCCGGTCGCAAGGGTTCCCGGATTGTACAATCGCGCCCACATGACTCGCCGGGCCATTTTCTTCGTCGCACCTCTCCTCGCGCTCGGCTTCGCCGGCAACGCCGGCTGCAGCAAGCCGGCGCCGCGGCCGAACGTCATCTTCATCCTGCTCGACACGCTGCGCTCCGATCGGCTCTCCTCCTACGGCTACGGCAAGCCGACGACGCCGAACCTTGATGCGTTCGCCAAGGAAGGGGTGCTGTTCGAACAGGCGCGGAGCCAGGCCTCGTGCACGTTCCCATCGGTCAATTCGATCCTCACCTCGCGCTGGCCGCTCCACTTTCTCGGCCAGGCGGACGATCGAATCGGCATTCCGAAGGAGTACCCGGCGCTCCAGGAGATCCTCAAGACGGCGGGATACCAGACGCTCGCGGTCACCGCGAGCCCGATCGTGCGCCGGAGCCCCTCCCACCACAATCTTCACGGCGGATTCGAGCGCGGGTTCGACGTCTTCGACGAGACCTGCCACATCCGGCGGGCGAACTGTGTCAACCGCCGCACCGCGCACCATCTGAACCGGCTGGGAGAAGGGCCGTTCTTCCTCTATCTCCATTACATGGACGTTCACAGCGCCTACATCCCCCCGTCGCCGTGGAAGGAGCGCTTCGTCGAGCCTTACCCGGAAGCGCGCCCGTGGATTCTGATGGGCAACCCCAGGCCGATCCGGCGCAGCTTGACCGGCGAGGGGCGAAAGGTGGAGATGTCGCCCCGCGACGTCGCTTACATGAGCGGCCTGTACGACGGCGAGCTGGCGTATCTGGACGATCAGCTCCGCCGGCTGTTCGCGGATCTGAAACAGCGCGGCCTGCTCGATTCCTCGATCGTGATCGTTGCCGCCGACCATGGCGAAGAGTTCATGGAGCACGGCCGGATGATCCACTGCGAGGTGCTCTACGACACCTCCGTCCACGTGCCGCTGATCGTCCGTTTGCCGCCCTCCTTGCGGCCACGCGGAGAGAAAGCGTCGGCGCGGATCGCGGCGCTGGTCGAGAACATGGATCTCACCCCGACGATTCTCGACTATCTCGGGATCAAGCCTCCGACTCCCCTCGACGGCGTGAGCCTGCGCCCGCTGATCGAAAACGGCACGTCCCTCCACGACACCTCCTACGCGCTCCAGTACGCTCTGCGAAGCGTCACCGACGGCCGCACGAAGCTGATCTTCGACCCGGGAACGGGCAAGTTCGAGCTGCACGATCTCGCGGACGATCGCTTCGAGCAGAAAGACGTGCTCGCCGCGGAGCGGCGGACCTATTACGCGCTCCGGAAGAAGCTCGAAGCGCGGATGACGGCGCTCGAAGGAGGGTTGGCGACGAAAGGAAGCCTGGACGCCGCGCGCGAAGGAGAGCGCCAGTTGAAGGCGCTCGGTTATCTTCAGTGAGGTTGGCGGATCGCAACCGCTGGGTTTGGGCGGTCGCGCTGTGCGCGATGCTCTTGGCTCTCGGAATGCTCGGAGCATGGGCCTGCGGCGCGCCGAAGGCGAAGGAGCCCGCTCGCCCGAATATGATCTTCCTCCTGATCGACACGCTACGCGCCGACCGGCTCTCGTCTTATGGCTATTCTCGGGCGACGACGCCAAACCTCGATGCGTTCGCCAAAGAAGGGCTGCTGTTCGAGCAGGCGCGCAGCCAGGCGGCCTGCACGTTTCCGTCGGTCAACTCGATCCTCACCTCGCGCTGGCCGGCGCGCTTCTTCGGCCAGCCGCAGAGGCGGATCGGAATCCCCGAAGGGTTTCCCGCCCTGCCGGAGATCCTCAGCGCCGCGGGGTATCGCTCGATCGCGGTCTCGGCGAGCCCGATCGTGCGGAAGACGACCTCGTCGTTCAATCTCCACGGCGGATTCGATCGCGGCTTCGAGATTTTCGACGAGACCTGCTTTCATCGGCGCGCCGACTGCATCAATCGGCGCGCGAACCGCTACCTCAAGCAAACCTCCCAGCCGTTCTTCCTCTACCTGCACTATCAGGACGTCCACAGCACGTACGCCGCGCCGCCGCCTTTTCGCGAGAAATTCCTGCCGCCCGAGGCGGCTAAAAGCGCGCGCGATTGGGTGCTCGCCGGCAACCCGCAGCCGCTGCTGTCGAGCCTGCTCGGCGAGGGGCCGAAGGTCGAGGCGACGCCTCAAG
The DNA here is from genome assembly GCA_035607435.1 of Thermoanaerobaculia bacterium. GTDB lineage: Bacteria > Acidobacteriota > Thermoanaerobaculia > Multivoradales > UBA5704 > DASYKS01. The sequence continues at coordinate 13,161 of DATMZU010000017.1, read as the reverse complement.
AGCTCGAAGTCTTGAGCGCGCTCTACGACGGCGAGCTCGCCTATTTGGATGGTCAGCTCGGCGAGCTGTTCGCGAACCTGCGCGCGCGCGGCCTGCTCGATTCCTCGATTCTGGTGATCGCTTCGGACCATGGCGAAGAGTTCATGGAACACGGACGGATTTTGCATTGCGAAACCCAGTTCGAGACTTCGATCCACGTACCGCTGATCGTGCGGTTCCCGGGCGGTGACCGTCGCGGCCGGATCACGGCTTTGGTCGAAAATCTCGATCTGGTGCCGACGATCGTTGACTATCTGAGTCTCGCCCCCGGCGTGCCGTTCGAGGGGACCAGCCTACGGCCGCTGATCGAGCGGGGACAGCCGGTCCATCCGACCACCGAGACGCTCCAATACACGCTACGCAGCACGACCGACGGCAAGGCGAAGCTGATCTTCGATTCCGGCCGCGCCGCAGGGAGGGAAGGCCGGTTCGCGCTCTACGACCTGATCGCCGATCCGAACGAGCAGCGCGATCGCCTGACGGCCGATCCCGAAACCTACCGCCGCCTCCGCACCCACCTCGAAGCCCGGCTCAAGAAAGCCGAAGGCGACCTCTCCGCCGCCAAGACCCTGGATGCCGCCCGCGAGAGCGAGCAGCGCCTCAAGGCGCTCGGCTACCTGCATTAGGCTTCAGTTCACCAGCTCTTCAGGCTCTTGGGGCTCCGGCTCCAAATCCCCCTCGTCCTTGAAGTCCTTGCTGTCCTTGAGGTCCTTGAGGCTCTCCTGCACCCGCACCAGCTCTTCCTCCAACTCCCACGCTCGCCGAAGCTCCTGATCCCGCACCCGGCGCCGCTTGAACGCCACCAGCGCGAGCGCCGTGATCCCCAGCCAGAGGGCGGCCCCGCTGGTCAGAAACGGCACCCAGCGGTTCCAGAACGTCCGCCGCCGCCAGTAGGAGGCTTCGACGTTCGCGAGCGTGTCGTCCGCGGCGGCCTGAAACGCCGTGTCGAAGCTCTCGCCCCGGGCGATCCCGGCGAGGATCTCGGGAGCGGTGTCGGCGCCGCGGCGCAGCAGGAGGTCGGCCACGAAATCGCCCGCCAGGGCATAGGCCACCTGGACGTCCGCTTGCCCCCCGGCGAACCGTGAGTCGAGATCGGAGAGCGTGGTCCGGCCATCGATCAGGATCGCGAATGCCGTGCGCGAGCGGTCTTCGAGACCTCGCCCGCGCCCGGCGGCCATCGCCAGCCCTTCGTGAAACCAGCGGGGCACCGGCCGCCCGCCGGCCGCGCGGTCGATCAGAACGTGCGTCACCTCGTGCTGTACCAGCGCGTCGAAATCGGAGTCGGGGTACCTTTGGGCGCGGGCGGGGAACAGGACGATCGCGCCCGCCGGGCCGATCGCGTAGCCGGAGATCCAGGGCGGCGCCGACCGGGCCTCTCGCGAGCCTTCGGGAGCGAGAAGGATTTGGATCGGCGACAGGTCCGATGCGCCTGTGAGCTGGATCGCCGGAGCGAGCAGTTGCGGATCGAAGTCCTCGACCGTCCGGCCGAGGGCGGCAAGCTCCGGCGGCGCCTGGACGATCAAACGGGGGACTACCGACTCCGCGCCGGCCCAGCGGCTCCAGAGGAAGAACCAGCAGGCCACCAGGGTTCGGAGAATGAGTTGAGGACGGGACATCACCGCCTCAGTGTAGCGCCGGGCCGTGGTGCCTCGCCGTCGATCTTGCTAGGATGGAAGCGTAAACGGGGCGGCATCCTTGAATTCTACGACCTATCCAACGGCTCTCGATTTCGGCGCGCTGGTGGCCGATCTGGAAGCCGATCCGCGGCTTGGCGCGCGGATCGTCCATGCGGCGGAGTTGCCCGCTGTTCCCGCGCGGTACGGCGCGCTCGAACCGCCGTTGCCCGAGCCGCTGCGCCAGGCGCTCGCCCGGGGCGGGGTGAGCCGGCTGTGGAGCCACCAGGCCGAGGCGATCGCGGCGGTCCGGCGGGGCGAGAACGTGCTGGTGACGACGCCCACCGCTTCGGGCAAGTCGCTGGTGTTCCAGGTGCCGCCGATCGAGGAGGCTTTGGCCGGCGGCCCCGGGCGGGCGCTGTTTCTCTTTCCGCTCAAGGCGCTCGGCCAGGACCAGCGGGGCAAATTTCGCGACCTTGCCGCCGCCTGCGGGCTTACCCCGGAAGAGGCCGGGTGCGAGATCTACGACGGCGATACGAGCCCGAACGACCGGGCGGCGATCCGGCGGCGCTTTCCGCGTGTCCTGATCACCAATCCCGACATGCTGCACCTCGGGATCTTGGCCCATTGGACCTCGTGGGGACCGTTCCTCGCCGATCTGCGCTGGATCGTGCTCGACGAGCTTCACACCTACCGCGGCATCTTCGGCAGCCATTTTCACCACACGCTCTCGCGCCTGCTGCGCCTCGCCCGGGCGCTCGGGGCGGACCCGCAGGTGATCGCCTCGTCGGCGACCGCGGGCAACGCCGCGGAGTTCGCGCAGGCCCTCGCCGGCCGGCCGTTTCATTGGGTGGAAGAGGCGGGCGCGCCACGCGAGGGCCGGCGGTTTCTGTTGCTCCAGCCGGAAGTGAGCCCGTACACCTCGGCGCTCAATCTGTTCGTCGAACTGCTGAAGCGCGGCGCCAAGACGATCGTCTTTACCAAGGCGCGGCGGATCACCGAGCTGCTCTACTCCTGGCTGCGCAAGCGCGAGCCCGATCTCGCGCGACGGGTCTCCGCCTACCGGTCGGGGTTTCTGCCGGAGGAGCGGCGGCGGATCGAGGGGGAGCTGTTCGCCGGCCGGCTCGACGGGGTGATCGCCACCTCGGCGCTCGAAATGGGGATCGACATCGGCGGCTTGGACGCCTGCGTGCTGGTCGGCTATCCCGGGAGCGTCATGTCCACCTGGCAGCGGTCGGGCCGCGCGGGACGGTCGGGTCGCGAATCGCTGACCGCGATGATCGCGCTCCCCGACGCGCTCGATCAATATTTTCTCGCCCATCCCGAGCAATTGCTCGGCCGGCCGTGCGAGCGGCTGGTGGTCGATCCGAGCAACGCCCCGGTTTCGCGCGCGCACCTGCTCTGCGCCGCCTCCGAGTTGCCGTTGGAGCGCGGGCCGGACGCCGCGTATCTCGCCCCCCACGCGGCAACGATCGAGTCGATGCTCGCGCGCGGCGAGCTGTTCCTGGGCGAAGGGGGCGAGCTGTTTTCGCTGCGCCAACGGCCGCAGCGGCTGGTGTCGCTCCGCGGCTCGGGCGAGAGCTACGCGATCGAGGACACCGAGGCGGGCCGGACGATCGGCACGATCGACGGAATCCGCGCGCTGCGCGAATGCCACCCGGGGGCGGTCTATCTACACGCCGGCCGACAGTACCTGGTGAAAGAGCTGAACGGCGAGGAGCGGCGGGTGCTCGCCGAGCCGGCGGACGTCGATTGGTTCACCACGGCGCTGATGTCCAAAGAGACCGAGATCCTTGAAGTACTGGCCGAGCGGACGGACGGCGCCGCGGGCCGGCTGGTCGCCACGCTCGGGCGCTTGAAGGTGACCGAGCGGGTGGTGGGCTACGAGCGCCGCCGGGTCGGTACGCTCGAACGACTCGACCGGCACGAGCTGGATTTTCCGCCGATCCACTTCGAGACCGTCGGCCTTTGGTGGCGCGCGCCGCGGCCGTTCGAGGAGGCATTGCGCCGGCTGGGAGAGGACTTCATGGGCGCGCTCCACGCTTCGGAGCACGCCGCGATCTCGCTCTTTCCGCTGCTCGCGATCTGCGACCGCAACGACATGGGAGGGATCTCCACTCCGTTCCATCCGCAGGTCGGCTGCGGTGCGGTGTTCCTCTACGACGGCCATCCGGGAGGCGTGGGAATCACCGCGAAGGGCTTCGAGAACCTGCCCGACCTGCTCGGCCGGGTGCTCGATCTGCTGACCGAATGCCCGTGCGAATCGGGTTGCCCGAGCTGCGTCCAGTCGCCGAAATGCGGCAACGGCAACCGGCCGCTCGACAAAGCCGGCGCGGCGCGGGTGGTGCGGCTGCTGCTGGAGCGGGAGGAGCTGAGCGAAGAGGACGTCGCGGCGGCTGGTGCGCGGGCGGCGGCGGATGCGGCGGAAGCGATGCCGGTGGTGGGCGAGCCGGAGGGGTGGTGGGCGGGGGAGGAGACGAGCACTGCGCGGCGGATGCGGGGGTTCTTGGCGCCTGCGGTGAAGGAGCCCCCCCCTCCTGTCCTCCCCCCTCAAGGGGGGGAGGGACCCTTCGGAGAGCGGGGTTCTAGGAGGCGGCCGTCTCGCGGTTCCGAGGGTGGCCGGAAGGACAGTCTGGCCCGGTTCGAGGCGTTGCCGAAACCGCCTTCAGGCCCCGCGCGGACGATTCTGTTCGACCTGGAAACGCTTCGCTCGGCGGCGGAGGTGGGGGGGTGGAACCGGGCGGACCGGATGGGGGTGGCGGTCGGCGTGCTCTATTTCCTCGAAGAGGACCGGTTCGAGTCGTACCGCGAGGACCGGGTGGGCGACCTGGTCGAGGCGCTTCGCAGCGCCACCCAGGTGGTGGGATTCAACAGCCGGCGGTTCGACTATAAGGTGCTCGAAGGGTATGCCGGCCGCGGGCTCTCCCGCGAGCTGCCGACGCTCGATCTGCTCGAAGAGGTGCGGCGGGTCGCGGGCTTCCGCATGAAGCTCGACCACCTGGCGCAGGAGACGCTCGGCGCGGCGAAATCGGCCGACGGGCTCCAGTCGCTCGCGTGGGTCGCGGAAGGGCGATTCGACGAGGTGGAGGAGTACTGCCGCCACGACGTCGAGATTCTGCGCGACCTGTTCCTGTTCGGCCGCCGCGAGGGGTATCTGATGTTCCGCGACAAGCGGCGCGACGTGCGGCTGCGACTACCGGTCTCCTGGTAAAGTTCGCGGCCCGACGGCCTTCTCGCCGTTCAAAATGCTCCGAGGAGAGGGATTCGAGATGTCCAAGACGTTGATTCGCGCGGTGATCGCAGGTGCGGCCCTGGTCCTGGTGTCGGCTTCGAACGTCGCCTCGGCGGCTCCGGTGAAGAAAGTCACGCTCCAGGCGAAGAAATTCGACTGGATTCCCGCCTCCATCGAGGTCAAAGTCGGACAGCCGGTCGAGCTGACCCTCATCTCGCTCGACGTCCCGCACGGGATCTCCTCCCGCGACCTGAACATTCCGCCGACCACTTTCAAGAAGGATCAGCCCGCCAAGGTGACGTTCACGCCGACCGAGACCGGCACTTTCTCCTTCAAGTGCTCGAAGTACTGCGGCAGCAAGCATCGGAAGATGACCGGGCAGATCGTCGTCGTGCCGTAGAAGGCGGTCCAGGTGAAACATTTCACCGGCGAATCCATACTAGGGACATGAAGAAGACCGCCCTCGTTCCGTTCGCCGCTCTCGCCCTCTCCTTTTCGCTTTCCCTGCCGCAATCGGCCTTCGCCGAGGACGCCGCGCCGCAGGAAACCCGCTGGACCTTTCAGATTCAAGGAAATGAGGCGGGCGGTCAGACGATCCGTCGGCTTCCGGACGGCAGCTTCGAGACCCACTACTTCTTCAACGATCGCGGCCGCGGTCCCGACCAGACGGCGCGGTATGCGTTGTCGGCCGACGGCTGTTTTTCGCGCTACAACCTGTCGGGGGTGGACTACCTGAAGGGTCCCGTCTCGATTCATTTCGAGCGTGAGGGGAAGAAGGCGTCCTGGCAGAGCGCCAACGAGAGCGGCAAGGCCACGGTGGACGGGCCGGCGTTTTACTTGCCGCTCGAAGGTCCGCCGGAGATCTTCGGCATTCTGGTGCGGGCTCTCCTTGCGGCGCCGGGCGGCAAGCTCCGCCTACTGCCCGTGGGCGAGGCCTCGATCGAGAAGCTCGGAACACTCGATCTGGAGCACGACGGCACAACGCTTACGGTGCGCCAGGTCGTGATCACCGGCCTCGGCTTTAATCCGGATCGGCTGTGGATCGACGAAAAGGACGGCTCGCTGTTCGCGACCGACGACGGCTGGTCGACCATGGTCCGGGCCGGATGGAATGCCTCGTTGCCGAAGATCTCCGCGGCGCAGCAGGAGTCGATCGAAGCGCGCGAGCGGGAGATGGCCAGCAAGCTCGCCCGCCATCCCGAAAAGGGATTGGCGATCGTCGGCGCCCGGCTGTTCGACAGCGAAACGGGAAAGGTGACACCGAAGACCACCGTCGTGGTGGTCGGCAACCGGATCGCCGCGGTCGGCCCGGACGGCAAAGTCGAGATCCCCGCGGGGGCCGAGGTGATCGAAGCCAAAGGCAAAACCTTGTTGCCCGGCCTGTGGGATCTCCATACTCATCTGGACGCCAATGCCGGAATTCCCAATCTCGCTTCCGGCATCACCAGCGTGCGCGACCTGGCGAACGACATCGACATGCTCGCCGCCCTCGACAAGCGCTGGCAGAGCGGTGCGGCGCTCGGGCCCCGGGTGGTGAAAGCAGGATTCATGGACGGCCCCGGGCCGTACGCCGGACCGACCAAGATCCTCGTCTCGACCGAAGAGGAGGTCAACGCGGCGGTCGATCGCTACGCCGACTTGGGGTATGTCCAAATCAAGGTCTACAGCTCGATCAAGCCGGAGCTGGTGCCGGCGATCGTCGCCCGCGCGAAGCTGCGGGGCTTAAGGGTCTCCGGGCATATTCCGGCGTTCATGACCGCCGAGCAGGCGGTTAACGCCGGCTTCAACGAGATCCAGCACATCAACTTCATCGCCCTCAACTTCCTGTTCGACAAGGTGCAAGACACGCGAACCCCGGCCCGCTTCACGGCGGTCGCCCAGCACGCGATCGAGATCGATCCGAAGTCCGAACCCTTCCAGAAGTTCGTCCGCCTGTTGAAGGAGAAGAACGTCGCGGTCGATCCGACGGTAGGCGCCTTTGAGGACATGTTTCTCTCCCGCCCGGGCAAGCCCTCGGCCGCGTGGGATCGGGCGATCGACCGGCTGCCCGCGAACATCCGCCGGGAGATCGCGTCCGGGGGCGGCGGCCTGGAGCCGCCCGCCGGCATGGACGGCGTCTACCGCGAGTCGTACCAGCGGTTGCTCCAGATGATCAAGGCGCTGTGGGACGGCGGCATCGCGATCGAGGCGGGGACCGACGCCGCCCCGGGCTTCGCGCTCGACCGCGAGCTGGAGCTGTACGTCGAGGCCGGCATCCCCGCGCCCGCCGTGCTCCAAATCGCGACGAGGAACGCCGCGCAGATCCTCGGCCAAGGCGAAGAGCTGGGCTCGATCAAGGCCGGCAAGCTCGCCGACCTGGTCCTGATCGACGGCGATCCGACGACCAAGATCTCGGACATCCGCCGCGCGGTGCTGACGGTCAAGGGAGGAACGGTCTACGACACCGCGAGTCTCTGGCGCGCGGTGGGGGTGGCGCCGGTGAAATAGAGCCGGCCTCGGTCGTCCGCCCGATGATCCACGGTTGTCGTAGGGGCGACCTCCCGTTGTCCGTCCTCGATCGCCAGCGGCCCTACACCCGCACGAAACGCACCATCCGCTGCGCCCGCGGGTGCCCCCAATCGCCTACGTGCTCGACCCGCCAGGGAAGGCCGTCGGCGAGCCAGTCCAGATCGCGGGCGCGGTAGTGGTAGGGGTCGCGGTCGAGGTAGCTGGTGATTCCGCCCGGTTCGTGGTGCAGCTCGATCGCGTCAGGACGGTCGTCGGGGCATTCGAAATAGGTGGCGTAGAACCGGCCGCCGGGCGCCATCGACTTGGCCAGCTCGATCAGGCAGCGGCGGATGAAATTCGCCGGCAGGTGGGTGAAGACCGACTGAGCGAGCGCCATGTCGAACTTGATACCGAACCGCCACGCCTCGAACGATCCGTTCGCGAGCAGGTTCTCGCGCGGGAGCCGGTCCTGCAACCCGGCAGCCGCCAGCTCCACATCGTACCCGGCGTCAAGCAGCGGGGCGGAGACGTCGATGCCGAAATAGCGCCCGGGTACAAGGTAGGGGATGAAGTGGACCCCGCCGCGAAGGCAGCCGCAGCCGACATCGAGCAGGGTCATCCACGGATCGAGCCCCTCCGCCGTCAGGTAGTCGAGCTGAAGGCGCCCCATCTCCTCCCACAGGCCGCCGATCCAGGTGCGGTGCCACCCCGAAGCGATCTGCTCGGCCGAGAGCCCTCCGGCGTAGGCATTGAAAGCGGTGCTCTCGTGCTCCGGCGCGGGGGGAATCGGCGAATCGTCTTCGTTCATGGGGCGGCCTCCACGGGGTCCAAAGGGGCGAGCGGCGCCTGCGGCCAACTTTCGTCGAGAACCCGGCCGCCGAAAACGAGCCCAAGCACCAGGAGCGCGGCGGCCAGGGCGCCGATCGTTGCCCGGCGCGAGAGCCGGACGCCTTGCCACAGGCCGACGACTCCAAAGGCGGCGAACAGGTCGAGCACCGGCATCATTTGGATGCGGTAGCGGGTCTTGGCATGCAGGGCGAGGAACAGCAGCAGGTTGTAGGCGAGAAACCCGAGCAGCACGGGGCGGAAGGGCGCCGCCGCCGGAGCCCACGCCGCCCGGCCGCGGGCAATGCCCAGCACCGCGGCGAGCAGGATCGCGACGTAGATCGCAACGCCCAACGCGTTTAGAGAAGCCGCGAGCCCCGGCGACACGTCGCGATAGCCGTGCCCTTCCGCGACGATCGCGCCGCCGGGCAGTTGATCGGTGAAGAAGGAGGCTCGGTCGAACAGGCGAAACGGCTGGCGCTCGATCTGGCGCAGGGCGAGCTTCGGGATTCCCTCGCGGGCGACCAGCCGGCGGATCTTCCGGTCGAGGATCGCGTTGCGCTCCGGGAACGTTGGCGCGCTCTTTCGGTACAGGTCGTATTTGCGGCCGACGATCTCTCCCACCAGGTTGCGCCGCGAGGTGTCGTTCAACCCCACCCAGAGGTTGAACCGCGAGCTGTCGGCGAGGCGAAAGCCGATCCCCTCGCGGACGTTCGCGATCAGCGTGGGGGAGAGCGTCGCGGCGAGCGCCGCTGCAAGGACCAGGGCACACAGCGCGCCGCGGCGGGCGCCGAGTCGCCGGAGAGTCGGCACCAGAAGGATGGGGACGAACGGCAGCAGCAGGCTCTTCGACTGAAGCGCGAGGCCGAACGCCCCCCCCAACAGCGCCATGCCGCCGAGCGGCAGGCGGCCCGGGGGAGCGCTCACGTCGCCCGATGCGGCGAGCCGCCCGTGAATCCGGACCAGCCCCCAGAGCGCCGCGACGAACAGGAACAGGTGGACGATCTCGGGCCAGAGGTAGTGGGAAAACGCGGCGATCTGCGGATCGAGAAGCAACAGGCCGCCGGCCGTCACGCCGACCAACGCCCCGGAGTGCCCGTCACCTTGCCCTCCATAGGCGCGTCGCGCGAGGTCGCCGAGCAACAGCGCCGTCGCCGCCAGCAAGAGGGTCTGGGCGATCTCGACCGCCAAGTGGGAGACTCCCAAGGCGGCCAGGAGGTGCGGATAAAGCGGCGGCCAAAGCGGGTCGAGCTCGCTCGGACCGCCCCGGAGAACCCGGCGCGCGGCGGTGAGGTAAAGCACCTCGTCCCCCCACAAAAGGCGCCCCGCGCCTCCTCGTTCGAGGGCGAACAAGAGCGCCTGGAGCACTGCGGCCAGCCCCGCAATGGCCATCGCGAGGCGGGCGACGGCGCGCCCGGAGTGGGCGGAACGGGGCACAGGATCGCTCATGGTCAAGGCAACTCTATCGTCTCGTTGCCCGGGCGGATCGCGGGTGAGATACGCTTGTCGGGACCAACAGGTCGTAGAGGAGAGTTTCACGATGATTTCGATCGATACGAACCGAAGGACCCCACCGAGCGCCGCCTGGCTCGGAGCCGCGCTGCTCGGCGCCCTGCTGACGATCGGCCTCGGCGCTTGCAACAGCACCAGCACCCCCTCGGGCTCGCCGTTGGCCGATTCGGCGTTCCAGGTCGAATGGCTCTCGGCGGAAGTTCCCGCGCAGATGAAGCCGAACGAGGTGGCGACCGTGAAGGTCAAGTTCCGCAACATCAGCGATCAGGTCTGGCCCGATCCGAAGACCGCCGAACCCGCCGCCAGCGGCGCCTACGCCGTCCGGCTGGCCTGGCGCTGGCGCACCTCGGAAGACATGACGACGGGCGAGGGGACGGGCGTCCGCGCCGACCTCGTCGAGCCGCTCGGCCCCGGGCGCGAGACGACGCTCTCGATCGACGTCACGGCGCCCAAGCAGCCCGGGCAATACCGGCTCCAATTCGACTTGGTCCAGGAGCTGGTGGCCTTCTTCGAAGATCGAGGCGCTAAGCTCGAAATCGTCCCGGTGAGCGTCCAGTAGGCAACGCAGCGTTGGGGGAGGGCTCGAAGAGCATGCAGATCTTCGTCCTCGGCATGCACCGGTCGGGAACCTCGGCGCTCGCGCGCACCCTGGCTCTCCTCGGGTGCCACGCGGGCGATGCGAGCGATTTCCCCGCCGCCGACGATGCGAACCCGCGGGGCTACTGGGAGCGGCGCGACGTCTGGCGCCTCGACGAGGACCTGCTGCAGGCGCTCGGCGCCGCCTGGGACGAGGTGGGTCACCTCAATCCCGATCTCCTCCTCTCGGCGCTGCCCGTGGCCGACCTCGAAGCGTTCGAGCGGCGCGCCCGAGAGATCGTCGCGAGTCTCGATGCTTCGGCGGGGGCGGCAGGGCCGGGCCGCCCCTGGGTGGTCAAAGACCCCCGCCTCTGCCTGACCTTTCCGCTCTGGCGCCGGGTGCTGGAAGCGCCGGTCTGCGTGATCATCGAGCGGTCGCCCCTTTCCGTCGCTCGCTCGCTCGCGGCGCGCGACGGCTTCCCCCTGGCGCTCGGGCTCGCCCTCTGGGAACGCCACCTCCGCTCCGCGCTCGCCGCCTCGGCCGGGTTGCCGCGCCTGCACGTCCGCTATGAAGATCTGATCGACCGTCCGCGCGAGACCTCCGGCCGGCTGCTCCTGGAGCTGCAGGCGCTCGGAGCGGAGGGGCTCGCCGACCCGGCCGAGGGCACGCTCGAAGCGTTTCTCGATCCCGCGCTCGAACGGCACCCGCGCGAGCCCGAGGTCGAGGCCGATCTGCTCAACTCGCCGCAGCAGGCGCTGCTCGATGCCCTCCGAACCGAGCTGCCCGAGGACGCCGGAGCGCTCTCGCTCGGCGCCCGCGACCTGCTCGAACGCCACGCCACCGACAGCCGGCAGAGGGCGACGCGCCGGGTCGAGATCGAGGGTCTCTACGCCCGCCTGGCGGAGACGGCCGCGAACGCCGAGCGCGAGCGCGCCGCCTTCGAAGCGGGGCTCGCCCGAGCGGCGAAGGCGGTCGAAGTCGAGCGCCTGGCCCGGCGCGAGGTCGAGACCGCCGCCACCGCCGAGCGAACCGCGCGCCTCGAAGGAGAACGGCTCGCCGCCCAAGCTTTTGCCGCCGAGCGCGAGTCGCGCGAAAGGGTCGAGGCAACCGCGAAAGAGCTGATCGAACAGGCCCGCACCCTGCACGAGAAGATCGCCCAAGATTCCGCGGCGTTCGCCCTGGAGCACGCCGAGCGCCTACGCCTCGAAGCGATCCTGGCAGGCGGAACCTAGGGTCAAGCGGTGTTCGCCGTATACTCAAACCGACCCGAGGAGGGTTCCTATGGCCGCCACCACCCAGTCCATCGTTAGAGCTCTCGGCGGCACCCATGTGTTTCGCCGACAGGTCAGGGGCGTCGAGGATTTGCTCGCCCGGGTCCGCGCGGGTCTGCCGTTTGCGGCGGTCGATGAGATCGGAGAGCGTTTCGACCTGGATCGCGCCAATCTCCATGCACTCCTGCGGCTGTCGGCTTCGCCGTCGTCCCGAGGCCTTCTCGGCGCCGAGGAGTCGGATCGCTTGGTTCGATTGGCGAGAATCGCGGCGCTGGCTTCCGATGTTCTGGGCGATGACGCGAAAGCCTCTCGATGGTTGCAGCGCCCCAATCGCGCTCTCTCGGGCCGTCCCCCATTGTCGCTGCTCGACACCGATCTGGGAGCCCGCGAAGTAGAGGCCGTTCTCGGTCGGATCGAACACGGCGTTTTCAGCTGACGCACCTTTTCCATGTCTCGCGGTCTGGCGCAGCCCCGGGAGGTCTGGCGCATCGTCAAAGCCCGCAGAACGTTCAGCGCATTCGATGGAGAGGGCGCGCGGCGATTTGGAGGAAGGTGGAACTCGCCGGGAACGCCGATGGTTTAGACCTCGGGGACTCTGTCACTGGCAGCGCTTGAGCTGTTCGTTCACCTTGATCCGCAAGAAGGGCCCTCCGACCTTATTGCAATCCAGGCGTTTCTCCCCAAGGGTCTTGAGGTGGAAGACCTCGAAGCGAGTGACCTCCCCGCAACTTGGAGACACCTCCCTCCGCCAGAGGAGCTCCGTGAATTGGGGAGCCAGTGGGTGCGAGAGGCTCGAACTCCGGTCCTGTCCGTGCCTTCGGTGATCGTGCCGCGAGAGCGGAACTTCCTTCTGAATCCGCTCCATCCGGCCATGGCTCGAATCCGAGTCGCCGACTGGGAGCCGTTCACTTTGGATTCTAGAATCTTGAAACTTAGTGCGACCTCTTCGCGACGAAAGCGACCCGCATAGCCGGGTCCCCGTTTGAGGGCCGAAGGCCCCGCCCTAGACCAGCCTAGGGCAACGCCCTAGGTATCGGTTCGCCCCCTCGAATCCCCAAGGGCCGAAGGCTCGCCTTATGCCTCTCATTCCAGCGCCGTGCGCAACTGCTGCCACCGGCCACGCAGGCTGTTCAGGATCTTGCGGTAAAACCACGGGCGCCGGTCGAAGACGGGCGGGGTGTGTAGGATGTCCTGCTCTTCGTAGGGGTCGAGGTCGAGGTCGAACAGCTGCTCGTAGATCGGGGTTTCGCTGGTGTAGCGGACATACTTCCAGCGCGAGCGGCGGACGCCTTCGCTCATCGGGATGCGGTTGAACAGCAGGTGGTGCTCGAAGAACCAATCGCCGCGCCAGGTCGTGGGGGTGCCGAAGATCAGCGGTTTCAGGCTCTTGCCCTGCATGCCGGCGGGGGCGGGGAGGCCGGCGGCGTCGAGGATCGTCGGGGCGATATCGACGTTGAGCGCCATCTTCTGGGATTTGGCGCCTTGGCGCGCCGCGGGAAGGCCGGGCCAGACCACGAACAGCGGCACGCGGACCGACTCTTCGTACATCAGCCACTTGCCCGTGAGACCGTGCTCGCCAAGCAGCAGGCCGTTGTCCGAGGTGAA
>DATMZU010000009.1:0-7589 GCA_035607435.1 Thermoanaerobaculia bacterium | reverse complement strand
GAGGATCTTCTGGAACGCCTTGCCGTCGAGCAGCGTCTTGGTCACCGTCACGCCGGCGTCGGCCGCCATGCGCTCGGCCACCTCGAGGTGCGACTGATAGATCTGCGCCAGCCCGGTATCGATGATCTCTTCGTGCAGTTGGTTCTGCTCCTCGAAGCGGAAGACCTTGGAGGCCTTCTCGGAGAGGACGCCGACGATGCCGTGGAACACCGAGTAGTGGAGGTACGGGTCGTAGACGCCGATGATCTCCACCTTCTTGTCGAAGCGCTTGGCCAGCTCCAACGCGGTCTTCAAGGCGCCGAACGACTGCGGGCTGCCGTCTACGCCGACCAGGATCGTGTCGCCTTCGGGCTCGTCCTTCTTGTACAGGCGCTTCACCACCCAGACGTCGCGCTTGGCGCTGCGGGTCACCCGCTCGCAGACCGAGCCGATCTCGCTGTCCTTCACCCGGCCGATGCCCAGCGCGCCCATCACCACCAGGTCGCAATCGACGTCCTCGATGTCGCGCACCAGCTCGGTGTGGTGCTTGCCGTCCATCATCCGCGGCTCGAAGGGGAGGCCCTGGTCGCGGCAGAGGTTCTGCATCTGATCGAGATAGCTCTCGGAGATCAGCTTGAGCCCCAAGGTGATCAAGCTGTCGTGGATCTTGCGCTGCCGTTCGAGCTCGACCTCGTCGAGGTACTCCTCGGGAAGGGTGTACTCCATCTGCTTGAACCGATAATCGTGCATGCGGGCGGCGTAGACGTGGCTCCCGACCAGAGAAGAGCCGAACGCGTTGCCGAGCGCCACGCTGTTGGCGATGGCCCGATTCGAGAAGTCGGAGTTGTCGACCGGAACGTAGATCTTGCTATACATGAGCCTGGACCTCTCCGTTTTGGCTTACTCGTTGTCGCCGCCGCACCCACAGTACCAAGAAGATTTCGACCACCAACACCGCCAAGGCGGCCTCGATCATCGGGCCGATCGGCGAGGGTGCTTCCTGCGGCATGGTGTACAGGTACATCCACTGCGTCAAGCCCCGCTTGCTGCCCCGCTCCCGATCGTAGCCGTCCCAGACCGAGAACGCGACGGGGACGAACTGGCCCGGCTCGAAGGATACGCTGCCGCTGCCGCGCAGGGCGCGCTTCATCACCACCGACCATTCGCCATGATCGTAGCTCGCGATGGCCGTCACGTCTTCGCCTTCGACCACCGTCACACTGGAGCTTCCGGCGCCGGTATAGCGCTGGACGGCCTTGGACGCGAGATCGATGAACCAGAGATCGACCGGGTTCTGCGAGTCGCCGAAGATGAAATACGGCTTGCGGATGCCGGTCGGAAGGGTGACCGGCAGCTGAATCGCCAGCGCGTCGGAGAACTCGGTGTCCGGAGTGACCGCGGCGGGCGCGCCCGGCGCGGCTTCCGCCTCGTCGCCCCAGACATCGCCGCCTGAGGCAGCCGGTTCGGCGGCCGGCGTGGCGGCGGCTTCCTCGACGCCCCAAACGTCGCCGCCCGCTTCGGCGGCCGTAGCTTCCGCGGCTTCCGCGGCCTGTTCTTCCTCGGGCGGCACCACCAGGTCGGGGGCGTTGTGGCCCACCGTGTCGGCGCGCAGGTCGTGCCAGGTGACGCGGAACGCGATCTCCCGGGCGTTATAGACCGCGCGAACTTCGACCGCCGAGGCGGAGGGGTGGAAGGCCCGGCCGGGCTCCGTCACCTGGCCGATCACCGGGAAGAGCGCGGGCGGGGCGGTCGCGAACAGCTCCTTGGCCTTCGCGAGGTCCAGCTCTTCGTTGCTCCACTGCACCTGCAGCAGGTTCGAGTAGCCCGGCGCGTCGCGCGGGTCGAGCGAGGCGATGTAATCGACCAGTTGCCAGCGCTCGGCGTCGGTGAGCGACTCGGCGAACGAGGGCATCGGCGTGCCGTTCAGGCCGGTGGTGAAGGTCCGGTAGATGTCCTCGCGCGTCGGCCCGCCGCGGAACGTCCAGCGCATGGTGAGGTCAGCCGGCCGGATCGGGTGGTTCCAGTCGTCCTTGAGCGTCGGAGCGGAAGTTCCGTCGCCGCGCCCGACCTCGCCGTGGCAGGAGGCGCAGCCGATCTTGGCGTAGACCTCTTTGCCCTTCTTGATCGAGTCGGCCGAGGACGCCGGGGCCTTCGGGATCTCGATCGCCTTCGGCTTCTTGGCGGCGTCCGCGAAATCCGGCGAGAACGACTTGACCGCCGCGACCAGCGTCTTGATCTCTTCGTCGGACAGCTGCTTCCAGGCCGGCATCGAGGTGTAGGGCATCCCCTCGCGGATGACGTGGGTCAGATCCTCGTCGGTCGGCAGCGAGCCGCTGGGCGTATGGCGGATCTTGAACTTGCCCGCGGTGAAGTCGCGCGGACGCGGCATGAGGCGTAGCGCCGCCACACCTTGACCGTCGCCTTTTTCGCCGTGGCACTGGGAGCAGAGCTTCTGATAGAGCGGTCCGCCGGGAACGTTCGCCGGGGTATCGGCAGCGCGCGCCGCGGGTGAAAGAGAGAGCGCGGCGGCGACCGTTACGGCCGCACCCACTCCGACGAACTTACCGCGCGCCCTCACTTTTCCACCTCTTGGCGCGCGCGCGGGGTCTGGCCCGAGAAGTCATAGAGGAACAGGATCACGTCCCACATCTCCTCCTCGGTCAGGAACTTCTCCCACTGCGGCATGGCGGTGTCCCAGGGGCCGGCTTCTTCCGGCAGGCCGGGGCCGCCTTTGGAGATGCGCCAGAACAGGAACGATTCTTGGAGCAGGGCGATCGCGCCGGCATCGGCGAAATTGGTCGGGATCGGGTTCAAGCCCCGGGCGTACATGCCGTCGCCGCGCATCGCGTCGCCGTGGCAGTAGACGCAGTTCTGGTAGTAAACCCGCCGGCCGTTGGTCAGATGGGCGGCGAACGCCGCCGGATCGCTCTTCTCTAGAGGCCGGTAGGGGTTGTCCAACTTGACCAGGTCGAACGGCTTGTCGTGCACCGAGATCGAGTCGGGCGGCGCCGGATGGATCGTTCGGCCGAACGCGGGCGCTTCGAGCTTGACCGACATCTTCCGGTAGACCCCGAACGCCACGAGCGCCGGAATCAGCAGGACGACCGCGTAGAGGATCGGACGTCGGCGTGGCTCGACGCAGAGTCTGACCAGCGGCCCGGTGAACGCCTGCAGCCGTTCGCGGCTGGAGGTCACATAGGCAATCGTCGCGAGCGTCACGATCCCCATGTAGAGCGTGATCACGGACTGGGGGATCGGGACCTTGAAACCGAAGCGCAGAAAGATCCAGACCGAGATCCAGGTCACCAGGGTCCAGAGGAACGTGCCGGCGCGGCGCTGGCGCAAAATAAATTGCACCGCGGCGAGCGCCAGCACCACCCACAAGACGATCGGCAAGCTCATCGCGTCATCCCCTCGGCCGGTCCTTTCCTCACTGACCCGAGCCCGGGGCCGCCGGAGCGGGAGCAGGCGCCGGGGCTTCAGAGGTCGTCGGGGCCGCGGCCGGCGCGGCGGAGTCGGTGGCCGCGGGAGCCGCCGGTGCGGCATCCGCCGGGGCCGCCGGAGCGGAACCCACCGCGGCATCGCCGCCGCCACCCGCCTGCCACGGCAGCTTGGTCTGCATGGTCACGGTGGTCGTGCCCCCGAGGCTCTGGAGATAGGCGATCACCGCCAGGATCTCCTCGTCGGTCAAGCTGATCGGCGGCTTGCTGATCGGCGGCATGCCCGGGTTGAAGCCGGGAACGATGAATTTCTCCGGCTCGTACATCGATTGCGCGATGTACTCGACGTCGCTCAATCCCGGAATCCGGGTGGCGGCTCGGGTGCCGATGCCGCCCAAGTCGGGGAAGCGGAACGGTCCGGAGGTCTTGCCGATCGTGTGGCAGGTAAAGCAGAGCCCCTTGCCTTCCATGATCTGGCGGCCGACCTTCTGCATCTCTTCCGGCTTCATGTCCTTGGCGAGGACGATCTCTTCGGGAGGATGCACTTCCTTCTGCGGCACCAGCTGGCCGACGTAGGTGTAAAAGCCGGTCGTGGCCACCGCGAGAGCGGCGATTCGCAAACTCACCGGGACCTTCACGCGGCAGCTCCTTCTTCGGCGGCTTCGACGGCTTTGGCTTTTGGCTCCCAGTCCTTCTTGCCGCCCAAAGAAGCGAGCCAGAACACGAAGCTGATCAGCAGGAAGAAGATCAGCACGGTGACCGAAACGATCTTGGTGGCAAACCCGAGCGTCGGCGTGAAAGCGTCCACCGAGGTATCTCGCATGACGCCGTAGACGTGCCAATGTTGGCGCAGCCCGGAGCGGACGTAGCCCATCAGGCCCATCAGCCAGGTGAACGTGACGGCGATGAAGATCAGGACGTATTGGGAGATCGGAGCGATCTGACCCCAGCGCGGCTCCCCGGCCTTCTTCGCGTTCCGGAACAGGAAGACGTCGATCACCGTCACCGAGATCATGGCGGCCAGCACCGAGAGAACCTGTGGAATCGAGAACGCGATGCGCACGGCCGCCTCGACGAAATAACCGTAGACGCCGAGGAAGATGACGATCGACGCCGCGACCAGGAAGATCGCGAGCTGCGCGCGGTTCCCGGATTTCGCCCATTTGACGGTCGGCGTCTTGCCGCTGCGCCGATAGAGCAGGAAGCTGATGTAGGTGGTGAGGATCAGGATATTGACCGCGGTGTTCTTCGCCGACATGACGCCGAGGAAGCCGAGCGCCG
This sequence comes from Thermoanaerobaculia bacterium, assembly GCA_035607435.1. Taxonomy (GTDB): domain Bacteria; phylum Acidobacteriota; class Thermoanaerobaculia; order Multivoradales; family UBA5704; genus DASYKS01. The sequence goes on along the minus strand of DATMZU010000009.1, from coordinate 2,889 downwards.
GATGCGACGAGCCGCCCATGGCGCGCACCTCGGAGACGGTCGAGATGATCGAGCGCGGCGTCGCCCAGACCGCGAAGCAGATCGCCACCAGGATCAGCAGGTACTTGATGTACTTTTGGAACTGCTCGGCCCCGGCGATCCGGCCCATGCCCAGCCACAGGTAGTAGTTGGCGGCGAGGAACAGGTTGCCGATCAACACCGCCTGGATGATGAACAGCCAGGAGAACGCGCCGCCCATCATGGTGAGGCCGAGGGTCTGCGAGTAGGCGTAGATCTCTTTCGCCAGGTAGTAGCCGGCGAAGGGGAGCGGCAGGAAGGCGCAGATCGCCACGAAGTTGCCGATGTAGCCCATCCAGTCGTAATGGGCGCGATCCTCGTCGGTCTTGGCGCCGAGGAACTTGAACGCGGCGTAGGCGGCGGCCACCGAGCCGCCGAACGCGACGTTCGCGATGATCCGATGGATGTTGATCGGCATCCAGGTGTAGTTGTGGACGGCGTCCCAGGTGCTGATCAGCGCGCCTTTTTCCGAGATCCCCGAGGGCGAGGTCATGAACGTCAGCCAGGCGTTGGCGATCAGCATGATCGCCGTGCCGACCAGGTTCAGGCCCAGTCCGAGCAGCAGGTGGACCCGGGGCGAGAATTTTCCCCAGCCGTAGTAATAGGTATAGAGGAAGAACGCCTCGGCGAAGAACAGCAGCACGTAGGGCAAGAAGGTGATCGAGAAGACGCTCACCAGATACGTGGTGAACTTCGGGTACAGGATGATCAGCATGAAGGTGAGGAAGGCGCCGAACGTGCCGGTGAGCGAGAACGACACCGAGAGCAGCTTGGTGAACTCGTGCGCCAAACGGTCGTAGCGCGGATCCTTGGTGCGGTAGCCGATGAACTCGATGATCAGCGCAAACAGAGGCACCGCCAGCACGAACGCGGCGAACAGCAGGTGAAGCTGCGCGACGATCCAGATCGCGACCCGGCTGCCGATCTTCGGGAACGCCCGGTACTCGACCTCTTGGTAGGGCTTGTCCTTGTCCGCCTTCTCCTGTTCGGCCTTCTGATCGGCGATCCCCTGATCTCGAGGGGTCTCAGCCACGGCCGAAGTTTCCGGCCGATAGGGCGCGTGGTACTCCCGGTGCATCAGGAACTTGACGGTCCCGGCCGTTACCCCGAGTCCCACGACGGCGGCCAAGACGGCGAGCAGCGTCCGTTTCTTCATGGAGTCCCCGAGGTGGCAGGAGGCGAGGGAACCGCCGCGGGTGCGTCAGTCGCGGGTGCGCCGGCCTCGGTGGTTGCCGGGGTCGCCGCAGCCGCCGGCTGACCGCCTTGGCGCTCCAGGCGGTGCGCCTGCAGCTCGCGCAGATGGACGATGATCGCCCAGCGATCGGCGACGGGAATCGGGTACTTGTACGAGGCCATCAGGCCGAACCCGTTGGTCACGGTGTCGAAGATCTGACCGACGGGCATCTGGCGCAGCCGGTCGCTGTGGAACGTCGGGGTCGGCACCTTGCCGCGCTCGAACAGGATGCCCTTGCCGTCGCCATGCGTGTCGTGGCAGGCGGCGCAATAGATGTCGAACCGCTCTTGCCCCCGGGCGCGCACCGCGTCGGTCACCTCGAGCGGCACGTCCGTCGCGAACTCCCCTTCGGGAGTCATGCCGGTCCAATACGGGCCGTCGTGGATCAGATCGCGATACTCGCCGCGCGCCACGGTGCCGGGAACCGGCGGCCGCATCACCGCGCCGTCATAGAAGAACGCGCTCCCGGCCTGAGGCTCGTAGCGGGGCTGGATGAACATGTTTGGGTTCACATGGATCGGCGGCCGGCTGGAGGTGCAGCCTCGGGCACACCCTCCCAAGGCGAGCAGGACCAGCGCGAGCGAGGCGTGGTGTCTACGCACGGCTCAAGCCTCGGCTTTCCCGGTGTTTTCCGCCAGGTCGGGATGCGGATTGCGAATGCGCGCGAGGTAGCTGGTGCGCGGCTTGTTGCCCAGCTCTTCGAGCAGCACATAGTTGCGGCTGTTCTTCTTCTGGACGTTCACCTGGGTGTCCGCCGGATGGATGTCGCCGAAGGAGATCGCCTGGGTCGGGCAGGTCTGCTGGCAGGCGGTGCGCACGTCGCCGTCTTTCAACGGCCGTTCGGCCATCTTGGCGTCGATCTTCGCGCGCTGGATTCGCTGCACGCAGTAGGTGCATTTTTCCATCACGCCGCGCGAGCGCACCGTGACGTCCGGGTTGGCCGCCAGCTTCAACAGCTCCGGCGTGTCCTTGGTGTAGTTGAAGAAGTTGAACCGCCGCACCTTGTACGGGCAGTTGTTCGAGCAGTAGCGGGTGCCGATGCAACGGTTGTAGACCATCGCGTTCAGACCCTCGGCGGTATGGACGGTCGCCGCGACCGGGCAGACCTGCTCGCAGGGGGCGTTCTCGCACTGCTGGCAGGGCATCGGCTGGAACACCATCTCCGGGTGCTCCTCGGGGCCGGCGAAGTAGCGGTCCATGCGCAGCCAGTGCATCTCGCGACCCCGGCGCACCTGCTCGTGGCCGACGATGGGGACGTTGTTCTCGCTCTGGCAGGCGATGACGCAGGCATTGCAGCCGATGCAGGCGTTCAAGTCGATCGCCATGCCCCACTGCGGGCCCTTGTCGTAGCGGTGCTCCCTCCACAGCGGCGAGGTCTTCGGGATCTCGACCTCCTCGGGGGCGAAGCGCGGCTCGCGGCGCCACTCGGCGAGCGAGGCCTCGCGCACGACCGGCCGTCCCTCCATGGTGCCGTGATCCTGGGTCTGGGCGATGCGGAATCCGCGGCCGGAGGGCTCGAGCGTGGCTCCGGCGACGAAGCCGGGCGCCGCGCTGGTGCGCAGGGGATAGACGTCGGTGCCCACCCCGGTGCCGACCCG
>DATMZU010000598.1:0-5212 GCA_035607435.1 Thermoanaerobaculia bacterium | reverse complement strand
CGATTTCGACTCCGACGTCGGCGGCGATTTCAAGTGGCTGCCGAACGCGAACCACGCGATCGACGCCACGATCAACCCGGATTTCTCGCAGGTCGAGTCCGACGCCTCCCAGGTGACCGCGAACGAGCGTTTTGCCCTGTTCTTCTCGGAGAAGCGGCCCTTCTTCCTCGAAGGGCTCGACCTGCTCGCGACGCCGCTTCAGGTGGTCTACACCCGCACCATCACCTCGCCGCGCTGGGGCGCGCGGGCGACCGGCCATTTCGGCTCGACGGCCTATACCGCCCTGGTCGCCGACGATCGGGGGGGCGGCAGCGTGATCATCCCCGGCCCGCAGAATTCCGAATTCGCCGACCAGGATTTCTCGTCGAAAGTGGGCGTCGCCCGCGTGCGCCGCGATTTCGGCACCTCGTTCGTCAGCTTCTTGACCACCCTTCGGGAGAGCGACGGCGACAGCCACAGCCGGGTGTTCGGCCCCGATTTCCAGTGGCGCAAGACGATCAAAGACGGGGCGGATTCCATCACCGGGCAGTTCCTGCTGAACGATACCCGGACGCCGAACGATCCGGCGAGCGAGATCCCCGAATGGGACGGTAGGCAGCTCCGCTCCCACGGCGCCTACGTGGAGCACTTCCGGACCCGCAAGAGCTACGAGCTGTTCACCTCGTACACGGACATCGGCGACGATTTCCGGGCCGACGTCGGCTTCCTGCCCCAGGTCGGCTACCGCGAGGGTCTGTCTCAGTACACTCGCCTCTGGTACCCGAAGAAAGGGCCGTTTCGCTCGGTACGCCCCGGTTTCGCCGTGCGCTATGGCGAGGATTCCAAAGGCCGCCTGCTCCTCTCGCGCGTCGTGCCGAAGTTCTCCTTCGACGGCGCGCACAACAGCTTCAGCGAGATCAGCTTGAAATTCGAGCGCATTCGCTCGGGCGAAAAGATTTTCGATCGGACGTACCTGGAGTACTACGCCGAGATCAGCCCGTCGCGCCGGTTCGGCGAGATCACGCTCTCGGGGTTCATCGGCGACGACGTCGATTTCGACAACTCGCGGCCCGGCAAAGGCGGCACAGTCAAGCTCACCTCCATCATCCGCCCGGGCCAGCACCTGGAGCTGCAGGTCTCAGCCACCAAGCGCTGGCTGGACGTCGATTCCGGCCGTTTCCTCTCGGCGGAGCTCGGCCGCCTGCGCGCGAACTACAACTTCAACTCGCGCATCTTCCTGCGCCTGATTGGCGAAGAGATCCGCACCACCGTCGATCTCGCCCGCAAGCCCGTTCCGGAAGAGGGGGAGGATCGCCGACAAGTCCGCACCGGCTCCGCGCTGCTCGGCTACAAGCTGAACTGGCAGACGGTGATCTTCCTAGGCATCGGCGACGCCCGCTCCCTCGACGACCAAGGAGACCTCACCCCGGTCGCCCGCCAAGCGTTCTTCAAAGTCTCGTACGCGTTCCAGCGGTAGGGGGCTCACGCCGGCTTCGGCGAGCGCGGCTTCATGCTCCGCCGCAGCCTCCTCGTCCGTTTGGTTCTCGTAGTGGCCGATCACCTCGCGGACGCGAGCATCATCCCAGCCGGTTGGAAATCGAGGGGTCGTATTCATCGCTGTCTCAGCCCGCCGTCGGAGCCGGTTGGACCATCATGCGGCGCAATTTCCAGGCTCCTTGGGTGCGGTGCCATTGGGCGACGAAGTGGCCGGTGAAGGTGGCGAGGGGCTGCTCTCCCACCGCGACGCGTTGGCTGTAGTCGCCCCAGACGTAGGCTTCGTCGCCGTAGAGGTCGATGGCACGGGAGGTCATCGTGGCTTCTTCGATCCTTACCTTTTTGACCCGCGGGGCGAGGAAGCCGCGGATCTCCTCGGGGCCGACGAGGGGGTCCAAGCCCGGCTGGATCAGCTCGCCTTCGGGCGCGAACAGATCCGCCAGGGTCTCCACCGAGCCGCGGAGCGCCGCCGCGTAGGATTGGACGGCGGCCTCCACTTGGGCGCGGGATTCGGCATTGGGATCGGATGGGGGAGTCTCGACGCCGGCCGCGAGGTTGGCGCTCAGAAACCAGAGGGCGAGCAGGCCGGTCGCAACGCTTTTCATGGTGACCTCTCCGAAAAGTGCAGCCAAGTCTACGCCGTCGCCCGGCGTCCAAGCACCCCGAGCGCGATCCCGCCGAGGATCAGGAGCGTGGCGCCGATCAGGCGCAGGGTCGGCGCCTCGCCAAGCAGGAGGATGCCGCCGAGGGCGGCGAGCGGCGGCACGGCGAGCTGGACCAGGGCGGCGCGGGTGGCGGAGAGACCGCGGAGCGCGGTGTACCAGATCGCATAGCCGACGCCCGAGGTGATCGCGCCGGAAAGGACCGCGTAGGCCAGGGGCAGAATCTGGATCTCCACCAGGGGCGGACGCTTGACCAGCGCGAAGACCCAGAACGACATCACGGAGACGAAGGCGGCCCGAATGAAGTTGGTCGCCGTCTCGCCGAGCGGGTCTTGGCTGCCGCGTCCGCGGAGCGAGTAAATCCCCCAGGCGACGCCCGCACCGAGCATCGCGAGCGCGGCCCAGAGGGGAGGGGCCGCCAAGCCCGGGGCGACCAGGACGCCGAGGCCCACGAAAGCCAACGCCAGCCCGGCCAGCGCGAGCGGACCGGGCCGCTCGCCGGAACGCCATGCGGCGAAGTTCATCGTGGCCTGAACCGCCCCGAACAGGAGCAGCGCGCCGGTCCCGGCGGTGAGATGGAGGTAGGCCCAGGAGAAGGCCGCGGCGTAAACGAGCAGCGCGATCCCGGCGACCCAACTTCCGGCGCCGGGATGGAGTCGCTGCTTCCAGGGCCGGGCGAACAGGCCGAGCGCGAACGCACCCGAGACCAACCGGACCAGGGTGAAAGCTCCGGCGTTGAACCCCGGGGCGGAGAGCGCGGCGCGGCAGAGGAGGGAATTGCCGGCGAACGCCACCAGCGCCAGCGCGGTCAACATCGCGAGGCGGGCGCCGACAGGCCGTTCCTTCTTAAGGGTCGGATCCATGGGCGCCGAACTTTATTCGGTTTATGGAGGTTGGGTGACCGCCCTTTCCTGTTATTCTTTCCCACGACGCCAGCCGGTAGCCCTTCCAACTGCCTTCGGAGAGTCAAACATCGTGACGGAAGTGTCTGCGCCCGCCTCGACCCGCCGGATCAACTGGACCAACCTGATTTTCTTGCTGGGAACCTTCCTCGCCGCCGTCATCGCCGTGCCGTGGTACCTCGCGGTCTACGGTTTCGGCTGGCCGGAGTGGCTGACCTTCTTCGGCATCTGGATCGCCGGGGGGATGTCGATCACCGGGGGATATCACCGGCTCTGGTCGCACAAGACCTACGAGACCGTTTGGCCGGTCAAAATGTTCTACCTGCTCTTCGGCGCCGCGACGTTTCAGAACTCGGTGCTCGAATGGGCGGCCGACCACCGGCTCCATCATGACCATACCGATCATGAGCAGGACCCCTACAACATCCAGAAGGGTTTCTGGTGGGCGCACATCGGCTGGGTCTTCTTCGACACCGAAGAGCACATCGAGACGATCGTCCGCGACCTGGTGTCCGATCCGCTGATCGCCTGGCAGCGGCGCTGGTACAAGACGATCGCGATCTCGGTGGCGGTCGGGATTCCCGTGCTCGTGGGGCTGTTGACCGGGCGGCTGCTCGGCTGCCTGATCGTCGGCACCGTGTTGCGCATCGTGGTCTCGCACCACGGGACGTTCCTGATCAACAGCGCCTGCCACATGCTGGGGCGCCGGCCGTACAACCGCGAGGTCTCCGCCCGCGACAGCGGGGTGATGGCGGTCCTGGCGTTCGGCGAGGGGTACCACAACTACCACCACAGCTTCCCGTTCGACTATCGCAACGGCATCCGCGCCTGGCACGTCGATCCGGCCAAATGGCTGATCTGGGGCCTGGAGAAGGTCGGTCTGGCCCAGGGGCTGCGCCGCGCCTCGGACCTGCAGATCCTGCGCGCCAAGGCCGCCGTGCAGCACCAGGGTGCCCGCGAACGGGTCGGCCGTCTGGTCGTCTCGGTTCAGGCGGAGAAAGAACGCCGGATCGGCGAGGCGCACGCGAAGCTCGACAAGGCGATCGCCGACCTGCTGCGCTGGGAGCGGCAGAAGGTCCGCGCCGCCGCCGAAGACCTGGAGCACCGGGCGGCCGCGGCGCGCGAGGTGTTCGAGCACGCGCTCGCCGATTGGCGGGCGGCGCTGCGCGACCTGTCGCGGGCCGAGCCGGTCGCTTCGTTTTGACCTGGTTCCCGAGCTGACTTCGAGGAGGCCGTCCGCGATGGCATACGTTCGCCCTGTTTCGAGCGCATTGGCTTGCGCCGTGGTCTCGCTGGTCCTGGCCGGCTCCGGCGGGGGCGCCGCGGAAACCGCGCCCTCGCTCTCGCCCGCGATCGCCAAGGTCGCCGAGAAGTTGCGCGACGAGGCGCTCGCGGGCACGAAGGCCTACGAGATCGTCCGCTCGCTCACGTTCGAGGTGGGGCCGCGCTCGGCCGGCTCGGCGGGCGATCCGCGCGCAGTCGATTGGGCGGCAAAGAAGCTCGCCGCCCTCGGGTTCCAGAACGTCCGCGCCGAGCCGGTCGAGGTGCCGCACTGGGAGAGGGGAAGGAACGCCGGCACGATCCTCTCTCCCTGGCCGCAGACGGTGGCGCTCACGGCGCTCGGCGGCAGCGCGGCAAGCCCGGCGGGAGGGGTCGAGGCCGAGGTTCTCGGGGTGGCGAACCTGGAGGAGCTGAAAAAGCTCGATCCCGCCCAGGCGAAAGGCAAGATCCTCTTCGTCAGCAACCATATGGAGAAGAAGCCCGACGGCTCGGGCTACGGCGCCGCCGTCGGCGTGCGCGGTGTCGGGGCCGCCGAAGCGGCGAAGAAAGGCGCGGTGGGCCTGCTGATTCGGTCGGTCGGCACCGACTCGAACCGCCTGCCGCACACGGGGGCGATGCGGATGACCGAGGGGGAGGCGACGGTGCCCGCCGCGTCGCTGTCCGCCCCGGATTCCGACCTGCTCGAAGGGGAGCTGGCGTCCGGTCAGGCCGTGCGCTTCCGGCTGGAGCTGGAAACGAAGCGCTTTCCCAACGCCCCTTCGGCCAACGTGATCGGCGAGATTCCCGGACGCGACGCGGGGACGCCGAAGGAAGAATTCATCGTCCTCGGCGCGCACCTCGACTCGTGGGACCTCGGGACCGGCGCGATCGACGACGGCGCGGGCTGCGGCATCG
>DATMZU010000586.1:0-2479 GCA_035607435.1 Thermoanaerobaculia bacterium | reverse complement strand
GATCGCAAGCCGCTCGTCCTGCGGGGCGCGCGCCAGACCGGCAAGTCGTCGTCGGTCCGGCACTTGGGGCGCAGCTTCGAGCTGTTCCTCGAGCTGAACCTGGAGCGTTTCGAAGATCTCGCCCTGGTCCGCTCCTGCCGCTCGCCGGCAGATCTCCTCAAGGCGTTGGCGGCGCGCCACAACCTCGCGAGCTTCCCCGAGCGCACCCTGCTCTTTCTCGACGAGGTCCAGGAGAGCCCGGAGGCGATCCAATGGCTCCGCTTCTTCCGCGAGGACTATCCGCAGATCGGCGTCATTGCGGCGGGTTCGCTCCTGGAAGTGCGCCTCGAGGAGCGCGGATTCTCCTTTCCGGTCGGCAGGGTGACCTTCCGGACCCTGCGACCCCTGGGCTTTCGGGAATTTCTCGAGGCGCTCGGCAAGGGAGTGCTCGCCGAGAGCCTGCGGGAAGGCGCGGTCCCCGGAGCCGAGATCGCTCCTCCCCTCCATGCGCAGGCCCTTGCGCTCTTGCGCGACTACCTGCTCACGGGCGGCATGCCCGAGGCGGTCGCGATCTGGGTGGACTCCGGCAGCCCGACCGTGGTTCGCCAGGTGCAGGCCGATCTCGTGCAATCGTTCGCGGAGGACATTCAGAAGTATCGCAGCGGAGTCGCCGTTTCCGACCTCGAAGCCGCCTTCGAGAACCTGCCGCACCACTACGGCCTGCGCTTCCGGTACGAGAACTTCGCCCCCGGCTGCAAGTCGCAACGGATGAAGGACGCCCTGGGCAAGCTGGAAGCGGCCTTGCTGATCACCCGCGCCTGGCCCACCCACTCCCTGGAGCTCCCTCTCGCCGTGCGCCCGAAGTCCGCGCCCAAGCTCCTGCCCCTGGACGTCGGCCTCGCCCTCCATGCCCTGGGCACCGGTTATCAGGCGCTCGCCACCGAGCCGCTCGAACGCCTGCTCAGCGGTCGCCTGGCGGAGATCTTCGTCGGCCAGCAGCTGCTGGTCGGCCAAGCGGCCAGCGAGCCGTTGTTCTTCTGGGTCAGCGAATCGGCTCGCGCCAACGCCGAGACCGACTACCTGCTGCCCGGGCCGGGTTTCCCGGTGCCGGTCGAGGTGAAATCGGGGGCGTCGGGGGCTCTCAAGTCCCTGCACCAATTCCTCTCGCGCTCAAAGCGCGACCTCGGGATCCGGCTCCATGCCGGCGCGTTCGCCGACGAGCGCCACGAGGTCCGCATGCCCGCCGGCCCCTTGAGCTACCGGCTGCTCTCGCTCCCGCTCTACCTGGCCGAAGAAGTGCCCGCCTGGCTCGGCCGGCTGTAGGGGCTCGGCGGCCGGGTTACGTCGAAGCGGCGGCCCCCAACACGAAGGGGATCTGCTGGGAGGCCGTAGGCGTGAAAAGAAGGAGCGCCCGGAAAGCCGAAGAATGACCCATCGGATCGGACGGCGGCTGGATGTAGAGCTCCGCGATGAGGTCTCGCCAGCGCAGGAGCTCGCGCCGGAGCGTCGGGCGGGGGTTGACCTCGATCGTGAGGTCGGTCAGGCGGAGGACCCGTTCATACGCGAGCATCAGGCGTTCCCGATCTTCAGGCAGCATGAGTCGCATCGCTCGATTCATTTCGTTGCCGATCATCAAGATCTGCTGGTCGAGATTGAAGGCTGCCCAGCGCTCGGGCGAGAGCGAAGAGTGCTGGGTCACGGGAGGGGCTCTCCTTCTCCGATCAGATCGAAAGTGATCGCGCGGACCCGTTCCTGAATCCCAGGGGCGCCGATCAACATGCTCCGATTACCCAGAGCGGGCCGGATGTTGATGAGAGAGGAGTATTCGATGCAGCCTTCTCGCCCCCTTCCCGGATAGTAGTTCGCACCCCAAAGGTCGATCTGCCGGCTCCCGTTGGCAAGAAGAAGTTGCTCGGCATCGGCATGGAGCTCACCGCCTATGGCGGCGATCCGCAGCTCGACGTCCACGACGTACTTGACCATGTCTTCGAAGTAGGCCCCCGTCAGGCGAGCCAGCTCGCGGGGATCGATTTTTCGATGGAGAAGGACGATCTCGGGTTCGTCGGACATCAATCTGGGCTCCACCCGCAGTGCTTTCTCAAAGCTCGTCTACATCTTCCCGTAGTTCGGTCCGCCGCCGCCCTCGGGGGGGACCCAGGTGATGATCGCGAACGGGTCCATGATGTCGCAGGTCTTACAGTGGACGCAGTTGCTCGCGTTGATCTGGAGGCGCTTGCCCGAGGGCGTTCCGGCGTCGGGCACCATCTCGTAGACGGCGGCGGGGCAGAAGCGCTGGCAGGGGTTGTCGTAGAGCCTCGCGCAGCGGTCGGCGCAGATGCTCTTGTCCGCGACGAGGAGATGGACCGGCTGGTCCTCTTCGTGGGCGGTGCCCGAGTTGTAGACGTCGGCCAGGCGATCGAAGGTCAGCACGCCGTCCTCGGCGAGCGGCGGCGGGGGATGAAGCGCGTGCCCGGCGGGAGTATCGAGAGGGATCATCCTC
>DATMZU010000037.1:0-7799 GCA_035607435.1 Thermoanaerobaculia bacterium | reverse complement strand
CGGCTGCGATTTTTCGATCGCGCGGCGCATCGAGGTGTAATCGCGCAGGTCGGCTTCGATCAGCGTGACCTGGCCTTCCTTGAGGTGCTCGATGTTGTCCATCTTGCTGCGCCAGCGGTAGATGCCGAAAACCTCGACGTCGGGGTGCTCGGCGAGCAGGTAGTCGGCGAGATGGGAGCCGGCGAATCCGGTGATTCCGGTGATCAGAGCTTTCATGACGGACGTTCTCCTTCGTGAGACCTCGTCGGGCGGTTCGGGGCGGCGGCCAGGTTCATGCGGCGGCGAGCCCGACGTTTCGGATGCGTTCGAGGTATTCGATCATGCCCCAGGCCCAAGGCTCGACGCGGCGGCCGAGGAACGCCTCGGTCTTTGAGACGTCGAGCACCGAGTAGACCGGCCGACGGGCCGGGCGCGGGAATTGATCGGTGGTGACGGGGATCACGTCCACCCTTTCGTCCCAGTTGCGCGCGATCTCGCGCGTAAACTCGAACCAGGTGGCGTTCGCCCGGTTGCGGTAGTGGTAAAGCCCCGAGGCCCCCCTCGCCGCGAGGTCGGCGAGCGCGCGGGCGAGAAACGGCGTGTAGGTCGGCGCCCCGGTCTGGTCGTCCACCACGCGGAGCTGGCGGTTGCCTTTTTCCATCAGACCCACCATGGTCTTGGCGAAATTCGGCCCGTGGGGACCGAACAGCCAGCTCGCCCGGACCACCAGCGCACGGTCGTGGTGGAGCGCCCGGCGCTCGCCTTCGAGCTTGCTCTCGCCGTAGACCGATTGCGGCGCCACCGGGGCGTCTTCCGGGTAGGGGTACTTCGCTTCGCCGTCGAATACGTAGTCGGTCGAGACGTGGACCAGCCGGGCGCCGATCTTTGCCGCCGCGTCGGCGATCCGGCCGACCGCGAGGCCGTTGATCTCGAACGCCAGCTCCCGCTCGTCCTCGCAACGATCGACTTGGGTGTGGGCGGCGCAGTTGAACACGACCTCCGGGTGGAACGAATCCATCCAATGATCGAGCAGATCCGCATCGCGGATGTCGGCCTGGCCGCGCGGCAAAGCGAGCGTCGCCCAGCCGCGGCGCCGAAGCTCCGGGGCCAGGGCACGCCCGAGCATGCCGGCGCCACCCAAGATCAGCGAGCGCAGGTCAGGCGATCCCAACCTCGGAATTGTCTCCGAGGACGAAACGGTGAGCTTTAGGTTTCTCGTGGCTGCGGGCGATCTTGACGTTTCGCCCGACCAGCGAGGCGTCGATCCGGCCGGGGATGTCGTGGATCTCCGAGTCGGCGAGGAGGATCGAATTCTCGATCTCGCAGCGCTCCAGCCGGCAGCGCTCGCCGATCGAGGTGTACGGTCCGACGAACGCGTGGTGAATCTTCGCGCCGTCGCCGATGATCACCGGCCCGCGGACGAGCGAATCGAGAATCTCCACCCCTTCGCCGATCTGTACTCTCCCTTCGATCCGGCTGTTGCCCCCGAGCGCGCTGCGGTTCTCCGGCAGGATCGTTTCGAGCACGATCCGGTTCGCCTCCAGCATGTCCTCGACTTTTCCCGTGTCCTTCCACCAGCCGCGGACGATGTGCGGATGGACCCAGAGGCCGCGGTCGATCAGGTCCTGGATCGCGTCGGTGATTTCCAGCTCGCCGCGGCGGGAGGGCTGGATGCGCTGGACCGACTCGTGGATGTGCCGGTCGAACATGTAGACGCCGACGAGGGCCAGATTGCTCTTCGGCTCGCTCGGCTTTTCGACCAGGCGCAGGACCTTGCCGTCCTCGGTCAGCTCGGCGACGCCGAACTGCTGCGGATTCGGCACCTCGGCGAGCAGGATCTCGCAGTTGCATTCGGAGGCCGCGAACTCCTCGACCAGGCTGGCGATGCCGCCCGCGATCAGGTTGTCGCCCAGGTACATGACGAACGGCGAGTCCTTGAGGAAATCCTCGGCGATCATCACCGCGTGGGCGAGGCCGCGCGGCGCGTCCTGCTCGATGTAGGTGACCTTGGCGCCGAAGCGCGACCCGTCGCCTACCGCGACGCGGATCTCTTCCTTCGTATCCCCGACGATGATTCCGATGTCCGTGATGCCCGCCGCGACGATCGATTCGATCGCGAAGAACAGGACCGGCTTGTTCGCCACCGGCACCAGCTGCTTGGCGGAGGTGTAGGTGAGCGGCCGGAGTCGCGTCCCTTTTCCGCCCGAGAGGATCAGCCCCTTCATTTCGATCCCATGTTACTGGTCGAGCGCGTCGGTGGCGTAGGTGCGCCCGGTGAGGTCGAGGAACGTGCCGACGTTCTTCAAGCTGATCGACAGCCGGTAGTCGCGGTTGTGAAGATCGCCCACCGATTGGTCGCGCACTTCGAGGCGCAGCCCCCAGCACTGGCTGGTCCAGCTCGCGACATAGCGCTGATGCTGGAGATTGGCGCGGTCGAGATCGTAGGCGACCTGGCCCTCCAGCCGCAGCCGGCGCGGGATGACGTTCAGGCCGGTGGTGAGGCGGATTTGATCGCCGTTGACCTCTCCCGACTGGGGCAGGTAGGTGGTAAACCAGGTGAGATCGACCGAGTTGCCGCCGTTCCAATCGAGGCCGCCGGTGAACGAGCGCGACTGGAGCTGCTTGAACAGCGTGTTGTACGAGAGGTCGACCTTGGCGTTGAATCCCTTGGACGGATTGAGGCGGAGCAGCGCCTCCAGGGGTCCGTCGGTCGTGTTGACGTGCAGCGGGTCGAGGGGCGAGATCTGGAGCGGCTGCTTGTCATCCAGGCTGAACGCCTGGGCGATCTCCAGGTACAGCACCTCGCGGGCGCCGCCGTCTTTCGGATCGTCCGACTTGCCGAGCACGCGGTTGACCAGCGCCACGCGCCCCACGTTCTGCGAGAACGACGAATCGACCTCGTCGAACAGCGGGATCACCGCGGTGTTGTCATAGGCGCTGAAGTAGGTGTAGGTGATGCGCGGCTCGATGACGTGCTTGAACTTGGTGAGCGAGCCGAGCTTCGCGTTGAAGATCTTGGAGAACGACGGTTCGATGATCAGACCGGAGGCGGACGTCAGGTTTCGCTGTTCGGTTTTCCCGGTGAACTGCTGGGTGAGGGGATCGACCGTGTCGCCATACCAGGTGAGCCGATCGCCGACGGTGGCCGAGAGCGAAAGCCAGGGAAATGCATGCACCGGGATCGTGAGCTGCGGGAACAGATCGACGCGGCCATACTTGCCGGTCGTGCTGCCCGGACGTTCGAGGTCGAGATAGCTGACCGAGTTCTGCGCCTGCAGATAGAGCGGCAATTTGCCGAGCCGGGTGGAGCGGATCGAATAGTCGATCTCGGGCAGCTTGCGCTGGGTGACGAACTGCCCCGTGCCGACGAAGATCTTGCGATCGTTGGCGAGGATGTTCAGCGACTGCGGCCCCCAGTTGCCGGCGAGGAACGCGCGGCTGTCCTGGAAGCGGAACGAGTTACGGTCGAAGTCGCGCTCGAAGTCGCGGAAGAAGTTGAAATCCGAGAAGTCCTCGTAGGAAACGACGGCGCGCAGGCCCCACGGGAGCTTGTTCATCTCGTGGTTCCAGTTGATCTTCCAGCGCCACTCGTTCTCGCCCGGCAAGGCGTCGGGATCGCGCACCGCGTAGCCCTGGAAGTCGCCGCGCGTCCCCTCGCTCGGCCGGTAGCGGAACTCGTCGCCCAACCCGAGGTAGCCCTTGGAGTAGGGATCGACGTGGAACGTCATGTCGTAGCTGCGGCCCAGCTCCAGGAAGTAGGCGAGGCCGATCAGGCTGCCGCGCCGCTGCGAATAGCCGAAGTTGGGGACCAGGAAACCCGAGGCGCGCTCGCGCTTGACCGGCCAGAGGATGTACGGGGAGTAAAAGACCGGCAGCTTCTTGGCCCGCATGGTGGCGCTGCTCGCGCGGGCATAGCCTTCGATCTCGATCGTCGCCTTCTTGACCTTGAAGCTCCAGTCCGGGACCTTCTGGCTGCACGAGGTGAAAACGCCGTTTTCCACCCGGTAGGTCGCGTCGCCGATCTTCGAGATCCGCGCGCCGGAAAAGTAGTAGTCGGGCGTCACCGCGGCTTGGGCTTCGGCCATCGTACCGGTCTTGGTCGAAAGGTCGAATTCGAGGCTCTTGCCGGAAAGGCGCCGCGGCCCCTGGTCGAGCACGACGTTGCCCAGCGCGAGCACCTTCTTGCTCGTCAGGTCGATCTCGGCGGTGTCGGCCTGGATCTCGATGTCCTGATAGCGCAGATGGACCTCGCCGGAGAGCACGGCGTAGTCCTCGCGCTGGTATTCGAGCGATTCGGCGGAGCCCGAGGTGGCGCCGCCCCCTTTATCGGTCGGGAACTTGAGGTCGAAATCGATCCGGTCCGGCCCGGCGCCGGGCGGGCCGGCGGGCGGAGCGGGAACCGCGGGGGCCGGAGCCGTCGCGGGAGGTTTCGGGGCGGCCGGAGCCGCCGGAGCGTTGGCCGCCGGAGGGGTCGCCTGGGGGGCGGTCGCCGGAGTCGGGGTGCTTTCCGGAGCGGTGCTTTCCGGGAGCGGCGGAGCCGGAGCGGTCGGCTCTTGGCCGGCGCCGGGATGGGCGATCCAGCCGGCGATCAGGCAGGCGAGCGCGAAAATTGGGGTGCCTCGGCTCATGTGTCGAAATTTCCTCCGTGGGCTCTCGAAGGCCTGAACCCTATCCCGGTCGATCCTAGATCCGCTCGACGACGAGGGCGGTCGCCTCGCCGCCGCCGAGGCAGATCGCGGCGCAGCCGCGCGTCAAGTTGCGCTCGGCGAGCGCGTCGAGCAGGGTGACCAGGATGCGGGCGCCGGAGCAGCCGATCGGATGGCCGATCGACACCGCGCCGCCGCGGACGTTCGTCCGATCGTGGCTGATTCCCAGGTCCTTCATGAACGCCATCGCGACGACCGCGAACGCTTCGTTCACCTCCCAGAGGTCGATGTCGGCAACGCTCAAGCCCGCCCGATCGAGCGCGCGGCGGGCGGCGGTGACCGGCGCCGTGGTGAACCACTCCGGCGCCTGGGCGAACGTTGCGTGGGCGACGATCCGCGCGATCGGCGTTTTGCCCAGCGCGGCCGCATGGCTCGCGGTGGTCAGGACGAGCGCCGCGGCGCCGTCGTTCAGCTTGCTCGAATTGGCGGCGGTGATCGAGCCGTCCTTCTGAAACGCCGGCTTCAAACCGGGCATTTTGGCGAGATCGACCTTGAACGGCTCCTCGTCGCGCGCGACGAGCAGCGGATCGCCTTTTCGCTGCGGCACTTCGACCGGCACGATCTCGCGGGCGAACGCGCCGCTCTCGGTCGCCGCCCGGGCGCGTTCGTAGCTCGCGAGCGAGTAGGCGTCCTGCTCCTCCCGGTTGAACCCGTACTCCCGGGCGCACAGCTCGCCGCAGTTACCCATGTGGACGTCGCCGTACGGGTCCCACAGGCCGTCGTGAATCATCGAGTCGATCAACTTGCCGTGGCCGAGGCGCAAGCCGTCGCGGGCGCCGAGCGCCAGATACGGCGCCTGGCTCATGCTCTCCATGCCGCCCGCGGCGACCAGGGAGAAATCGCCGCAGCGCAGGTCGTTGGCGGCCGTCATGACCGCCCGCATGCCGGAGCCGCAGACTTTGTTCAGGGCGACCGCTCCGGTGCTCGGCGGGCAGCCGGCGCCCAGGGTGGCCTGGCGCGCCGGGGCTTGGCCCTGGCCGGCGGTGAGCACGCAGCCCATGTAGACCTGCTCGATTTGATCGGGGGAAAGGCCGGCGCGCTCGATCGCTCCGGCGAGCGCCTTGGCGCCGAGCGCGTGGGCGGCAAAACCGGACAGGGAGCCTTGGAAGCTTCCGATCGGCGTGCGGGCGGCACTTAAGATGACGACGTCGTCCATCGGGATCCTCTATCGGTGTTGTCGGAGATCGATGGTTTGTAGCTATGAACAGCCGCTCTGGAACGCGGCTCCTGGGGCGAAAGCGAGCGCGGATGCTAGCACATCTGTAGAATCCCTCCCGGCATGCGGACCCTCGGCATCGACTTCGGAGAGCGGCGGATCGGACTCGCGATTTCCGACGCCGAAGGTACGTTCGCGATGCCCCTCCTGACGCTCGAACGGCAAAGCGACCAGGCCGCGATCGTCCGGATCGGCGAGATCATCCGCGAGGAAGAGGTCGAGTCGCTGGTGGTCGGCGAGCCGGTGAACGTGGACGGCACCCGCGGACCGGCGGCGGAGCGCGCCCGAAGTTTCGCCTCGAAGCTCGGCGCGGCGACCGGCCTGCCGCTCCGGCTGGTGGGCGAGACCCTCACCACGGTCGCCGCTGCAGCCCGGCTGCGCGAGGCGGGGGTCGATGCCCGCCGGGCGCGCGGGCGAATCGACTCGGTGGCGGCGCAGATCCTGCTCGAAGAGGCGCTCGCGCCGCCCGGGCCCGGGAAAGAAGAGAAGGTGGTCGCATGAGCCCGGCCGCGTCCTCGCCCGGCGCGAGCGCGAAGCCCGCGAAGAAGAAGCCGGCCCGGCCGAAACCCAAGACCAAGCGCCCCGGGTTCCGCAAGTTCCTGCTCGGCCTCGGCATTCTCGTCTTGATCGCCGCGGTGCCGCTCGCCATGGCCGGCTGGTCGGGCCTGCGGCTGGTCCGGCCGTATCAGGGCTTCGAAGGGGCCTCGAAGCGGGTGGTCATCGCCCCCGGCAGCAGCGCCGGCCAGATCCTCTCCCAGCTCGCGAAGGAGGGGGTGATCGAGGACGCCCGGCTCGCGCGGTTCTATCTGGTCTATTTTCTGCGCGACCCGGCGCTCAAGGCGGGGGAGTACGAGTTCACCGGAGCTGAAAGCCTGCGTGAGGTGCTGGGCAAGATCTCGCGCGGCGACGTGATGCGCCATCCGATCACCCTGGTCGAAGGGCTGACGCTCGAAGAGACCGCGGACCAGCTGGCGAAGGAGGGCTTCGGCGATCGCCAGGCGTTCCTGTCGCTGATGCGATCGCCCGAGCTGATCGCCGATCTCGACCCGGAAGCGCAGAACCTGGAGGGGTACCTGTTCCCCGAGACCTACAACTTCACGCTCGGTAGTTCCGAGCGGGAGGTGGTGGCGACCTTGGTGAAGACCTTCCGCGCCCGCTTCGACAAACAGGTGGCGCCGCTGCTCACCGCCCGCCCCGGCGCGCCGAGCGTCCGCCACGTGGTGATCCTCGCGAGCATCATCGAGAAAGAAGCGCAGAAGGACGGCGACCGGCCGTTGATCGCTGCGGTCTACGAGAACCGCCTGGCCCAGAAGATCGCCCTGATGGCCGACCCGACGGTGATCTTCGCCCTCAAGCACCAGGGGGTCTGGAACGGCAACATCCGTAAGTCCGACTTGAGCATGAGCTCGCCCTACAACACCTACAAGTACCCGGGCCTCCCCCCCGGCCCGATCGCCTCCCCGGGAGCCGCCAGCCTGCGCGCCGCCGCCGCCCCGGCCCCCGTGCCCTATCTCTATTTCGTCAGCAAAAACGACGGTTCCCACGCCTTCGCGACGACCTATCAAGAGCACACCGCCAACGTCGAGCGCTGGCAGCGCCAATACTTCAGAGATCAGAGGGCCGAAGAGCGCAAGGCCCGGGAGTCGGGGCGGTAGATCAAGAAAATTCGGTTGACAGCCTCCGGGGCCTGGTGTATCAAAGCCGAGAAAAAATTTGCAGCGAAGGGGCTTTGCGCCGAGATCGCCAAGCTCCGGACAGGCCGGGCGGGGGTTTCACCCGCCGGCAGCTTGAGGAGAGGTCGATGAACATCCCGGAGGAATTTGGCAGCTATCTGCTACTCAAGAAACTGTCCGAGGACGCCCTCGGCGAGACGTTCCGCGCCGCGAAGGTGGGCGCCC
>DATMZU010000584.1:0-3944 GCA_035607435.1 Thermoanaerobaculia bacterium | reverse complement strand
AAGCTCAGCTGGGAATCGAACGAGCCAGAATAGCGCGCCGTCGGGCGCAGCTCGATCGTGAGGCCGGCCGCCTCCCAGGCGAGGCCGAGTATCCCCCGTACGGTGTGCGAGAGCAGAAACTCGCGGACCCGCCCGACCAGGATGGGGGGGATGTCCCGCAGCAGCGACGAGAGCGTCGTGAACCGGCCCTGCGCCGCGTGGGTGAGCCGGCCGATTAGGGCCAGAACCTGGGGGTCTTCCTCCGCCAGCAGCGCGGTCGCCTCGTTGCCGGCGGGCGAACGCTCGACGTAGCAGATCTTGCCGCACTGGATCAGCAGCGCCGCCAGCTCTTCGCCGTTCGGCAGGAGTAGCGCCACCCGGGAGGCGCCGCGCAGGCCTTCGACCCGGGAAAGCAGTCGCATCAGAAACGCCGGCAAAGGTTCGGGAAGGAGCGGCCGACCGTCCCTTTCCGGCTCGTGTCGAGCCAAATCGACGGGCATCAGGTAGGAGGGAAACTCTGTGGGCACCACGGTCATCACTTCAGACTCCAATCGAAATATCTGTCATTAGTATCGCGTTATCTGGCCGTCTAACAACCCGAAGAGTTGCCGGGGCAAAACTCCCTAGGGGGGCGTGGATGCCACGCGACCGGCGCTGCGATTTTCTCCCTCTATTTTTCAGGTGCTTGCCGGCCGGCGAAGCGAGCACCGATTTTCCGCAGTCCCGCGCCGGCTCGCGAACCCACTACAATCTCCGGCCATGGGCCAATTCCACGTCGTGTCGCGCTTCGAGCCGCAGGGAGACCAGCCGGAGGCGATCCGGCAGCTCGCCGAGGGCATCCTGGCCGGGGAAAAAGAGCAGGTGCTGCTGGGGGTCACCGGGTCGGGCAAGACCTTCTCGATCGCCAAGGTGGTCGAGGCGGTCAACCGGCCGACCCTCGTGCTGTCGCACAACAAGATCCTCGCCGCGCAGCTGTTCCAGGAGTTCCGGAGTTTCTTCCCCAACAACGCGGTCGAGTATTTCGTCTCCTATTACGACTACTACCAGCCGGAGGCGTACGTCCCGCAGTCGGACACCTACATCGAGAAAGAGACCAACATCAACGAGGAGATCGAGCGCCTTCGCCTGCGCGCGACCAAGGCGCTGTTCGAGCGGCGCGACGTGCTGATCGTCTCGTCGGTCTCCTGCATCTACGGCCTCGGCTCGCCGGAATCGTTCTTCGGCATGCTCCATTTCTTCGAAAAGGGCGCCGAAGAGGGGATGGACGTGGTGCTGCGCCGGCTGGTGGACATGCAGTACCAGCGAACCCAGATGGATCTCTACCCCGGCACCTTCCGGGTGCGCGGCGACGTGCTGGAGATCTTCCCCTCCTACGACGAGATCGGCCTGCGCATCGAATACTTCGGCGACGAGATCGAGCGGATCACCCGCTTCGACCTGCTGCGCGGCGAGGCGTTCGAGGAGGTGGAACGGATCGCGGTCTTTCCGAAGACCCACTACGTGACGCCCAAGGACCGGATGATCCGGGCGATCGAGACGATCAAAGTCGAGCTGCAGGAGCGGCTCGCCGAGCTGGAGGCCCAGGGCAAGCTGCTGGAGCGCCAGCGGCTGGAACAGCGGACGATGTTCGATCTCGAAATGCTCCAGGAGATCGGCTCCTGCCACGGGATCGAGAACTACTCGCGCCACCTCTCCGGCCGCGCACCGGGCGAGGCGCCGCCGACGCTGCTCGATTACTTCCCCGACGATTTCCTGCTGGTGGTGGACGAGAGCCACCAGACGATCCCCCAGGTGCGCGGCATGTACCACGGCGACCGGTCGAGGAAGCAGACCCTGGTCGATTACGGCTTCCGGCTACCGTCCGCGCTCGACAACCGACCGCTCCAGTTCCCCGAGTTCGACGCCCGAATCGGCCAGCGGATCTACGTTTCGGCGACCCCCGCCCCCTGGGAGCTCGAACGTACGCAAGGCGTGATCGCCGAGCAGCTGATCCGGCCGACGGGGCTGCTCGATCCGGTGATCGACGTCCGCCCCGCCAAGGGCCAGGTGGACGACCTGGTGGCCGAGATCCGCACCACCATCGCCCGCGGCGAGCGGGTGCTGGTGACCACGCTCACCAAACGGATGTCGGAAGAGCTGTCGCAATACCTCAAGGAGATCGGGATCAAGGTCCGTTACCTGCACAGCGACATCGAGACCCTCGAACGGGTGGAGATCATCACCGGCCTGCGGCGCGGCGAATTCGACGTCCTGGTCGGCATCAACCTCCTGCGCGAAGGGCTTGACCTGCCGGAGGTCTCGCTGGTGGCGATCCTCGACGCGGACAAAGAAGGTTTCCTGCGCAGCGAAACCTCGCTGATCCAGACCGCCGGCCGCGCCGCCCGCAACCTGAACGGCCGGGTAATCTTCTACGCCGACGCGATGACCCAATCGATGCAGCGCGCCCTCTCCGAGACCGCCCGCCGCCGGATCAAGCAAGAGGCCCACAACGTCGAGCACGGCATCGAGCCCCAATCGATCCTCAAAGACATCCACAGCCCGCTCGTCCAGATGGCGAACCTCGACCTCTACTCGACCGGAGTCGCCCGTCTCTCCGAGCTGTCCGACCGCTCCGACCTGCCACTCTCGGAACAAATCGCCCTGCTCGAAAAACAGATGCGCGCCGCCGCCAAGCGCCTGGAATTCGAAGAGGCCGCGATGCTCCGCGACCAGCTGAAAGAGCTGCGGGATACGCAGGTGTTTGCGGGGTAGGGAGAGCGCGCGGCCCCCACAACCCAGGCCTACGACCTGGGCTATGTGAACGCGGCCCTTCAGGCCGCTAAAATCCGTACAACGTGTCGTTTACGGCCTGAAGGGCCGTGTAATCTCAGCCCAGGGCAACGCCCTGGGTAGGTTTACGTGGTGGGGCTCCGCGGGTCCGGCAAAATCTGGCGCAGGTAGGGTTCGATGCCGTCCTCGGCGTGCCAGTTCTGCGGGTAGCCGAGCGAGACCTCTTCGAAGCGGACGCCGTCGCGGAAGTGGGTGGCGCGAATGTGCAGGTGGCCGAAGATGACGCATTGGGCTTTGAATCGGACGTGCCACTCTTCCGTCCGCCGGGTGCCGCACCAGACCGAGAAGCGGGGGACGCGGGGCAGGATGGCGAGATCCCGCTTGAGCGGCCAGTGATTGATCAGAATGGTCGGCCCGCGTTCGGCCGCCGCGGTCAGGCGGCGCTCGGCGTCGTCGCAGCGCGCGGCGCACCAGGCGGAGCGGCTGGGGTACGGGTCGGGGTGGAGCAGCACCTCGTCCGAGCAGAGGACGTCCTCTTCGGCGGCCCATTGGACCGCTTCCTCGATCGGGATGTGGTCGGGCCGGAACGAGTAGTCGTAGAGCAGGAAGAGCGGCGCGAGAACGGGCGCGGGGCCGTCGGCAGCCGAACCTCCCGGCCAGGTGATGTACGGGTCCTCGGGCGTGAGCACGCCGAACGAGCGGCACAGCTCGACCAGGCGCCGGTATTTCGGTTCGCCGCGGACCTCGTCCGGGTGCGGCGGGATGGTCCACAGGTCGTGGTTGCCGGGGACCCAGAGCAGGCGGGCGAAACGGCGCGACAGGACGGTGAGCGCGAAGCGCAGATGCTCTTCGGTCTCGCCGACGTCGCCCGCGATGATCAGCCAGTCTTCCGGGTGCGGCGCCAGGTCGAGCAGCGCCTTGCGGTTCGATTCGTGGCGGAGATGGAGGTCGCCGAGCGCGTAGAGCTTCAATGGATCGACTCTGGGTTCGGGGTGCCCGAGGCCGCGGCCTCGATCTCGCGCAGGTAATCGGGTCGTTCCGGAGGTGCTTCCGGCTCGTTCGGCCCCTCGCCCGGAAGCAGCAGCGTTTGGACCAGCTTCCCTTCGGCGTCCACGTAGACCTCGGTCGCCGGATGGCGGATCGGTTCCAGCGAATAGTCGGGGTGGTAGATCAGCCCGCCGCCGGTCGGGATGCCG
>DATMZU010000560.1:0-10655 GCA_035607435.1 Thermoanaerobaculia bacterium | reverse complement strand
CGATTTGGAGCTGCTCCCCCTCCGCACGGTCGCGGACGTCGTCGAGGCGGTGCGCGATGGGAAAGCGGACGCCGGCTGCCTGCCGTTCGAAAACTCGCTGGTCGGCCTGATCGAGACCACCGAAGATCTGTTGCAGCAGGCGTTCCGCGACCGGGCGCTGCACCTCGATCGCGAGATTCTGCTGCCGGTCCAGCATGCCCTGCTCGGCGTTCCGGGCTCGGCGACGACGCAGATTCGCCGTGTCCTGTCGCATCCGGTCGCCCTCGACCAATGCCGCATCTGGCTGGGCAAGAACCTGCCGGGCGTCCAGCGGGTGAGCGAATGGGACACGGCGGGGGGAGCCGAGATCGTGGCGCGCGACGCCGATCCGTCGCAGGCGGCGATCGGCTCGCTGTTGGCCGCCGAGCTCTACGGCCTGATCGTGCTCGAAGACCGGATCGAGGACGATCCGACCAACCAGACCCGTTTCCTCACCTTCACCCGCGATCCGCAGCCCGAGGTGCTCGACGACCGGCCGCGGAAGACCTCGCTGGTGGTCTGGACCGACCATCGCCCGGGCATGCTCGCCGCGGTGCTTCAGGCGTTCGCGACCCGCGGCATCAACCTCACCGCGCTCCAGTCGCGGCCGGAGCGCTCTGCCCCCTGGACCTACCGGTTCTACATCGACATCGCGGGCGCGGCGCGCGAGCCGCTGGTGGCCGAAGCGATCGAGGCGATCGAGGCGCTGACCAACCAGATCGTCGTGCTCGGCAGCTATCTCGCCTGGCAGGGTCCCGCCTCCGCGACGGTCGATGCGGGAGCTCACGGAGCGACCGGGTCGGGACCGAACCATCGGCCGAAGCCGGCGTTTCCCCTGTTCGACCGGCGCTACCAGGCGGAGGACTCGATCGTCCGCATCGGCTCGCTCGAAATCGGCGGCGGGACGCCCATCCTGATCGCCGGCCCCTGCTCGGTCGAAAGCGAGGAGATGCTGCTCGACACCGCGCGAGCGGTCGCCGCGGCGGGAGCCGACATGCTGCGCGGCGGAGCGTTCAAGCCGCGCACCTCCCCCTACGATTTCCAAGGGCTCGGCGTGCGCGGCCTCAAAATCCTCGCCGAGGCGCGCCGGATCTCCGGCCTGCCGGTGGTCACCGAGGTGATGAGCTGGGAGGAGGTGCCGCTCGTCTCGCGCTACGCCGACATGCTCCAGATCGGCGCCCGCAACATGCAGAACTTCGCCCTGCTGCGCGCCGCCGGCCGGAGCGGCAAGCCGGTCATGCTCAAGCGCGGCGCGGGCGCCACGATCGACGAGTGGCTGCACGCGGCGGAATACATCCTCGCCCACGGCAACGATCAGGTCGTCCTGTGCGAACGAGGCATCCGAACGTTCGAGCGGGCGACCCGCCATACGCTCGACCTGAACGCCGTGGCGATCGTGCGCGAGCGGACCCATCTGCCGGTGATCGTCGATCCGAGCCACGCGGCGGGCCTCCGCTCGATCGTGCCGGCCCTCACTCACGCGGGCCTCGCGGCCGGCGCCCAGGGGATCATCGTCGAGGTCCATCCCGATCCCGATCACGCGCTCTCGGACGGCGCGCAAAGCTTGACCTTCGAGGGCTTCGCCGATCTCGCGGCGCAGCTCGGAAGGAAGAGGGTCGAGCCAGCGGAGCTGCTGGCCGCGGTCTGAGCTAATTCTCTTCCGGCAAGAGGCGCTCAACCGGCCAGCCCGGGTTGGGCGCCTCGTCGGCGGCGGAGACTTCGACCGCATTGATCATCAGGCTGATCGGCAGCCGGTCGGTCCCCCACTGGGCGCGCTCCGGATCTTGCGGCGTCTCGCCCGCGGCCTCGATGCGGATCTCGCTCCAGCCCGCGGGGGCCAAAAACGGCTCGCTCGTGAACCAGCGATAGAAAACGGGGTTTGCGCGCAGTTGGATCAGGTCCTGATCGGGGCCTCCGGGCCTCGTCAGGATCACCCGCGCCGAATGGGAAACCCCAAAGCTCGTGGCCCCCAGGCGGAAAACGATCGGCCGCCCGGGCGTCGGGTTGTAGAGCGCGAACGTCGCGCGCCGGCCCATCCGCGCCGTCCAGCGCTTGCGGAAGAATTCCCGGCTGCGCAGGCCCTCCGCGGGCACGATCACCGCCTGTTTCGGCGGCGGCAGGCGGTCCGCCGCGTAGGCGATCGCCGCGGGGTCGCGGTCGATCTCGGCCGGAGCGAGCAACGGCAGGAGACGCTCGATGTCGCCATGCAGGTCGGTGTAATAGGTCGGGTCGGTATACAGGACCACGTAGCGAAACCCGTTGTGATGAAGAAACGCCCATAGGTAGTCGGGGGCGTCGGCGCGAACCACGTCGAAGTACTGCGGCCCCGGCTCCGCGAGATAGTTGGTGAACGACAGGTTGCGGGCGAAAAACGGCGAGGGGTAGCCCACCTTGTCTTCCAGCTGGGCGTTGATCATGCCGCTATATCCACCGCTGGTCCGCGCGCCGTGCGCGAGCTGCCAATAGGCGGTCGCCGAAGGCAGGAAGAATCCCCGGGTGCCGAAGAACGGCGCCTCGTGAAACGTCGCCCGAGGGTCGCGCGCCACGATCCGCCGATAGAGATCGGGCATCGGCGGCGGCACCACGCCCGGGTAGGCCGGGGGGGCAAGGTCGAAAATCGTCAAAGCGAACAGGCCGGCCACCGCGAGCTGGCGCAGCCTCGGCCGCTCGATCCGCCGCAGGAGATGCGCGAGACCGCTCGCGGCGAGCAGCGAAGCGATCACCGCGGCGAACAGGTTGAATCGCGCCGGAACCCGCAGGTCGCGCATCGGCGGGAAGATCCGCCAGAGCCAATCCGCGGGCAGCCAGACCGGCTGGAGGTGAAACGGCCGGTACGCCCCGAGCGAGAGCACGACCGACAGGCCGAACGCCGCCCAATAAAAACCCGCGTGGGCGAACCGTTCCCGGCGCGTCGCGGCGTAGCCGATCAAAAGCATCGGCACGATCCCGAGGTAGGCCCCGCGCTCGATGCCGCTCGGGCCGAACCCGGCGTCCCGGTAGGGGTGCCAGGGCAGCAACGGCTCCGCGCGCTGGTCGAGAGTGGGCATGAAGTAGCCCCAGAGGGGAGCCCAGTACCGGGTGAACTCGATCCGCCCGCGCTGCCCTTCCAACCCGTGGCTTTTGGCCCAGAGCTGGCTCGAAAACAGAATCGCGAGCGCCACGGCCGCCAGCCCGACGAAGGCGAGCAGCCAAACCAGCCGGGCGCGCAGCCAGGCCCAAAATCCGGTGCGTATGGCGCGCGCGCCGCGCCAGATCACGAACAGGGCGGCGGGAATCGTCGCCATGACCGCGAAATACGCCGCGCTCATCGAGACCAGAAGGTAGGTGCCGAAAGCCCCCGCCAGCGAACGGCCGCGCGGCCGCTCGATGAATTCGGTCCAACCGACGAGGAAAAACCCGAGCACGCCGACGTAGATCAGCTCCAGGTGCGAGAAGGCATGGAGCGTCACGGGAGTGGCGAGCAGGCAGAGCAGGCCGCCGAAAACCGCGGCGGTCCGGTCGCGCAGCAGCCGCCACGAAAGATAGAAGCCACCGGCCGCGGTGAGCAGAAAACCGAGCGCCCAGAGCAGGTTGTAGCGCGCGATGTCGCTCGGCAGCGCCCAGCCGACGAGGTTCCAGAGAAGCGCCTGAAGATGGAGCGGCGAGAACAATCCGAGCGGCGCCCCGACCGGGAACATCACGTCGGGCGCAAGAAACGGCGATCGGCCGAGCTTGAGGCAGCTCTCGTACCAGCGGAGAATCCACAGGTGTTGGAGCGGATCGGCAAGGGTCGCGGGCAGGGTGTCGGCGAACCGGCCGAACACCCGAAATCCGATCACCCCCAGGGTCCCGAGATAGAGCACGGCCGCGGCGAGCAGGGTGCGCCAGCCCGGGCCCCCGCGCGCTACCAGGTCGCCCTCCCTGTCCCCCTCGCTGTCGATGCCTCTCTCGTTCCCGGATGACTCGCGCAAGCAATTTCTCCTCGATGGTATGATCCCATGGCCCGGAATCGTTGCCCCGAGCTCATCCACCCGACAACTTCCTGCCGAGACTATTCCGTCCGAGCCCTCGCCATGCGTGCCGTCGTCGTCATTCCGACCTACAACGAGCGAGACAACATCGCGCCCCTCGTGCGCCGCCTGACCGCGCTCGGGGGTCCGGGGGGACCAGGCGGCCTGACGATGCCGCTCGACCTGTTTTTCGTCGATGACAACTCCCCGGACGGTACGGGAGAGCTGCTCGAATCGATGCTTCCCGAGACCCCCAACCTACGCGTTCTGCACCGGTCCGGCAAGCTCGGGCTGGGCACCGCGTACCGGACCGCGTTTCGCCAGCTGCTCGCCGAGGGGTACGACCGTTTCCTTTCGATGGACGCCGATCTCTCCCACGCGCCCGAATCGATTCCCGCGCTGCTTGCGGCGAGCGAAGGGGCCGACCTCGTGGTCGGCAGCCGCTACGTCGCGGGAGGCGGCACCCAAGCCTGCTCCGCCGCGCGCCGCGCGCTGTCCCGAACGGCGAACGCGGGAGCCCGGCTGCTGCTCGGCCTCACCCTCCGCGACGCAACTGCCGGTTTCCGCTGCTACCACCGCGATCTGCTCGCCGACCTCGACCGGCGCGACATCCGCTCGAACGGCTACTCCTACCTGCTCGAAATGTCGTACTACGCCCAGCGTCTCGGCTATCGCCTCCACGAGGTGCCGATCCGCTTCGACAACCGGGTCCACGCCCAGAGCAAAATGAGCCGCAAAGAGATCTGGCTCGCCTCGCGCACCCTCTTCCGCCTCGCCGCCGGCCGGCCGTTCTTCGGAGCGCGGCGGGAGCGGCGGGTGTTGCCCGGGTAGGCCGCGACTCCGCCGTCTCCACACCCGGCGTAGGGGCGGCCCCCCGTGGCCGCCCTTCGGTTGCGGCGCGCGCCCGATCGGTTTGCGCCATTCGAGGGCGGCCACGGGGGGCCGCCCCTACCCAGGTTTTATGCCCCCCTGCCCCAACGCCGCCTGGCGGTCGGCTTCGGCGTCCTCGTCCGCGGTCGAGGCCGGCCGGAGCGCGGGGGTGAGCTGGCCGCGCTTCCATACCGCGCCGCAGTTGCGGCAAATCCACCGACGGCGCAGGACGGGGAACGGAAATCCGAGGAAGATCGCGCCGAGGAAGAATCCTTCGCGCGACCAGCTTTGGCGGTAGAGATCCTCGCTGCGACACGTCGGACAACGCGGCTGGGTTTCATCTTCGGCCGTGACCAAGCGAAGCTCCGAGAGCGGTGTTTCGGTTCCGAGCAGCTCTTTGGCCCGCTCGACGTCCTCGACCGGCACTTTCAGCTTGACCCCGCCGATCGCGCTCGACAGCATCCAATCCATGCCGATCAGATGCAGGTCGGCGATTACCGCGGCGATCCCTTCGCCTTCCAGCCGGGCGCGCGCCAGCTCGGCCTCCCACGGATTGGCGAACGTTTCGATGATCTGGAGGTGCCGCACCTCCCAATCCGAATCGTTCATCGGCTCAGACATTCGGAGCCGTCCGGAACAGGGCGAGCAATCCCACGGCGAGCGCGGCGAAGAACAGCAGGGTGGAGAACGCGAGAATCAGAGCCAACTTCAGGCTCTTCGGACGGCCGATCAGGTAGGCGCCCACGACGGAGAGCAGGGAAAAGACGATGAAGAGGGTCGTGGGCAGCCACATGGCAGAGACCGACCTTAAGTCTACATCGCCCTTCGGCCGCTATCCGGCCGGGTAGAAGCGCTCCCCCCGCTCGGCCATCTCGACCAGCCGTGCGGCCGGGGTGAAGCGACGCCCGTGGCGCGCGGCGAGACCTTCCAACAGGCCCACGGTGACCCCCGCGCCCCAGCGGTCGGCGGTGCGGAACAGGCCGCCACGGAAAGGCGGAAAGCCGAGGCCGAAGATCGCGCCGATGTCGCCGTCCTCCGGGCTCGCGAGGATGCCCTCCTCCAGGCAGAGCACCGCTTCGTTGAGCATCTGGAGCACGCAGCGCTCGGTGATCTCCGCGATCGGAATCTCTTTCCGTCGCCAGCCGATCAGGTCGTAGACGGCGGGGTCCACCTTCTTCGGCCCCTTGCCGTAGGTGTAGAAGCCTTTGCCCGCCTTCCGGCCCAGCCGGCCGTCGGCGAGCATCTTGGCGAACACCTCGGGCGTCTCGATCCGGTCGGAAAACGCCTCGGCCATCGTCCGCCCGGCATGCGCCGCGACGTCCAGGCCCACCTCGTCGAGCAGGGCGAACGGCCCGACGGGGAACCCCCATCCGGAGAGCGCCGCGTCCACCTGTTCGATCGTCGCCCCTTCCACCAGCAGCCAGGCCGCCTCGTTCAGGAACGTCGCGAGGATGCGGCTGGTGTAGAACCCCGGGCCATCGGCCACCACGATGAGCGTTTTGCCCAATCGCCGCCCGACCGCGACGGCGGTGCTCAGCGCCACGTCGGAAGTGCCGGGATGGCGGATCACTTCGAGCAGCGGCATCTTGTGGACCGGACTGAAAAAGTGCATCCCCACCACCCGCTCCGGGCGGGCGCTGGTGGCGGCGATCTGGGCGATCGGCAGGGTCGAGGTGTTCGAGGCGAAGATCAGCGTCTCCGGCGCCACCGCCTCGACCGCCTGGACGACTTTCCGCTTCACTTCGAGATCCTCGAACACGGCCTCGATCACCAGATCGACCCGCGCGAACGGCCGGTCGTCCACCGTCCCCTGAATGCGCCCCATCGCCTGCCGCATCTCGGGCTCGGTCATCCGTCGCCGGGTCACCCGCTCGCGGAACCGCTCGCGGCAAAAGCCCAAGCCGCGGCCGACCGCCGCCGGGTTCTGGTCCTTGAGGACGACGCGATATCCCTTCTCCGCCGCGAGCTGGGCGACGCCCGAACCCATGAACCCGGCGCCCAAGACGCCGATCGCCTCGATCGGCAGAGCCCCTTTCGCGATGGCCGCGGCGCGCGCCTCTCCGCGGGTCTTCAAGAAGAACAGTCCGATGAGGCTCTTCGCCACCTCGGAGACCACCAGCTCGGCGAACGCCCCGGCTTCGAGATCGAGCGCCCGGGGCAACGGTCGCCTCATCCCTTCGCGCACGATGTCGATCGCCACGAGGGGAGCCGGATAGTGCCCGCCGGTTTTCTTGAGCACTCCCGTGCGGGCTTTGCCGTAGACCAGCGCATCGGCGGCGAACGGGATTTTCGCGAGCAATCCGGCCGCGCGGGCGGCGAAACCCTGGCCTTGGCCGCGGCGCTTTTCGATCCCGAGCCGCGCCGCGCCCGAGCTGCGCGCGAGCTTCTCGGCCGCCGTGCGCAAGTCGGTCGGGTGGCAGATCTCATCGACCAGGCCGAGCTTCTGCGCCCGCCGGGCATCGAGCTGGCGGCCGGTGAGGATCAAATCGAGGGCGGAAGGCACGCCGATCAGCCGCGGCAGGCGCTGGGTGCCGCCGAGCCCGGGGATCAGCCCCAATTGCACCTCGGGCAGGCCGAGCTTGGTCTTCGGATTTAAAGTCGCCACCCGGAACCGGCAGGCGAGCGCCAGTTCCAGCCCGCCGCCCAGGCAGGAACCATGGATCGCGGCGACGGTCGGGAACGGCAGATCGACGAACCGGCCGATCAGCTCATGCCCCTTTTGCAGCAGATCGACCACGGATTCCGAGTCTTCGAGGGTGGCCAGCTCTTCGAGATCCGCCCCGACGACGAACGAATCCGGCTTGCCCGAAAGGATCACCAACCCGGCGGGAGGATCGTCGCGCAACCGGTCGATCTGCTCTCCCAGCCAGCCCATCGCGCGCGACGACAGCACGTTCACCCGCTTCTCCGGTTCGTCCAACACCAGCCAGGCGAGACCGTTCTCGACGATCAACCGGCCCGGAGCGGCTCTTTCCACAGGGGCATCGGGCAAACCTTGGGGGCTGGACACGGTCGATCCTCCGGAAGTCTCGAATTGCCGCTTCGCGGCATAAATCGAAAGAGATCGTAGGATCGATGCCGCGGTGTGTCAATCGAGGGGATTTGCCCTGCGAAGCGCCCCCCTCCTGTCCTCCCCCCACAAGGGGGGGAGGGACGCTTCGGCGAAGTGCCCTATCCCTTCGGACGGGGCGGTCGCTTCGATACGGCTCGGTTCGCGGAGAAAAGCGAGCCGTCGGCTCAGTCACCCTCTTCCTCCCGGCGGAGAGCCCTCCTCCCCCCTTGTGGGGGAGGACCGAGGAGGGGGTTGCGCCCTACTCCCCTTCCCTCTCCAAACTCTGCACAATCTGGGTGACCTCGACCTCCGCCTTGCGGATCTTGCCGCGGCAAAGCTCCAAGAGCTGCGTCGCGCGGCGCAGCTCGGCGGCGAGCTCATCGACATCGATTTCTTCGCCTTCGATCCGTTCGAGGATCGCTTCCAGCTCTTCCATCGCGAGGCGGAAGCTTGCGGGCTCGGACGCCGTGGCATCCGGGGTTTCTTCTTGGGGCTGGCTCATGGTTCCTCCGCGCGGCTGACCAGCGTACCGCGGGCGAGTCGGGTAGAAAGTAGGGTTCCAGGGGAAACTTGCGCCGGGTCGCGCACCAGGCGGCCCGCGGCGTCTCGGGTGATGCCAAAACCCCGTTCGAGCGTCCGTTCCGGACCGAGGCTCGCGCAGAGGCGTTCGAGACCTTGAAGGCGCGCGGTCACTTCGCGCAGCCGGCCTTTGGCGCCCGACACGGTTCGCTCCGCAACGCCCGAGCGGCGCGCTTCGGCCCGGGCCAACCGGACCGGGGCCGCCTGAACGAGGGCGGTTTCCGCGGCTCGGCGACGGCGGCCGGCCACGCGGAGCACACCGCGGGCGAAGCCCGCAAGCGTCCGGGCGATCTCGTCCAACCTCCGCGAGGCAGCGGCGAGGCGCATCCTGCCGAGAGCGATTCCCCGTTCCGCCCGGCCGATGCTCTCTCGCGCGCGGCGGAGCGGTTCTTCCGCTTCGCGGATCAGCCGGCGCTCCGCGTCGATCAGGCGCTGCTCCTGCCGGGCGATCCGCTCGATCAGGAACTCTGCGACCTTGGTAGGGGTCTTGAGGGCCGTATGGGCGACCAGGTCCACGATCGATTGGTCGATCTCGTGGCCCAGGCCGGAGAGCACGGGAAACGGCGAACGGGCCACCGCTTCGGCCACCGCCCGGCCGTCGAACACCGCGAGGTCCGAGCGCGAACCGCCGCCGCGGATCAGCACGACGGCATCCAGATCGAGCCCGGCGAGGGCGCCGAGAGCCGAGACGATCTCGCGCTCCGCTTCTTTGCCCTGGACCGCCGCGTGGAAGAAGAGGACCTGAAAACCGTAGCCGCTCTCGGTGAGGCCGGAGAGAAAGTCGTGGTACGCGGCGCTGCCGTCCGAGGTGATCAGCGCCACCCGGAGAGGCAGGTCGGCAAACCTCAGAGCGCGGTTGCGTTCGAGCAGCCCCGCGGCTTCGAGCGATGCGAGCGTCTCGCGCCGCCGCCGTTCGAGGTGGCCCAGCGAAAAGACCGGATCGACGTCCTTGACGGTCAGCTGAAGCCGGCCGCCCGGAGCGTAGAAATCGATCGCCGCGCGGCAGCGGAGCATGACGCCGTCGGCGATCTCCTGTCCGGTCGCCCCGAGCACCTTGCGCAGGCGCAGGAGATCGGTCTTCCAGATCACCGCCTCCAGCCGGCCGACGATGTCGTCGCTCCTCCCCTTTTCGATCAGCTCGAAATAGAGATGGCCACGGGTCGAGAGCTTGACCCGCTGCGCCTCGCCCGCCACCCAGACCGCCCCGAACGCCTCGGAGAGGATGTCGCGGATCTCGCCGCAGAGCAGCGAGACGCTATAGGTCGGCTCGGGGCTGTCGAACAGGGGAAGATTCAATGGTAGGACTTGAGCTCTTTGACCGAGGCGAGCGGCAGCGATTCCGCCCATTCGACCGCCTTCTTCTCGCCGATCGTCAGCTGCGACAGGAAATCGATCGCCTCCTGGCGCTCCTTGAAGGTCCGCCAGATGAAGGTGTGGCCGGCCGGCGCGGTGAAGTAGGTGTAGCTCTTCGCCCCGTCGGGCGTAAGGTCGAAACCGAGGTTCGACTCGCCGTTGATCCCGACGCACGCCATTCCGATCGAGCGGGTGGCGAGCGTCAAGGCCCTCAGCGCGTCTTCGTAGTCGGACAGCTCCTCGCGCGACAGCGGCGAATGAAACACGCCGAGCTTACCGCCATCCTCTTCGGCCAGCAGGTTGTACGGGATGTCGTGCCGATCCATCGCGTCCCGCGTCTCGCTGGTCGCGACGAACACGTCCTCGCTGCCCAGCACCTTGTAGGTGATGGCGTAGATTTCGTGCTCGAACTGGGCGAAGGCCTCGGCCAGAATGCCCTCGTCCTCGATGGTGAAGTAGAACAACCGGTTGTTGATCCGTCGTGCCATGTTCAGGATTTCCTCGGGCCGGATCGGGTAAGAAAGCCTCGTGTTCAAGGCCACCGGCCGTGTCGTAGCGGCTGAAAGGGGGCAGGGCGGAGACCGCCCTGAGGGGCTATTCTACCAGCCGATGGGCGAAAAGCGATCCGCAGCCCCCGGTAGCCTCTGGAACGCGCGTCTCTCGGGAGGAAATTTCATGGAGCCGATCCAGCTCACAGGTGAGCCGGCTCAGATCAGTGGTGGGCGCGACCGACTGCGAATGCTAAAAAGGGTCTACCTGCTCGGCGAACCAGACGTTAGAAGACGTCTTTGAGA
>DATMZU010000546.1:0-3127 GCA_035607435.1 Thermoanaerobaculia bacterium | reverse complement strand
GGGCACGTCATCCATTCGATCCTGATCGATCCCGGCGACTCGCAGCATATTTATTTCGCCATCCGTCCCGGAGTCTGGGAAAGCCTCAATGGCGGCACGACCTTCCATCCGCTCGGGAACCTCGGCGACAACCCGACCGTCGATCGCTTGGAGCGGGTCGGCCGCACCCTCTACGCCGGAATCACCGGTCGCGGCGTCTTCAGCTGGAATCCGACCCTCGCCACCTGGGAACCCGTCGGCCGCCGTCTCCCCACGTCCTTCAACGGATCGTTCGTTCCCGATCCGCAGATCCCCGGCCGCCTCTGGGCCGGAACCTACGGCGCGGGGCTGTTCAGCCTGGAGCCGTAGGGCCGCCGGTACGAACGCCGATGCAGGACTCTTATCTCGCGCCCTTCCGCCCCAGCCGTAGCCGGTCCAGGATCTCCAAGAAATCCTCCGGCGGCGGTTCTTCGAATTGCAACCGGGCGCCGCTGTGGGGATGGTCGAAGCCCAGCTCGGCGGCGTGGAGCATCGGGCGGGAGGCGACGATGCGCGGGATTTTTCCCGCGCGGGCGTCGCGGGTGTAGACCTTTTCTCCCACGAGAGGATGGCCGTCCTCGGCGAGGTGGATGCGGATCTGGTGGGTGCGGCCGGTTTCCAGCTCGCACTCGACCAGGGTCGCCCCCGCCAGGCGTTCGATCGGTCGGATGCGGGTGGCCGCGCGCTTGGCTTCCCGCGGCGGCCCTCCCGGACCGCGCCAGGAGCCGCGCAGGCCGTCGCCCCGATCTTCGACCAGCCAGCTTTCGATGTAGGCGGCTTCGACTTTGCCTTCCGCGAGCGCGAGGTAGCGCCGCAGCGCCGCGTGCTCGCCGAGCTGCTCTTGCAGCTTTCTTTGGGCCGGGATGTTGCGAGCGAAGACGACCAGGCCGGAGGTCTCCTTGTCCAGGCGCTGGACCGCGCGCAGGGTGAGGTTCGGCTTGTTGCCTTTCGCGGTCTCCCGCCGTCTCAAGGCGACGCGGGTGAGCGCGATCAGGGTGTCGCGATCCTTGTCCTCGAACGGCACGGTGAGGACGCCCGCGGGTTTGACCACCACCGCGACGTCCGGGTCGGAATGAACGATTCGGATCGCCGGCACCGCGGGTGCCCCCCCGGGCCGCGCCGCGGCGATCTCGATCTTGCTCTCCGGCTCCGGACGGAACGCCGCCTCGCGCTCCACCCGGCCATCGACCGTCACGCCCCCGGCCGCGATCCGCTCCCGCGCCGCTCGCCACGACAACCCCGGCTCGGCCTCCCGAACACGCGCCCCGAGCGTCGGGATCTCGGTGCCCGGCGCCCGCTCGGGCAGAGGCTTCGGTTTCGGCTTTCTCGGCCGCTTTCGCATCACAGGCATCGTTCGGTCAACCTCCGCGGCTCCGCCGCCTGTTCGCCGCAACCCCGGAGACGCTCGGAGGGCGAGGTGTGAGCGCCGAGTGTACCTCTCTGGGTAACGCACCATCCCCTGAGTCCAAGGAAAAGGAAGCCACGACGGACGCAGGGAGACTTTTCCGCCCTTTGCGTGCAGAAGAATGAAGCGAAAAGCCCGCCGCGGATCGGGTACACTCTTCCCACTTCCGAAGATTCGATGATGGACCACCAGGAGATGCAGGACCTTCTCAAACGGGCGCTTTCGGGCGAGCCGGCCGCGCAACGCGAGCTGGTGGACCTGCTGACCCCGGTAATTCAGAAGCGGGTCAACCGCGCGCTACTCAGCTGGCGGCAAGGCGCGGCGGCTGGGCGCGACATCCGGCAGGAGGTGGAAGATCTCGTGCAGGAGGTCTTCCTTTACCTGTTCTCCAAAGATGCACGCGTGCTGCGCTCCTGGGACCCGGAGCGCGGCCTATCGCTGCCGAACTTCGTCGGCCTGGTGGCGGGGATGAGGGCGGTGGGCATCTTGCGCAATCCCACGCGCAGCCCCTGGCGCGACGACCCGACGCCGAACGAAAATCTCAACCCGGAGAACCGCAGCGCCAGCCCGGAACACGAGGCCGCCTGGCGCGAAGTGCTGCGCTTGCTGCTCGATGGCTTGAAGGAGGCGCAAACGCCCGAAGGCTGGCAGATGTTCAATCTGCTGTTTCTACAGGAGCTTTCTCCGGAGGAAGTCGCCCAAAAAACCGGCAAAAGCCTGGCCGCCGTCTACAAATGGCAGAGCCGACTGCGCCAGTTGGTGCGCCAAATTCGCGACGAATTGTCGAATCCCGACGGGGAACCGCAAAAGCCATGACAGGACGACCTACCATGGACGACTCTGGATTCTTACGCGACCTTGCCCGCACCGCCCTTGAAGAAGAGGCGGAAGAGCCCCAGCGCTGGGAGCGCTGGGACCGCCTGGCCGATGGCAACCTCTCCCCCGAGGAAGAGGCAGAGCTTCAAACGCTCGCCGCAACCTCCTCCGAAGACAAGATGGCTTTCGAAGCCTTCCGGCCCCTCGACGAGGATTTCCGCGCCCGCATGGCCGGGATGTTCGGGCAGCTGGTGCCGGGAAGTGCGTCTCCGGCCGAGGCTGAAGCGCCTGAGGTACCGGTTCCCGAGGAACGGCCCCGGCCGGTACGGGAGGAGAAGAACCGCCGCGGATTCACGTTTCCCGGGTGGCGGTTAGGGTTCGCAGGTCCGGGGTTGGCGGCCGCGGCGGTGGCGTTCTACTTCGTCATTTTCCTGCCGCGCTTGCCCGTGATAACGGTCACCGAGGTCAAATCCGGCATCGAAACCAGACGCGGCGACCAGAAGCCTCAGGCGACAACCGCCCTCGTGGCCGGCGCGCAGTTCACCGCCGAAATGCATCCCGCGGCGAAGCTCTCTTCCCTCGCACCGCTTGCCCCCCGCTGCTACCTCAAACTGAGAAAACCCAACGACAGGAAATTGATCACCGTGAAATGCGCGGCTTCCGATCGCTTCCCGAATGGCGCGATGAAGATTCAGGGGAGCCTCCTTGGGGACCTACCGGCGGGACCCGCAACTCTCTGGATCGTCCTTGCCTATCCGGGCCACCAGCCCGAAGAGGTAGAGATCGAAAAACTCCTGACGGATAGGCCCGCCCGAAAGCGTTACTGGGATGCGGAACCGACGGAGATCGAGGTCCGGAGGCTCTAACTCGATGCAGCAGCGCGGCGCT
>DATMZU010000541.1:0-2346 GCA_035607435.1 Thermoanaerobaculia bacterium | reverse complement strand
CGATTTTCAGCGGACGCGAGCGGCGAAGAGCGACCCCTGCTCCCGGTACTACAGCCCCCAAGACTTCGACGTCGTGGCCGCTTGCCTTCACGCGGTGACCGAGCGGTGGGAGTTCTCCTTCGCGCTTCCGGGTGGGCTCGATCCTCACGCGAAGTGCGCGGGCAAGCTCTCGAGCAACGTTTCCATCGACGAACGCTGGTCCAGGGATCCCCTGCGAGTGCTCCGAGCCGCGACGGAACTGAAGTAGGAGAGGCGAGATGATCCACGAGCCGGATGATCTCAACGACTTGGTGCGGTCACGAAAAGTCGAGCAGGACGTTCTAGACCTGCTGGATGAGCCCATCGCTGGGTAAAGCGCGGGAGGGAGCGGTCATGAACGGAAATCGAGTGCCCTCTGCGCCCCAACCTGCGCGGCTCTCTGAGATGCGCCGCGTTCGCGGTGATCTCTACGAGCTCGCCGCGCCGCCGTCCGACCCTCGGCTCTCGAATGCCGACTTGGCTCCTACGACGGTCGCCCAGCGGACGTGGACGACCTACCACATCGCGTCGCTCTGGATCGGTCTCGCGGTGTGCGTGCCGACCTACATGATGGCGGCCGGGCTGGTGGGCGGCGGGATGAGCTGGTGGCAGGCGATGGTCACGATCCTGCTCGGCAATTTGATCGTGCTCGTGCCCATGGTGTTGATCGCGCACGCCGGGACCCGCTTCGGGATCCCCTTTCCGGTGCTCGCCCGCGCCTCGTTCGGCACCTCGGGGGCGCACGTTCCGGCGCTCCTCCGCGGTCTCGTGGGGTGCGGCTGGTTCGGCATCCAGACCTGGATCGGTGGCCAGGCGATCCACACCATGCTGCTGACCGCGATTCCGGCCTGGGCGAAGGTTCCGGGCGGGGCGTGGCTCGCGTTCGCCGCGTTCTGGCTGATGAACATGTACATCGTGGTCAACGGCAGCGACGGGATCAAGCACTTCGAAGCCTGGGCGGCGCCGTTCCTGCTCGTGGCCGGCGTCGCGCTCCTCGCCTGGGCGGCGCTCCGCGCGGGCGGCTTCGGGCCGATCCTGGCGCAGCCGAGCCAGTTTCGGACCTCGGCCGAATTCTTCCGCTTCTTCGTCCCGTCGCTGACCGCCATGGTCGGCTTCTGGGCGACGCTCGCGCTCAACATCCCCGATCTCTCGCGCTACGCCAAGGATCAGCGCGCGCAGGTTCGAGGGCAGTTCCTCGGCCTCCCGACGACGATGACGATGTTTTCCTTCATCGGGGTCGCCGTGACCTCCGCTTCGGTGCTGATCTTCGGCACGGCGATCTGGGATCCGGTCGTCCTGCTGTCGCGCCTCGGCAGCCCGCTCGTGATCCTGATCTCGCTCTTCGCGCTCCTGATCGCGACCCTGACCACCAACGTCGCGGCGAACGTCGTGGCGCCCGCGAACGGCTTCGCCAACCTCTGGCCCGCGCGGGTGAGCTACGTGATCGGCGGACTGCTGACCGGGGTTCTCGGCATCGTGATCCGTCCCTGGCGGCTGCTCAGCGACTACGGCACCTACATCTTCGGCTGGCTGGTCGGCTACTCGAGCTTCCTCGGGCCGATCGCCGGCATCTTCATCGCCGATTACTGGCTGGTGCGCAAGGCACGCCTGTCGCTCGGAGATCTCTATTCCCCGAACGGAATCTATGGCCGCTGGAACGCCAAGGCACTTCTCTCCCTCCTGGCGGGGGTGGCCGTCGCTCTGATCGGCCTCGTGGTGCCGAGCCTGCGCGTGCTGTATGACTACGCCTGGTTCGTCGGCTTCGGGGTCGCCTTCGCGCTCTACGCCGTCCTGATGCGGGGGACGCCGGTGATCGATCTCTCGGGGGTCCAGGAAGCGCCGTAAGTCGGCGGCAAGAGGGGAAGGGCCGGGCGAACGGTATTCTCTACAGGCAGCTCTCGCTCGCGACCTTCCCCACGGCGAAGTTGCCGCCGGGTGTTTCGCAGTCGAGATCGATCGAGGCTTTCATCTCGCGGATGCCGTTGACCATCGAGTCGCCGAAAGTGAGGTCGGCCTTGAACGTCTTGCAGTTGGCGCGGCTCAAGATCAGGGTGCGGGTCTCGTTGAGCTTGGGATCGAAAATCCGGACGAATTCGTCGCGGAGGGGATCGTACACGAGGCGCACGATCAGGCCGGAGCGCTCGTCGATCAGGTCGACGCCCAGGAAGAGGTAGCGCCCGCCGGAGATGCATTTCGTGGGCTCGATCTGCTGCGCGCCGAGCTTGGGCCCGGACGTGGCGATGGTGTTCGTGGGTTCGTTCGGCTTCGGTTTCGCCGGTGGGGCGGAGGCACAGGCGGAAGCGAGACCGACGAGAACGAGAGCGGCGG
>DATMZU010000500.1:0-2123 GCA_035607435.1 Thermoanaerobaculia bacterium | reverse complement strand
GAAGGGGCGACGTCGCGCTCTCCGGCCGGCCGATCGCCCTCGCCGCCGAAAGGGCGTTTCACGACCTCTGCCTGCTGCGCGGCGCGACGATCGCCCACGCCGCGCCCGGGGCGACGGGAGTCCGCGACCTCCTGGCGGTCGAGCCCCACGTCTGGAGCTCCGACCCCACGAGCTGGAAGGTCCTGCTCGACGCCCTGTTCGAAGAAGTGCAGCGGCGGCCGGAATGGCGGCAGAAGATCTTCCGCCGCGCCGTCAAGGCCGCCCGCCAGGCCTACGCCTGGCGCTTGCGCCACCGCAGGCCGCCGGGCTTTTACGGCGCGCAGCTCGCGGTGATCGACCGCCTCTTCTTCGCCGAGTTCCGCGCCCGCCTCGGCCGGCGTTTCCGTTTCGCCCTCTCCGGCGGCTCGCGCCTGCCCCACGGCTGGATCACCTTCCTCTGGTCGATGGGCATCCCCGTCTACGAGGGCTACGGCTCGACCGAAACCGCGGGCGTCGCGGCCCTCAACACGCCGCAATCAATCCGCCCCGGCACGGCCGGGGCGCCGCTACCGGGAGTCGAGCTGCGCATCGCGGAGGATGGGGAAATCCTCGTCCGGGGCCCGAACGTCGCCGCCTCGGAAGCCGGGCCGGACGGCTTTTTCCGGACCGGAGATTCGGGCTGGATCGACGACGCCGGAATGCTCGAGCTGCTCGGGGCGAAGGCCGACCTCGCGCCGGATGCCACCGGCAAGCGCATCGCGCCCGCCCCGCTCGAGAGCCTGCTCCGCGCGAGCCACTTCGTCGCCCAGGCCTACGTCGTCGTGCGCGGCGTGCCGGGCGCCCTCCTCGTGCCCAACTTCGAGGAGCTGGCGCTCGCCGCGCGCCGTTTCGGTCTCCCCGCCGGCACCCCGGACGAGCTGATCGCCCATCCTCGCTTGCGCGCTCTCTTCGCGGACGACGTCTCGGGGATCAACGCGCGCCTGCCGGAACGCGAGCGCATCCGCGTCTGGGACCTCCTCCCCTCGCCCTTCACCCTCGAAGCGGACGAGATCACCTGGACCGGCAGCCTCCGCCGGCCGACCCTCGCCGCGCGGCACGCCGGAGCGATCGACCGGCTGTTCGCCTCAACTCCGGCCGCCGGCTGAGCGCGGCGAGGAGTCCGGACCGGGATCTCGACGGTCGCGACCGCGACCGAGATTCTGGACCACCCGGAACGGGATGCGGACCCTCGCGACCGAGTCCGGATCGCTCGGACCGCCGATGACTGGGACCGAGGTCCAGACCACCCGGACCGGGATCCGAATAATGGGGACCAAGGTCCGCACCACTAGACCAGAGCCACTCCGGATCCGAACGATCGGGGTGGTGTCCTAGCTCGGTGTTGGTGCTACGGGCCAGCGGCGAGCACCGCGGGGCCGGCGGCGAAAGTCAGATCTGTTCATTCATCCTTCCGGCCGAAGTTATTCCTGGCCCTTTCGCTGTAATCTTCCCCGGCGCGAATGAAGCAAACCCAGGCCAGAATTATTGAGGCGACGCCCAGTGCGTCCACGATTCGGTGGAACCACCACAGACCCGGATCGATCCCATAGAAGGCCGGCTCTCGCCTGTGCTCCCAAAGAGAGTAGGTGATCGGCGGGAAAAAGTAGGCAATCATTTTGTAACTGGAAACGATCTCTTCCCAGAATCTTCCCCGCACGTTCGTAACCTATGAGAGAAAGCCCAGGAAGCGGGCCAGTAACGTCAGCAGTGCGGCCAGTGAGGTGATTATCGCGGCCCAGCTTGTGCGGGTTGCGGCAGTTGTGGCTCGTGTCAGTCTCTCAAGCTCCCTCCGGTGAATCTCGGCGGCGATTGCCTCTCGGTGAACGGGGACGCTCCAGGCGTCGGGATCTGCCCGACGTTTGAACAGCTCGGTATCGGAGAGTTGCTCTAGCTGTCTATCCCCCATAGATGGGATTTTACCATCGCCCGCCGGTGCGGCCCCGGTCCTGGACAGACTTGCCGATGCGCGGCCACAGTCTGTGGCGATGCTAGGATCTTGGCTGGATGAAGCCTCGGGTCTACATTGAAACGTCCATGATCAGCTACCTGACCGCTCGCCCCAGCCGTGATGTCGTTGCGGCAGCCCATCAGCAGATTACTTTGGA
>DATMZU010000494.1:0-6650 GCA_035607435.1 Thermoanaerobaculia bacterium | reverse complement strand
ATCACGGCCGGCTCGCGCCGACGTCCGGATGGTTCTCTTCTGGAATGGCAGATGCTTTTTCCCGACGAGAACGAGGGCGGCCTGGTGCCGTTCTTCATCTGTTGGCGAGAGCCGGCCCAGCACCCGGCTCTTTCGCTTGTTCACGCGTTGGATCTGGAGTCCCTCTCGTTGGCCCACCCGGAATCCGAACGCCTCCAGAAGATCTTCAATGCGATCGGGTTGAACGCGCGGGTCGAAGCGGGAGAGGCGCCACGCCTTGGTGCCACCGTGCGCGGACCCCTCGGTTTGCGGGAAATCTGATGAGGAAGTCGTAGGGGCGGAGCTTGCCTCCTCCCGAGGCTTTCGATCATCGCGGGCGGAGGCAAGCTCCGACCCTACGACGGTTGGAGATCCCCGGGTTTCCCCTACAGCTTGCCCACCTCGCCCTGCAACCGGGTAAGCACCCCGTCGATCGCCGCCAGTTCCTCGCGCGTTTCCGCCAAGTGCGTGCGTTCCGACCGTACGAAGCGCGAATACGGCCCCACCCCTTCGTCGATCCGGTGCAGGCTGCGCTCGATCTCGCGGTCGAATTGGCCGGTCAGGGCGGTCATCAGCTTTTCGCGCAGGGTCTCGATGTTGCCGCGCAGCTCGCGCTTTGCTTTTTCGCGGCGGCTGGGGAGGATGAAGAAGCCGAGCGCGGCGACCGTTCCTGCCGCGACGATTCCGGTGAAATCGGCGGCGGCGGTCGCCGCGAGGTGGACCAGCAGGGCGCCGAGCCCTAAGGCTCCCACTTCGACCAGGGCGGTGTTGGCGACCGCGCCTTTGACCGATTCGGCCATCCGCTCCGCTTCGGCCGTGTGATCGAAGCTCTCGACGGAGCGTTGCGCGGCGCGGCCGACGCTTTCGAGCAGGCGGTTGCGATCGACGTCGAACGAGCCGAGCCCCGCGTCGCCGACGATTTTGTCGGCGTGGGCCACTTTCCGCTTCGCCAGGTGCTCCAGGATCGCCTGCCATTGGCGCAGGTCGGAGGAGACCATCCAATCGATCACCTCGTGAACCCTGCGGTCGATCGCCTGCGGCACGTCGGCCACCACTTCGCGGACGAAATCGTTGCGGGTTTTCTCTTTGTTCAAAAGGTCGAAGACCTTGCCCAAACGAAGCCGTTCGTCGAAGAACGAGGTGCCGCGATTTTCCAGCTCGTGGAGGACGGTATCGACGTCCGCCAGGCGAAAACGGAACTCGCGCCCCATGTCCTCTTTGTAGAGCGCGAGCTGGCGTTCGAGCGTATCGAGGGTCGCCACGTCGTCGGCGAGCAGGGCGGTCCGTGCGTCCGCGACGGCCAAGTATTTCTCGACCAGGTGCGCGGCGACGCCTAAAGGATTTCCCAACTTCAGGCGAATGCGCTCTTTTTCGTCGAGCGTTTCGACCAGGTATTTTTCGAGCGCGGCAAAGCGGCTGATCCCCAGCAACGCCTCGTCGTTCGATTCCTTCGCGCGCAGCGCCTGCCGGCCCGACAGCGGGAACAGCTCGGGGGCAAAGCCCAGGAGATTTCGCGCGCTGTCGGTGACGAACGCGAGTACCTTCGCGAGATCCTCGGGCTTTTCCAGCAGGTCGATCTTGTTGAGCACCAGGACGATCTTTTTGCCCCAGTCGCGGATCGCTTCTAAAAACGCGCGCTCGCTCTCGGTGAACGGCCGGTCGGCCGAGGTGATGAACAAAACCAGATCCGAGCGCGGCACGAAATCGCGGGTGATCGCCTCGTGCTCGCGGTGGATCGCGTTGGTGCCGGGGGTATCGACGATCCGGATCTCGCGCAGCAGCTCGACCGGCGCCGCGACCGTGTCGATGAGAGGGTCGATCGCGGTGCGCGAAAGCTCCTCGCCGTACTGGATGACGTGAATGCGCGTGGTGGTCGGGGTCGGCCCCTCTTCCAGGATTCGGCCGCCGAGCAGGGCGTTGATGAACGCGGACTTGCCCGCGTTGAACTCGCCCGCGACGACCAGCAGAAACAGCTCGTCGAGCTGGCGCGCGGAGGAGGCGAGGGTTTTCGTATCGTCCGCCGCGGCATCGAAATGTCCCAGCGCCGTGGCCAGGCGGGCGAGCGCGGCGCGCTCTTCGACCAGGACCTGGTCGGCCGATTTCGAAAGAATGCGCCGGAGCATGGAAAAACGATAGCACGGGGGGATATGCACGGACGGTAGGCGGGCACGCAGACCCAGGGCGGCCACGTAACACCCGGGCGGCCACGGGGGGCCGCCCCTACATTTCCATCGTCCAAAGAACGGCGTTTTCCGTAGGGGCGGCCCCCCGTGGCCGCCCTCGGATCGCGTGGCCGCTCCTCGCTTACAGCGCCGAAGTCCCCGGCGGAACCAACGCATCGATCGCCGCCGCATCCTCCGCGGTGATCTCCACCTCGGGGACGCTGAGACTGTCCTCCAGCTGCTCCATCGTGCGCGGGCCGACGATGATCGAGGTCACCGCCGGGTCGCGGAGCGCCCAGGCGTTGGCCAGGCGGGCGAGCGGAATTCCTTTCGCTTCGGCGAGCGGCAGGAGCTTTTCCACGACGTCGAGCCGGCGCTCGAACTTCGGATTTTCGATGTCGCCCACCCAGTTGACCGCGCGCGTCGTATCCGCCGGATTGGCTTGTCCGCGGCGATACTTGCCCGTGAGCCAGCCCCCTTCGAGCGGGCTCCAGACGATGTTGCCCAGGCCGTGCTTCCGGGTCATCGGGAAATGGTCGAGCTCCATCGTCCGGCGCAGGATACTGTAGGGCGGTTGGAGGCAGACGAAGCGCTCGAACCCGGTGCGCTCGGAGAGCCAGAGCGACTCGACGATCTCCCAGGCGGCGAGGCGCTTCTCCCACGGCTCCGGCCCTTCGTAATGGTTGGTCGAGCAGCCGAGGTAGCGGACCTTGCCTTGGCGCACCAGGTCGGTGAGGGTCGAAAGCGTCTCTTCGAGCGGCGTCGTCGGATCGGGGCGGTGGGTCTGGTAGAGGTCGATCGCCTCGACTTTCAGGCGCTTGAGGCTCGCCTCCACCTGCTGCTGGATCGCTTTCCTCGACAGGCCGCGGTCGTAGACCCCCGGCCCCATCGGCGACCAGACTTTCGTCGCCAGCACGATCTCGTCGCGCTCGCCCCGGCGCTCCCTTAGCGCTTCGCCCACGATCTCCTCGGATTCGCCCGCGGAGTAGTTGTTCGAGGTGTCGATGAAGTTGATCCCCGCGTCGAGCGCGCGATGGATGATCCGGATGCACTCCTCCCGGTCGCGATTGCCCCAGGCGCCGAACATCATGGCGCCGAGGCAGAGCGGCGAGACCTTCAAGCCGGTACGGCCGAGGCTGCGGTATTCCATGACGATTCTCCTGAAGAAAGGATGCGCCGGAGACCGGCGATTTTTATAGGGGCGGACACCCGTGGCCGCCCAGGCCCGAGACCGGCGCTACCCGGACGAAACCACCTCGACCGGACCGAGGTGGGCGAGCTGCGGTTCGAGCTGCTCGGCGGGGCCGACCGCGACGATCGCGATCTGCTCCGGACGGATGTGCCGATGGGCGAGAGCGAGCAGCTCGGCGCGATCGATCGAGGTGATCCGTTCGAGGTAGCGGTCGTAATAGTCGTCGGCCAGATCGTAGATCGAGAGCACTTCGAGCCTTTTGGCCACGTCGCCGAGGGTCTGCGACGAGTAGGGGAAAACTCCCGTGATGTAGCGCCGGGTCTCTTCCATCTCGTCTTCCGACACGAGCTCGGTGCGGATGCGCTCCAGCTCGAACAGCACCTCGCGCACCGCGGCTCCGGTTGATTCGGTGGCGACGGCGGTCGATACCGCGAACGGCCCCGGCCCGAGGCGCCCGCCGAGGCGGGTGGTGGCGCCGTAGGTGAAACCGTGGCGCTCGCGCAGATTCAAGTTGATCCGGCTGGTGAATTTGCCGCCGAGCAGGGTGTTGAGCAACAGGAGCGGCACGTAGTCGGGATCGCGCCGGCCGACCGCGGCGTGGCCGAGGCGCAGCTCCGTCTGGGCGGCATCGGGCCGGTCGATCAGATGGATCGTCGTGCCCGTCCGGCGGATCGGCACGATCTCCGCGGCGGCCGGCGCGAGCGCGGTGGGGGTTCGCCCGAGCTTCGCTTCGATCTCCGCGGCGAGCGCCTCCGGGTCGAGATCGCCGACCGCGATCAGCGTCGCCGAGCCGAGCGGGTAGTGGCGGGAAAAGAAATCGAGCGCTTCGTCGCGGCCGATCCGGGAGACGCTGTCGATCGTGCCGAGCGGTGATTCGGCGTACGGCGTGCCGAGGTAGAGCACCCGGGCGAGCTGCTCGTCGGCGAGCGTGGCGGGTTCGAAACGGCGCCGTTCGAGCTCGGTGATCCGGAGTTT
This sequence comes from Thermoanaerobaculia bacterium, assembly GCA_035607435.1. GTDB lineage: Bacteria > Acidobacteriota > Thermoanaerobaculia > Multivoradales > UBA5704 > DASYKS01. Next base: position 2,303 of record DATMZU010000494.1, on the reverse strand, counting down.
CTTCAGGCGATCGATCTCGCGCTCGGGAAAGATCGGCGCGGTCGCCACCTCGGTCAACAGGTCGAACGCGGGCACGAGCTCGCTCGCCAGCAGGCCGACTTCGACCGCGCCGTAATCCCACTCGGCGTAGCTCGCCAGGTAGCCGCCGAGATCCTCGGCGCGGCGGGCGATCTCGAGCGACGAGCTGCCCGCCGTCCCTTCGTCGATCAGCGAGGCGGACAGCGTCGCGAGGCCGGGCAGGCCGGGGGGATCCCAATGTCCCCCGGCGGGAAAGACCAGCTCCAGCGTGGCGAGCGGCACCCGCGGCACCCGGGCGGCATAGATCCGCAGGCCGTTCTCGCACCGCCGGTGGAGAAAACCGGGAAAGCGGAACCCGCGCGCCGAGGTCGGCGGCGGTGCGTCGTCGCGGCGGACCGGGCTCACGCGGCGTCCTTCGGGACGATCCACAGACTCGCGCGATCCACCGGCCGGCACCAGGTCGCGACGAATTGGGAGATCTCCTCGGCCGAGATGGTGCTGTACGCCTCGGACTCTCGCGCGACGCCCCCGGGATCGCCGAAGAACGTGGTCAGGCGGGCGAGCAGGTCGGCCCGCATGTCGAGCCGCTGCAGGTTGCCGAAATAATCGGTGAGCGCCCGCTTCCGCGCCCGTTCGAGCGCCTGGGCGTCGACCTTGCCGGCGGCGATCCGTTCCAGGTGGCCGCCGAGCCGCGCTTCGATCTCCTCCGGGGCAACCCCGGGGCGCGCGGTCGCGACCAGCGTGAACGTGCCGGCGGCCTCCCCCAGGTGGACCCAGGCGCCGGCCTCTTGGGCGATCTGGCGGTCGTAGATCAGATCGCTATAGAGCAGGCTCGACTTGCCGCCGGTCAAAAGCGACGACAGGAGATCCGCGACGTACCATTCGCGGCTGCCGTAGGGAGGGGTGGCGTAGGCGATGTAGATCCGCGGCATCAGGACCGCGTCGGCGAACACCTCGCGTCGCTCCTCCTCGGGCCGCTCGGGACGTCGTCCGTCGGCGAGGCCCGGCAGGACCACCGGCGGGATCGCCTCGCCGCGCGGAATCTCTCCGAACCAGGCCTCGGCCCGCTCCAACGCCTCGGCCGGCTCGAAGTCGCCCGCGATCGTGAGCACCGCGTTGTTCGGCGCGTAATAGGTGCGAAAAAAAGCGCGCACCCCCTCGATATTGGCGGCCGCGATGTCTTCGAGCGTGCCGATCACCGGCCAGCTGTAGGGATGCTCCGGCGGATAGAGCAGGGCGTAGAGCCGCTCGCTCGCCTGGCCGTAGGGCTGGTTCTCGATCCGCTGGCGCCGTTCGTTGACCACCACGTCGCGCTGGGTGTCCAGGTTTTCCTGGGTGAGCGCGGGCAGCAGGAACCCCATCCGGTCGGATTCGAGCCAGAGGCCCAGGTCGAGATGGGCCGACGGCAGCGTTTCGTAATAATTGGTCCGGTCGTGCGAGGTCGAGCCGTTCGCCACCCCGCCGACCTGCTGGACGAAGCGGAAATGGCCGTTGGTCGGCACGTTGGCGCTCCCCTGGAACAGCATGTGCTCGAACAGATGGGCAAGGCCGGTGCGCCCCGGCTGCTCGTTTTTCGAGCCGACGTGGTACCAGAGGTTGACCGTCACCAACGGCAGCGACCGGTCGGGATGGAGCACGACCCGAAGGCCGTTGGGCAAGGCGTGGCTTTCGAAGCTGAGCTCGGGCGTGGCGGTCATGGCATCCGTTCGGAGCGAAACGGCGTTCTTGCCGTGATGCGGTGCGCCCCGGGGGTTCTAGGAAACGCCCCGGAGTGTAGGAGCCGCATTACGAAGGTGTCAAGGAAGCGGCAAAGCGCGCTTCCCGGGGGCGATTCGGCCCCACTCTTGCGCCTTCCGCCTCGTTTGCGCTAGCCTTCGCCCATGATTACGAGCCCGGCGTACCTCACCGAGAACCAGAAGAAGATCCTCGACTTCATCCAGGAATTCCAAGGCAAGCACGGGATCGCGCCGACCCACCGCGAGATCTGCGAGCGTTTCGGCTACCGCTCGTACGGCACGGTGTACAAACACCTGAAGCTGCTCCAGCAGAAAGGCTTCCTGCACCGCGACTGGAACCAGAAGCGGGGCATCGAGCTGATCCGGGCGATTCCCGGAACGGACTTCGGACAGCCCGAGCCGATGGTCTCGTTCTTCGGCAACATCGCCGCCGGCCGGCCGCTCGAAGCGGTGGAGGACGAGCGCAAAAGCGACAAGATGGGGGTACCCACCTTCCTGGTCAACGCCCGTCCGAACGACCATTACGTGCTTCGCGTGGTCGGCGAGTCG
>DATMZU010000489.1:0-2703 GCA_035607435.1 Thermoanaerobaculia bacterium | reverse complement strand
GGACCCCTTTATGCACGAGACCCAAAGACGGTCGACCCAGAGTGCGAATGGAAGCCTGGGGAATCGCTCCCGCCGCAAACAGACTTGCAGGGAAAGCCGCCAAGGCGGCTTGACTCAGATTGGCCTTCTCATGGAAGGGATTTCAATCCCTCGCAGGCGGCGAGCGTAGGCGCCCCAAGACGGCGCGTCAAATCTGTACCGGAGGACTCTCGGGGGGCGGGTTCTTCGCTCCCTTCCGGGCGGCCTGATATCTTCGCGCGGACCCATGCGCCGCTCTCCCGCTCTGCTCTGCGTCACCGTGCTGCTCCTCGGGCTGTCGTGGAGCCTGTACAAGGTCCATTTCCCGCCCGGGCCGATCGGAGACGAACCGGCGTACGTGATGATGACCCAGAGCCTGTGGCACGATCACGACCTGGTCTACGACCATCGCGATCTGCTGCGCGGCTACCAGGCGTGGGACCAGGGGCCGAACGGGGTCATCCTGTTCACCTCGGACGGCGGCAAGTCGATGTACTACGGCAAGCCCTACGTCTACTCGCTCGCCGCCGTGCCGTTCTATGCGCTGTTCGGGGTGCAGGGGATGGTGGTGTTCAACATGGCGCTGTTCCTCGCCATGCTCTGGGGAGCGATCTGGTTCTGGCGGCGGCCGGAGCGAAGTGGCCAGGCGGGTTCGGCCGGCATCTTCCTCGGCGGCTTCTTCTTCGCTTCGGCGGCGTTCTGCTACGTGTTCTGGATGCAGCCCGAAGTGTTCAACATGGCCTGCCTGTTCTTTGCGCTGTTGATCTGGCTTCACCTGCGCGGCATTCCGATTTGGGGTTCGCGGCATCTGGTGCTGATCGGGTTGGCCGGCGCGCTGCTCGCGGCGGCGTACATCTCCAAAGAGCCTACGATCCTGCTCGGCGGACCGATCGGTCTCGATCTTCTATTGCAGAAGCGGTGGAAGGGCATCTTGGCGCTCACGGCGCCCGCGCTCTTAGGGCTTGCCGGTCTGATGGTCTTGCAACACCACGCGACGGGAGCCTGGAGTCCGTACCGCGGGGTGCAGCGCCGGTCGTTCGAATCCGAATATCCGATCGAGAGCCAGAAGGATCTCTGGGCGCAATACCGCGGAACCAGCTTCGGCTCCTGGTCGGGACTGGGGGTCGAGACCACGCCGCGGATGTTCCTCCGCGATCTCGAATACTTCCTGATCGGCCGCCACACCGGCCTGCTGCCTTACTTTCCGTTTGCGCTGTTCGCGATCGGGCTCTATGCGTTCGGGCCGAAGGACCGCTCGCGCCACCTGCTGATGCTGGGCATCGTCGGCTATTGCCTCGCGATCCTGATCCTGCGCCCGAACAATTACCACGGCGGCGCGGGCTTCGTGGGCAATCGCTATTTCGCGAGCATCTATCCGGTCTTCGCGCTCCTGCCCGTGGCGATCCGATCGCGCAAAGGACTTCTGCTGCCGTATGCCGCCGCCGGGCTCTGGACCGCCGCGGTGGTTGCCGTGCCGCTGCTCCAGATCGCGCCGGAAGCCACCCTTCAAGTGCACGTGCGCCGGCCGTCGTTCCAGGCTCTGCCGCTCGAATTGACGCTGCTGCAGAAGATTCCGGGCTATTTCCTCAAGGGTTGGACCGATGCGGTGTGGGTCGTGCCGAAGGAAAACTTCCACGCCCAGGAGCCGAACCCCGAAGGCGTTTGGGTGCGCGGCGCGTCGCATTCCGAGGTCTACCTGGTGGCGCTCCAACCGGTCGCTTCGATTCGGGTGAAGCTGCGCTCCCTCTCGGATCAAAACGTGGTGACGTTCAAGAGCCCCGTCGATCAGGTCACCGTTCGCTTCGACAGCCAGGAAAAACGGCTCGGCACGCCGATCGAGCTGCGCCTGGCGCCGGGGGCGCGCAATCTCGGCTTCTTTCCCGACGGCAAGGACGAATACTTTTACCGCTTCACGCTCGATTGCTCCGACGGCGTGATGCCCAATCGGCGCGACGAGCGGATCGAGGACTATCGCTACCTCGGAGTGTTTCTCGATTTCGCGGGTGCGGGACAGTGACGGACTCCGCATCGAATTCGACGGTTAGAGCGGAGGAACCGGTGGCCGTGGCCGTCGCCCTGGAGCGCCTGCGCGCGGGGGTGCGCCAGCGGCGCGCGGAGCTGGCAACCTTGGGGGATGAGAGCGAGGCGACGAAGCTCCGCCTGCTGGAGCTGAAAACGCTCGAATGGGTGGAGGAGCCGCCGCTCTTTTCGCATCGTCCGGGTTTGGGCAAGCTGATCGTCCTGGTGCGCAAGGTCTTCTTCCATGCGTTCGTCAAGTGGTATGCGCGTCCGCTGCTGCAACGGCAGAACCGCTTCAACCAGGTGGCGAGTCAGCTGATCCAGGAGCTGCTTGCCCAGCAGACGCGGCTCGCCGGAGAGGTCGGCCGGCTGGAGCGCGAAGTGGCGGCGGCCCGCGCGGCGGAGGTCTCCTCTCCGGCTTCCGCTTCTCCCGAGTCCGAGCCCTGACCTCCATGGGTCTGCGCATCTGCGTCTGCGGGGTACAGGTGCCGTTCGCTTTCGGCGGCGCCGAGATCCTGGTCGCTTCGCTCGCCGATGAGCTGAAGCGGCGGGGGCATACGGTGGACGTGGTGTCGCTGCCGTTCACCTGGCCGAATCGGGTGCAGCTGTTCAAGAGCTGCATGGCCTGGCGAATGCTCGATCTCTCGGAGGTCGCTGGCCAACGGA
>DATMZU010000484.1:0-2476 GCA_035607435.1 Thermoanaerobaculia bacterium | reverse complement strand
TCGCGTCTCCCATCAGTTCTTCTCGCAGCCCACGCGGCCGTGTTAGGCGGCGCTCATGGTGGTTGAGGCGGCACAGGCCCCAAGGGTGGTCAACGGCATCCCGCGGTTCGGGGATGTCGACAATTATTCCGAGAGCTTCGGTTTCCAGTGGAATCGCTTCGCTGCCACGCAGCTCCACCCACACAGCTCGGAGCGCCTGTGGCGCGAGACCGGCTGGGCTCCCGACGCGCTCGCCGGCCTCGACATCCTCGAGGTCGGTTCGGGCGCGGGCCGCTTCAGCCGCGTCATTCTCGAGGAAACCCGGGCCAACCTCTACAGCGTCGATTATTCAACCGCGGTCGACGCCAACCTCCGCAACAACGGAACGATCGCGCCCGATCGCTTTCATCTTTATCAGGCCAGCATCTACGACATGCCGTTCGCCGACGGCTCGTTCGACAAGGTGCTGTGCCTCGGCGTCCTCCAGCACACGCCGGACTTCGAAGCATCGGTCCGCGCCCTCGTCGCCAAGGCCAAACCGGGCGGCGAGATCGTAGTCGATTTCTACCCGATCCGCGGCTGGTGGACGAAGGTCCACGCCAAATATCTCCTTCGCCCGATCGCCAAACGCCTGCCCAACGACCGCCTGCTCGGGCTGATCGAGCGCAACGCGAACTGGCTCATCGCCACCCACCAGGCCCTGACCCGGGCGCGGCTCCACGCCCTCACCCGCTTCCTGCCCCTGGTCGACATCGCCGGCACGCTGCCCAAGACGCTGTCGCGCGAAGAGCTGCGCGAATGGACGATCCTCGACACCTTCGACATGTTCTCACCCGAGTTCGACCACCCGCAGCGCACCCGCGACGTCGTCGCCATGTTCAAGCGCGCCGGTGCTAGGATTTCCCACGTCGAAACCGGCCTTGTCCGCGCCATCAAGAATTAGGCTTTAGAAAAGGTGTCGCTGTAAGCACCGGCAATATGCGTGGTATCTCCTTTGCCCTTCTTGTGCTCGCAGCCGGCCGGATCACGGCGACTGAACAGCCCACCGGCAGCTTCATCTGCTCCTACAGAGGAACTTGGGGCTGTGCTCCGCCCAATGCTCCCGGTGGCATTTGCGTCGACAGTGGAAGTCCGCAGCCCAAGCGCTTTACCTTACAGATGAATTTTGACAGCAAGCCGTTCCCTCGCATTCGGTTGAATGGCCTTGATGGTCACCTCCTGAACGCCCGGGACCCGGCGGGCTACTCCGTGGTTTGGCATTTGGGCGGGCTCGGTCGGCCGGGGTTTTCAACTTCGACTCGTAAAGACGGGACGATGATCGCCAGCTTCGTTCACAAATATCCAAACGGCGGCTCTGACAGTTCTAACTTCGAATGCAAGCGAGCCCCAAGACCCGTACTCCAGCGAACGTAACCACCCACTCCCTCACCGGGCCTCGGGCCGCGCAACCACGTCGGCCTTGGCTACCGTCTGGCGCTTGCGCGACGCCTTTTCCTTCGCCGAAGCCGTCTCCTGCTCCGCCAGTGCCGCCTCGCCGCCCGCGAACGCGCCGATGCTCACCGCCCGCCGCCCCGCTGGCCATAGCCATGGCCCGCGCCTAGGAGGGCGCGGTGTATCCGCCCGGCATTGCGTTCCATCCCTATCTCCCTGAGCGCCTCGGCTTCAGCCGGCTGGTCAAGCTCCTGTCCCCGGAGCTGGACCGGGTCCTGCGGCTGACCGATCCCTTCACCCTGGCGCCACGCCGCAATCGTGTGACCCTGTGGCGCGAAGCCAGGCGCATCCTCGATCGCCACGTCGCCGGCGATTTCATCGAGATCGGCGTCCATCGCGGGGGGACGGCCGGCATGCTCGCTTACCTGCTCAAGGCGCAGGACCGAACGCTGCATCTGTTCGACCGCTGGGGCGACCTGCCGGAGCCGACCGCGAAGGACGGCTTCCGCGCCGACGAATATCGCAAGGACCGGATCCCCGAAAAGCTCGCCGACCTGCGCGACCGGCCGCCGCTCCCCGACGCCAGGGAGTTGTTGCACGGCACTCTGAATTTCCCGATGTCGAAGACCCGCTATTGGGAGGGTTGGTACAGCGACACCTTCCCCGCTTACGACGGCGCCCGGGTCGCCTTCGCCTCGGTGGACTGTGACTATTATGAGAGCGTCCGCGATTCGCTCGCCTTCCTCACTCCCCGCCTGTCGCCGGGCGCGACCATCGTCCTCGACGACTACAGCACCTGGCCCGGGGCCAAAGCGGCGGCCGACGAATGGCTGGCCGGCCGCCAGGCGCGGCTCTACCCGATGCCGACCGGGCCCGCCGTCATTCGTCTCTAGTCATCACAGTTCGATCCGCGTCGCCGTACTTCCGCCGTGCTTCCATGTCTGCGAGATCCCTACCGGCCCCTTCTACGAACCTGCTGATAGATAATCAGCGGGTCCTAGGTTCGAGCCCTAGTGCGTCCACCATTTTTCACCAGTAAAAACAGCAAGTTACTCAGTCGCAATGC
>DATMZU010000482.1:0-3730 GCA_035607435.1 Thermoanaerobaculia bacterium | reverse complement strand
GGAAAGAAGATCGGCAACTGGCTCTGGACCGTGCGGATCTCGCGGGCGGACGTTGCGGATTTCATGCTGGATCAGGTGAGCGATGATGCTTGGGTGGGGTCGGCGGTGGGGGTGGCTGGTTAGGAGAATCTGCACACCCATCGAGCTGGCCGAGAGGCGTTACAAGGCGATCGGAGAGCAGCGATGAAGAGAACGGACACTCAAATCACACCCGGCAGCAACGTGTTCCTCGACCTGGGATTTCCTCCGCACGAGGCGGCCGTCATGCTGCTTCGCTGCGAGCTGGCCGAGGCGCTGCGGCAGTGGATGGACCGAGAGGGCCTGACCCAAGCGCAGGCGGCCGAGCGCCTGGGCGTCGCGCAATCGCGGATCTCTGAGATCGCTCGCAACGAAGTGGAAAGGTTCTCGCTCGACGATCTGGTGGGCCTCTGCGCGAAGGTCGGCGTGTCGGGGCCGCAGTAAGGCTGCGGCCCCGGCCCCGTTCCAGGGAAGGACCTTGCACATCTGATCGTCGGCGCATGGGCGTCCGTGGTAGCCTCATCGAAGGGAAACGAGCCATGAAAACCGTTACCGCGCTGAGATTCGAGGGAGAGATCACCGAAGATGGGCAGCTTCACGTCGATCTGCCGTCGGACGTGCTGCGCGGACCCGTCCTCGTGACCCTTGAGCCACTGCCCGAGGAAACTCTCGAGTTGACCGAAGAGGATCTTCAAGGAGCCGGCTTGACTGCGGCCGAGATCGCCTTGTCGCCGGAGATCGGCGCCTGGGTCGACGATCTCGAGATTCCGAGCGGCGCCGAGTACGTCGAGCGAATTCGCGCGGCGCCGTGCTGAACACCGCCTAACGCTCGCAATCCCGAAGTACTTATCCCTGACCGGCGGCTGCTCGCGCGGCCCGTTGCCATTGCTGCATGGTCGAGCCCATTACGACGTCAGGATGCCCGGCCGTAAACTGCAAGAACCACTGCAAGCCTCCATCCCAATCGCAGAGTCTGCCAGGCGAGACAAGTTTCCAGCCGAGGTGCTCCAAGCTCCAATTTTGCTTGACAGAGTTCAGGGCCATCGAGGTCGTTACGAGATTTTCTGATGCATCAGAACCGCCAGCGACAACCGGTACGAGGTGATCGACGGTAGCGCCTACTTCCCAGTACGCCGGATGCGTGCAATCGGTTTTCCATGCCGGGTGGTAGGGAAACTCGTCTGGCATGAGGGCCGAAAGGACTCTCAAAACGGGAGGAAAGATCAGCCGATCCCCAGAATAGCGGTCGATAAATCCATCGCGAACGAATATCTCCGAGCACCGCAGGGGACCCAGAGTCTTCCTTCTTGAGGGCTGAGGAGCAAAGGGATACTTGCTTCGAAGTAGCTCGGCAGCCTCATTTCTATTTCCCAAATCAAGCGCCGCACAAACTGCAGCGATCGTCACCACCTTCTCTTTTGCTCGTGTTGCTTCGTAGCCTTGCATATCAAATCAGGCCCGCGTTCACCCCTACCCCCGCCCCTCCAAAGCCTCAGCCGCTCTTCGGATGAGCGCGAGAGTCGCGCGCTCCTGGTCTAAGGCTTCGTGGAGGAGGATGACGGCGGCGAGGGCGTCGGGGCGGATCTTTAAGGCTCGCAGGGTTTCGAGCGCGGCGGCGACTTGGGATTTGAGCTCGGCGAGCTGGTTAGTCAAGAGCCAGAGGCGGGCGAGGTCTAAGGTGACGAGCGCGGCTTGATAGGGGAGGCCGCGGTTGACGTAGGCCTGGTGGACTTCGCGGAGGGCCTGCTCGGCGGCGGGGAAGTTGCGCAAGCCGAGCTCGATCTTGCCTTCGACCCAGCGGCCTTTGATGCGGTCCATCACGTCGCCGTACAGCTCGTAGAGCGGCTCGGCCGTGAGAAGAAGGCGCTTGGCGATGTCGTAGCGGCCGGCTTGGGCGCGATAGTCGATCAATGCGTGGTACGCGAAGAGGACGAGCTTCGGCTCGCGATCGTGATCGAGGAGATCGACCGCTTCGAGCAGGTATTCGGTGGCTGCCGCGAAGTCTTGCAGCTTCCCTTGAACTTGCGCGCGGAGGATCAGGACCCGACCGGCGGCGTGGGCATTTCCGACTCCCCGATAGAAATTGGCGAGCCGCCCGTAAATTTCGTCGGCCAGCGTGAAGCAGCGAGCGTCCAAGAAATAGCTCGCGACCAAATCCGCGTGCCGCGCAATGCGCAGTGGATGTTCCTCCTCGCGGGTCAGGCAGAGAGCCGCCTCTGCGAAAGCCCGCCCCGACAGGTCGAGATCACCGGCGACCCGGTGGGCGTTGCCGAGCTCCGCCCAGATGTCCGCGAAAAGGCCCGGAAGCACGCCCGGCGCGAAGCCCTCCGGGGTGAGCTTCGCGGCGGTGCCCCAGGCCAAGGCCGCGCACTCGCGCGCTCTCCGGGTGTCGCGATGGCGGTAGCTCTCCGCCCGGGCGAGCCAGGCTTTGGCGCGCTCCCAGACGACGAGGGGCGAGGCCTCTTCGGCAAAGGGAACGGTCCCGGCGACTTCGTTCCGCGCCTGGTCGTACGCGGCTCCCAGCTTCTCGACGTACGCCTTGGCGAAGATGGCGGCGCGGCGGAGGGCAAACTCGTAGGCGCGGTCGATGGCTTCGGGCGTGGGGTGGGCGGGCGGAACGAGGCTGCCGGCCAAGGTAGAGCACTGGTCGCAGCCGCGCAGGAGATGGCGGACGAGCTCCCGCCTCCGCTCGCCCGCGAGCGTGCGGGCCCAGAGAGCCTTGACATCGGCCTGCGTCAGGTGCGGAGTCGCCATCGAACCCCCTCCTCACGACGGAACCAACCGATCGAGCGATGTGGGGGCCATTTTCGCACAAGTGCGACCTCAACCAAGCCCCGATTTCGCCCGCTGGCTCGTCACCGCGTGAAGAAGAGGTCCGACAGGCAGCGCGGCTTCAACCGTTCGGGTTGATCTCGGATCCCTGGTCGCTCGTCACCGGCGCCGGATTGCCGCCCGGGAGGATGCTCGTGCCCTCGTTCGCCTGGAGCAGCCGCGGCCCGCGGTCCGGTCGATTGGGGCGCCCGGCGGCGAGGCCTCCCGGGAGAATCTGGGAGGTGTCCTCCCCCCAGAGCGCGGAGAGGCGTGTCCAGGCTCTCGCGAGCCAGTCCAGGCCGGGAGCGGCGTGAGCGGCCGGTGCGGCGGCGAAAAAGAGCAGCGCGGCGGCGGTGAGGAGGGCGAGGGCGTGGTGGGCTCGAGTTGTCGATTTCCGCAACATGAGGGCCTCTTTCAAGTCCCGCGGGTCGGAAGAGAGCCGGCAAGGCCCTCGCGCCTGCGGCAGCAACGATTCGGCGTTGCGTGGCTCTAACAATAGTGCCGCGCGCGACCGCGAACGGCCCCGGGTCGGTGCGCGGAGAAGGCGCCAGGTCGATTCCGCGAAATACCTGTTTGGACAACTTTGTACCATAAAAGAGAACAATCGGAGCGCTGCGAATTTCTCCGCCGCTCCCATAGCAAAATTTCTCGCCCAAACGATTCAAAAGAAAAGACTTCTATCGATTCTCATCGGTAGAAGCGAAAAATTCGTCTCGATAGGCTTGACAAACGCGCTGCCGATTGCGAAGAATACGCGCCGCAATGGATCGCATCGGCGAAAGAACCTCTGCTGCCGCTGAGAAGAAACGCTCCGCGGCTTCAATGGAGCGCAGCTTCGAGCTCCGGATCGCGCAATCCGAGCCGCGGCACGCTCCGCAAAAGAGCGTTTCTGCGAATCCTT
>DATMZU010000481.1:0-4530 GCA_035607435.1 Thermoanaerobaculia bacterium | reverse complement strand
ATCACGGCGTTGCGCCACGAGTGACCTTTTCGAGGAAATCCGACCCTATGCGCATCGCGCTCCTCTCCGACATTCACGGCAACCTCGCGGCGCTCGAAGCGGTCATGGCCGACCTGCGTCCGCGCGGCGTCGATCAAATCGTCAACCTCGGCGACCTCGTCTCCGGGCCGCTCCTGCCTCTAGAGACCGCGCAGTACCTGATGGCCGAAGGATGGCTCTCGATCGCGGGAAACCACGAGCGCCAGCTGCTGACGCTCCAACCCGGCGAACGGGGGTTGTCGGACGAGTACGCCCACTCCTGCCTCACCCGAGAAGAGCTCGCCTGGTTCCGCACGTTTCCGCCCACCGCTCGCCTGGAGTCCGAAGTGTTGCTTTGCCACGGCACGCCCGAAAGCGACAACGAGTACTTCCTGGAAACGGTCGAAGGCCGCGGGGCGCGGCTCGCCAACCTCCGCGAGATCGAGACGCGCCTCGGCGCGGAGACCTTTCCGGTCATCGCCTGCGGCCATACCCATGTGCCCCGCTCGGTCAAGAACGCCCGCGGCCAGCTGCTCGTGAACCCCGGCAGCGTCGGCCTCCCCGCGTTCTTTCACGACAACCCGACGATGCATGCCGTCCAAACCGGTTCGCCTGACGCGCGCTACGCGATCCTCGAACGCGACAAAAGCGGTTGGACCGTCGCCCATCTCACGGTCCCCTACGATCACCGCTCGATGGCCGCACTGGCGAAAGAGCGCGATCGGCCGGACTGGGAGCTGGCGCTGCTTTCCGGGTATGTCGAATAGGCGGCGACCATTGCGACCGATTTGCTTCGGATTGCAACCGGAGCGCTTAGGTTGTCACCCTGAATCGCTTGCACCTCAATGAGTTACCTCGGGGAACCGAGATGACGATTGCTTCGTTCAGGGTAGTTAGTTGCAATTCGCAGGGGCGGCGCCGGGAAACCAGCGTGCCCCCTTGGTGGCGCCAACGCTATGCACCGACTGCTCCTTGCGCAACTCCCGCAACAAGACCTGGATCTGACTCCGTCCTAAAGCGGGCAACACCTGGCGAAACTCTTCCATCTGAGCGCCAGTCGAAGCGTTGTCTTGAATGTGCTTTAGGAGAAGCGCCTTGTTGGTTCCTCGGTCGAGTCCCTTCTGTCGCGTGTAGGTCCCCTTACCGCCTAGCGCAGCGTAGAGACCGCGCGCCAGGATGTAGCGTGTGCCCCGACCGCGCCCGATCGATTCCACCGCCCCGGAATCGATCAGACCGGGCAGGCACGCTCTGAGGTGGGAGGGCAGGTTCTGCTCGCGCCGCAAATAGTCGAGCGCGAGAAAGTCATAGGTCGAAAACGACTTGAGCTTACTCTCACCCAGCCTTTCGATGAATCGCACGAACGCCGGGCTGGCCACTGTGCCGTTCAAGGTCAGGCGTACCTCATGGGCCGACGTGCCCGCGAAACTGGGAAGCGCCTTGCCCTGCCGAATCGCGCTCTCGAACATCAAGTTCATGCCCTGGCCCGAACGCTCGATCAACCCACACTTTGCCAGCGCCTCGGCCAGGCGCCGATTACGCGGGTTCTGCTGGTCCAGTATGTTTTGCGGAGTGATACCCGGCGGCAGGCCGCCCGGGCTCACTGTCTCCAGCCTCTGGGAGTACTGCCGCACGAAAACCGAGCCGCCCAGCCGATAGTCACGATGTGCCACCGCGTTGAGCAGGGCCTCCCGCACAGAAACCTCATCGAAGGTTGGCAATTCGACTCGGAACAAACCATCCTGGTAGCTCTGCCGGTCATTGCGCAGATTGATCTTGTTCCAGATGGCGTCGTGCCAGAGGAAGAATCCCTGGCGAAACTCCTCGCGGTCGGCAGCCGGACCGGACGCTTCCGAGGAACGGTACTCGAACACCAACTCCGCCTGCGCCAGGCGCCGCCCCAGTGCTGCGTGGGTGCCAAAAAGGATCAGCGCGGCATAGGTGATCCGTTCATCGACGCAAAGCTCGGCATTGGCGAGCGTCTGCTCGTCGGTCCATCGCGCTTTGCGCTCGTCCCGCGTCTTGGCAGCCCATCGCGCGCGAAACTCCTCGATCGCCTGCACCGACAAATCGCTCAAGGATGACCCGGGGCACGTTTCGGCCGAAAAATCGGGACCGGTCTCGGCGAACATTGTCCGTAGCTCCAGGTCGCTCAGTGGAGCCAGTTCGTCGCCCGCCCGCTTGAGATATTTCCCATCGATCTGCCAGGCGGTGCCCGGAAGTCGCGCCGGCACATGCACCACCAGCACCCGACCTTCGGCTGCGTGAACTTCCTCGACGGGTATTCGATGGGACAGCTGCTCGTGAAGTCCAGCTTCGGTTCTGCCCGGCTCGGCGTACGCCGCCGTGCCCACCACGCGCCGAGGGCGCCGATCGGTCACGCCGAGAATGATCTTGCCGCCGCCCTCGTTGGCCAGCGCCACGCAGTACTCGACCAGCTTCTCGAAGTGATAGCTCTGCTTCGCTTCCTTGAACTCCAGGCGAGTGCTTTCGGGCTCGGCAAGCCACAGTTGGAGTTGTTCGCGAGTGGTCGACATGAGGCCCTAGCGCTGAGCGTACTGTCTCTTGTTTCTCCATTCTATGCCGGCCCCATCTCGACCCGTCGAGCATCCACTCGGCCGCTTTGGGTTCTCTCCGCTTCAATGCCGAGCTGGTGCTCCGCGCTCCCAGGAGAAACGCTTCAAAGCAGAGGATGCGGAGCACATCGGAAATCTTTGCCGAAATACCCGCTTCGAATCGCCTCCTTCCCCTGGCACGTCCGCTGCTTTTTCGGTTTGGCGACCGCCCGAATTTCCGGGCGAGGAGGACTTACGCCATGCCACAAGGTGCTTGGAGCTCCAAGGACGAACGCCAGTACAAACAGGTCAAGGAGAGCGAGAAGGAGCGGGGGCGGAGCGAGGAACGCGCCGAGGAGATCGCCGCGCGGACGGTCAATAAACAGCGGTTTCAGGAGGGGCGGACCCAGAGCCGCGTCAGCCGCTCGACCGGCAATCCGCACGGCCGGCTGGAGGATCTGACCATCATTCAGCTGCGCAATCGCGCCCGGGAGGGGAACATTCCGGGTCGTGGCAGCATGAACAAAAGCGAGCTGATCGCCGCGATTCGCCGACACCGTTGAGGTCGCCGCGTCTCGCTGAAGGCTGGCACGGGCCTTGCCCTTATCGAGGTTGTCACGAAGCAAAACCCCAGTGGTGCGCCGAGTGACTTCGATCCGACCCGGCAGTCACTCCGAGACCTCACTCCATCGAACCCTGCCGGGTCCCCGAAATTACGGTGCCGCAGCCAGTCTGCGGCACCACCTTCCGAAAGGACGACTCCATGAATCAGACATGGATGAAGGGCAAGTGGAACGAGATGAAGGGGAAGGCCAAGGAGCAGTGGGGCGATCTGACCAACGATCAGCTGGACAAGATCGAGGGACAGCGCGACCAGCTGGTCGGCCTGATTCAGCAGCAGTACGGCAGGACCCGCGAGGATGTCGAGCGCGAGGTCGATGCCTGGGAGAAGCGCCAAGAGAACCCAGAGAATCGGTAGGCGACCCCTACCTGAACTTCGCATAGGGAGGCGGGCGACCGTGTGGAACGGTCGCCTGCTTTGCGTTTGGACTGGCCGGTTTCTGCAGCACACCGGTCTCCCGCTCCAACCGAGCAAGATTTTGATAGCGCCGGTTGGCTGGTTCCGGTTAGTTTCGACTTCTGATATGCTTTTCTGACATTTCATACCCGCTGCCTGAGGGGAACCACGACATGACGACCCGCCGCACGTTTCAAACGCTCGCTGCCGTCCTCTGCCTTCTCTTCGCCCTCGCGCCGGCCGCTGTGGCGGCGGGGATCGATCGGCGCGCCTCGTTCGCGCTCGGGGACGACTCGTGCGACGACGTTTTCCCCGAGGTGGCCGCGCAGCCGGATGGCACGTTGCTCGCGGTTTGGCAGCACTGCTATACCCCGGCCCTGGCGGCGCAGCGGCTCGACGCGGCGGGGCGCAAGCTCGGGCCGCAGATTGAGCTTGGCGAAGGCGGCTTCCCTCAGGTGGCGGCCCTTCCCGATCGGAGCTTTGCCATCGCCTACGTCCAAGAAGTGGAGGCCGGCAGCGAGGTTTTCGGCGTTTTCGCGCGGCGGCTCGGCCCGACGGGCGCGCCGCTCGCCGCCCCGGTGCGGATCGATGAAGGAGGGGAAGAGCGGCGGGTCGCCTACATGGTGCCGCGCCTGGCCTCCGCGCCCGACGGCCGGCTGCTGGTCGGCTGGCGCAACCTGTTCCTGTCGCCGTTCCCGATTCCGATCACCCAGCTTCCCGCCTTCGGCCGCATGCTCGGCGCGGATTTGAGTCCCCTCGGCCCGACCTTCGATCTCGGATCGGCGGGCCTGTTCGACGACCTGGACGTCTCGTTCGACGCCGCCGGACGGGCTCTCGTCGTCACCGCTTTGGGCACCGTCGCGGCGCGGCGGTTCGACGCGGAGGGCGCGCAGATCGGCAACGTGGTCGAAGTGGGCGGCGGCGGCATTCCGGCGTTCAATC
>DATMZU010000479.1:0-3922 GCA_035607435.1 Thermoanaerobaculia bacterium | reverse complement strand
AAGGATTCTCTATTCTTTGATGGGCAAAAGCTCCTGGAATGGATGAACAGGGCCGGGCGCGCAACCCTCATTCAATCCGCCGCCCCGCCACCCCGCCCCACAGACTGTTCATCAGCTCGATCTCTTCGGCGTGATCCAGATCTTCGACCGTTAAATCCCCCTCCTCGATCTCACCTCGTTCGAGCAACCGCCGCCGCACGGTCCCAGGCAAGCACCCGGAGCGGAGCGGGGGAGTGAGCCACTTCCCGTCGAGCCGCAGCGCTAGGTTGCTGCGCGATCCCTCGCACAGCTCGCCCCGTTCGTTGAGCAGGATCGCCTCGTCGGCTCCCACGGCGATGGCCCGCGCGTGGGCGAGCCGGTTCGCCTGGTAGGAGAGGCTCTTGAGCCCCGCGAGCGGGCCGCGGGAGTCGATGCGGATCTCTGGAACCAAGACGACCGTCAAGCCATCGGCCGAGTCCGGCGGCGTGTAGGGGAAAGCTTCGATCAAGCGGGTCGGCCCTTCGTTCGCTGTTCCACGGGTGACGGTGAGGCGCAGGCGGGCGCACGGTCTCGGCGCGTCGGCCGCGATTTCAGCGATCGCTTGTTCGAGCGCGTCCCGGTCGTCCGGCAGCTCCAGCGCGATCCGTGGCAGCGAGGCGAACAGGCGGTCGAGGTGGGCTTCGATGTCTTGGGCTACGCCGAGATCCACCCGCAGCGTCTCGAACAGCCCGTCGCCGAAGCGGAAGCCCGCATCGTCGGGGGAGATCTTCACCTCGGCGCGGGGGACGAGCCGGCCGTTCCACCAGGCGAGATGGTGGACAGTCGGGGCGCTCAATCGAATTCCAGTCCGCCGATCGCGGTGAGGAAGGCGGCGGCCTTCGCTTCGCTTTCTTCCCGTTCGAGATCGGGCAGCGAGTCGGCGGTGATGCCGCATCCCGCGTGGTAGGCGATTCGGCCTTTGGCGACCGTCGCGGTGCGGATCGCGACCGCCAGCTCCAGGTCTCCGTTCAAGGAGATCCAGCCGAACGCGCCCATCGCCGGGCCGCGGCGGCGTTGCTCTTCGGCGGAGATGATCGCCATCGCGCGGATCTTCGGCGCGCCGGAGATCGAGGCGGCGGGGAATGTTGCACGCAGCAGGTCGGCCGGGCCGATGTCGGGGCGGAGGGTGCCTCGGACGACGGCGACCAGATGGTGGACGGTGGGGAGCGTCGTCAGTTCGCCGAGCGTGGGGGTCTTGATCGAGCCCGGTTCGGCGACCCGGCCGAGGTCGTTTCTCGCCACGTCGACGATCATCGCCAGCTCCGCCTTGTCCTTGGCGCTTTCGACCAGCTCGCGGGCGAGCGCTCGGTCTTCGTGCGGGTTCTTGCCGCGGGGCCGGGTTCCTTTGATCGGCCGGGTCTCGACGGATCGGCCACGCGCCGAGAGGAAGATCTCGGGCGAGATCGACAGCAGCGCGCGGCCCGCGCCGAGATCGAAGAACGCGCCGCGGATTGCCGGGCTCGCGGCGCGCAGGCGGCGGTAGAGGGGCCAGACTTGGGGGGCGGTGCAGGGGGCTTCGAGGCGGCGGCAGAGGTTCGCCTGGAAGATCTCGCCGCGGCCGATCCGCTCCACCGTGCGCGAGACCGCCGCCTCGAAGCCGTCGCGGGTCGGCCGGCTGGCGACGTGGGTTCGGGCCGGGAGCTTTTCGAGGTGCGGCACTTCGAGCGTCGCGGCGCGGGCGAGCAGCGCCTCCGCGTCGTGGGTCGGATCGCCGCCGCGCCAGGCGTTCGACGATTCGAGCGCCCAGCTCTTGCCGTCCCAGAGCAGCACGCGATCGAACAGCGCGAGCTTGAGGTCGGGGAGCGACAGGTCGTCCGGCGGCGAGGTGGGGAGCTTTTCGATCTCCGCGCCCAGCTCGTAGCCGAGATAGCCGATCAGCAGTCCGCCCGCTCCGCCCCAGGCGGCGAGCGCCGACTCCAGAAGGTCGAAACCGCGGACGGACAACGTCGCCTGCCCGGTCGCGGTCGAAACGGTCGCCCGCCCCGACCGGACGGCGAGCTGGGCGATCGGCTCGGCCGCCAGCCGGTGCCCTTCGGCGCCGCCGTCCAGCCAGGCGAAGCCGTGCGTCGCATGGAGTGCCTCGGCGACCTGCTCGGGAGAGGCGGTGCCGCGCAGCGGAGTCTTCGCCCCTCGCGCCCCTTCGCGCGGCGCGGGAAGCAGCGCGCGAAGGCGTGCCACCCGGCGGGTGCGGAGGGGTTGGGAGGGGCGGTCGGACCACATGCGCGGCGGCCCGGGCGTCTAGAGCCGGCCGAGGGCGGCCTTGGCGATCTTCTGCGCCCCGGCGAACGAGGCGGCCGGGTCGTTCAGCTGGCAGGTGATCAGGAGCTGCTTTTCGCCTTTGCGGACGTGGAGCTGCATGAGGCTGCCTCCCGCCCAGAACGCGCCGTCGCCGAGGTCGGGCACGTCCTTCAGGTCGCCGTGGGTGAGCGTGTCGAGCGCGCCGCGCGTCGCGCGGAGGGTCTTTTCGGCCCGCTCGGGGGTCTCATGCAGGCGGACGAGGAGGCTCAAGATCCGCGGCTGCTCGGTCGATCCGGCGTTGTAGGCGCAGGAGAGCGGATCGCGCCCCTTGGCGTCCTCGAACGTGCTGCTCATTCCCGAGACGTAGCTTCCGGCGATCGCGTTCGCCTCGTCGTCCGGGAACAGATCGCAGGCGTCGATCGAGGAGGCCGCGGGTTTCTCGGCCGTCGCGCCCTTCGCCTCTTCGCTTTTGGAAGCGGCCGAACCGCCGCAGGCGGCGAGCAGGAGCGGGGCGAGCAGCAGGAAGAATCTCGGTCTCATGAGCTGGGTTTCTCCGGAAGATGGAACGATTCTAGCTTCGGACCGCGAAACCGTGGCATTTGTTCCCCGAGTTCAAGTTACAATCGCGGCATGAGATGGGAAGGCAGACGAGAGAGCTCCAACGTGGAGGATGTCCGTGGCAGTGGCGGAGGCGGCCGTCGCGGGCTGGGAATCGGTTGCGGCGGCATGGTCCTGGTGATCATTTTCGCCCTGGTCACCGGCCGGAACCCCCTTCAGCTGTTGCAGACCATTCAGGAGACCCAGGGCGCCCCCTCGGCGACCGTTCCTTCGGGAGACGGCACGCCTCCGCCCGAAGATCAAGAGGGGAAGTTCGTGAGGACGGTGCTCGCCAGCACCGAGGACGTCTGGACCAAGCTGCTGGCGAACAGCAGGACACCCTATGAATTGCCCCATCTGGTGCGGTTCTCGGGCTCGATCGCCTCGCAGTGCGGCATGGCTTCGGCGGCGGTCGGTCCGTTCTACTGCCCGGCGGATCAGAAGGTCTATCTCGACACCGAGTTTTTCCAGGAGCTGGCCCAGCGCTTCGGCGCTCCGGGGGAGTTCGCCGAGGCGTACGTCGTCGCCCACGAGATCGGGCATCACGTCCAGAATCTCTTGGGGATCGACAGCCAGGTGCGCCAGGCGCAGGAACGCGCCCGGGACGAAGCGGAGGCGAACGAACTGTCGGTGAGGATGGAGCTGCAGGCCGATTGCCTGGCGGGGGTCTGGGCGTACCACGCCGACCACGACGACCAGATGATCGAGCCGGGCGACTTCGAGTCGGGATTGAAAGCCGCCCAGTCGATCGGCGACGACGAGATCCAGAAGCAGACCCAAGGGTACGTGGTTCCCGAGAGCTTCACCCACGGAACCGCCGCTCAACGCACCGAGTGGCTCCGCCGCGGGCTGAAATCGGGCGACTACAACGACTGCGACACGTTCGGCCGGTAGTCGAGCCCGGCCTGACGTAGGGGCGGAGCTTGCCTGTCCGGCCTCAGGACATAGGTAACACCTCGACCTCAAGACATCGGTAACAGGTTGGGGCAGAGTTGGGGTCCAAGGAGGGCCGCGACGATGCCCTGGCGGGAGACCGATGCGATGGATCAGAGGATCCAGTTTGTGGTCC
>DATMZU010000453.1:0-3513 GCA_035607435.1 Thermoanaerobaculia bacterium | reverse complement strand
GGCAAAGCCGTTGAGTGCTCGCCTGCGTTCTCGGCGATCCTCAAGTCGATGCTTCACCGGTAGCTCTTCGCGACCCGAGAGACAAGACGAAACCAGCCCGGCATCCGGTGGGACGAACCTGTCCATCGGCGCCGTCGGTCGATCCGAGCGGCAAGAGGCTTTCAGCCCATTCGCCCGCGGACGACCCTGACCGCTCCCCGAGACGCTCGGCGAGCAGAAACGAGGTTCTGTAGATGGCTCGCGTCAAACGCGGTACCAAGCGGATCGCCCGCCGCAAGAAGATTCTCAAGCTCGCCAAGGGCTATTACGGCACCAAGTCGAAAGCCCACCGGATCGCCAAACTGGCGGTCGACAAATCGCTCAACTACGCCTATCGCGACCGCCGGCAGCGCAAGCGCCAGATGCGCGCGCTCTGGATCGTCCGCATCAACGCCGCGGCGCGAATCCACGGCCTTTCCTATAGCCGTCTGATCGCCGGTTTGAAGGCCGCCGGCTCGACGCTCGACCGCAAGGTGCTTGCCGATCTCGCCGTGGTCGATCCGGCCGGTTTCGGCCAGCTGGCGGAAGCCGCCAAACAGGCGCTCTCCCCCCAGGGCACCGGCGCGTCCGCTTCGGGAGCGTAAAGTGTCCGCCGCGGACGACCCGACCGGAGCCCCCGAGTCCTCGGGCGCCCCGCTCGCCGCGGCCACCCCGGAAAGTCTCGCCTCCGAGTTCCTAAGCGCCCTCGCGGCGGTCGTGGATCGACCGTCGTGGGAGGCGCTGCGCCTGCGTTGGACCGGCAAGAAACAGGGGGTCCTTCGCTCGCTGTTGGAGGCGATCGGCAAGATCGCGCCCACCGAGCGGAAGGCCTATGGCGAGCAGGTCAACCGCCTGAAAGTCCAGGTGGAGGAAGGCCTGGCCGCCAAAGAATCCGAGCTGCTGGAGCGGGAGCGCGAAGCCGCCCTGCGCTCCGCCGCGGTGGACGTGACGCTCCCCGGCCGGCGGCCGATGCTCGGCAGCCTCCACCCGGTCACCCGGGTGATGCGCGAGATGGAGCTGATCTTCGCCGAGCTGGGATATAGCGTCGCCGAGGGGCCGGAGATCGAGGACGACTTCCACAACTTCGAGGCGCTCAACTTCCCCGCCGACCACCCGGCGCGCGACACGCAGGACACCTTCTTCGTCGATGGCGGCCTGCTGCTGCGCACGCACACCTCGCCGGTGCAGATCCGGACGATGCTCTCGCGCAAGCCGCCGATCCGGGTGATCTGCCCCGGCCGGGTCTACCGCTGCGACAACGACCTGCGCCACTCGCCGATGTTCCACCAGATCGAATGCCTGGCGGTGGCCGAAGGGATCACGTTCGCCGATCTGAAAGGGACGCTGCTGGCGTTCGTCCGCCGGTTGTTCTCGGCCGACACGGGCGTTCGGCTGCGGCCCAGCCACTTCCCGTTCACCGAGCCCTCGGCGGAGGTGGACATCACCTGCGTATTCTGCCGCGGCAAAGGGTGCGAGACCTGCTCGGGGAGCGGCTGGATGGAGATCCTCGGCTCCGGCATGGTCGATCCCCGAGTGCTCGAAGGATGCGGCATCGATCCCGAGATCTATACGGGCTTCGCGTTCGGCATGGGCGTCGATCGGGTCGCGATGCTCCGCTACGGCATTCCGAACATCCGCGTGCTGTTCGACAACGACGAGCGCCTCCTGCGCCAGGTGAGCCGCTGATGCGCTTCTCTTGCGAGTGGCTCGCCCGCTACGTCGATCTGTCGGACCCGATCGAGCTGTCGCTCCAGCTCACCGCGGCGGGGCTGGCGGTCGAGCAGATCGAAAAGCATGGGGACGACACGATCTTCGACGTCGAGGTGACCACCAACCGGCCGGATGCGATGTGTCATTTCGGGCTCGCGCGCGAGATCGCGACGATCCTCGACCGGCCGCTGCGCCTGCCGGCCGTGGCTCCTGAAGCCGGGGGAGCGAGCGGCGTTTCTACCGAACAACGGAGCACCGATTTCATCTCGGTCGAGATCGATGCCCCCGACCTCTGCCCGCGCTTCGTCGGCCGGGTGGTGCGCGGCGTGAAGATCGGCCCGAGCCCGGACTGGCTGCGCTGCGCGCTCGAATCGATCGGCCTGCGCTCGATCAGCAACGTGGTCGATGTCACCAACTTCGTGCTCTGGGAGCTGGGCCAGCCGCTCCACGCCTACGACCTCGCGAAGCTCGGGGGAGCCAAGATCATCGTCCGCCGCGCGGGGCCGCGAGAACGGATCAAGACGCTCGACGGGGTCGAGCGGATGCTCACTCCCGAGATTCTGGTGATCGCCGACGCCGAGGTGCCGGTGGGGGTGGGCGGGGTGATGGGCGGGTTCGACAGCGAGGTGACGAGCTCTACCGTCGATCTTTTCATCGAGGGCGCGCATTTCGATCGCGCGGCAGTCCGCCGGGCGACCCGCGCGCTGAACCTGAAGACCGACGCGAGCCATCGCTTCGAACGCGGCGCGGATTTCGAAGGCTGCCGCGTCGGGGTGGATCGCGCGGCGCTGCTGATCGCCGAGATCGCGGGGGGCGAAGTGCTGGCCGGCGCCATAGATGTCCGGCCGGGCAAGCGGAAACCGCGCCGCGGCCGGTTGGAGCACGACAAGCTCGAAGCGTTCGCCGGAGCGCGGATCGCGCCCGACTCGGTCGAGCGGTGGCTTTCGGGGCTCGGCTTTTCGCCGCGGCCGGCAGGGCCTGAGTCAGGCCACGGCGACGCGTGGGACGTCCAGGTCCCTTCCTGGCGCTATTTCGACTTCGTGCCGCGCCAGGCCGAGGACGATGCCCCCTTTGAAGAGGTCTACCCGGCCGATCTCTACGAAGAGATCCTGCGCCTGCATGGCTTCGATCCGGTGGCGCCGACGTTGCCCGCCCTCTCCGGCGCCGATGCGCCGAAGAACCCGATTCTCGCGCGCCGCGCCCGGATTCAGGACCGGCTCGCGGCCTGCGGCTTGGCCGAAACGGTTCAATATTCGTTCATCGATCCGCAGGACGAAGCGAAGCTGCCGCTGCTCGCCCCCGAGGGCGTTGCCGTGCCGCTGATCAACCCGCTGTCCGAGCGGCTCGCGGTGATGCGCCGCTCCCTGTTGCCCGGGCTGGTCGAGACCGCCCGCTTCAACAAGCGTCGGGGAGCCGCGGCGGTGCGCCTGTTCGAGGTTGCGCGGGTGTTCTATCGAGTCCCCGGACAAGCGGTGGACGACGGCTCGCTGCCGCTTCAGCCGGAACGGATCGCCCTCGTCGTAGGCGGCCGGGTCGGCACCCCTTGGGAGCATCAGGCGGAGCTGGATTTCTTCGATCTCAAAGGGGCGATCGAGTGTGTGGCGAACGAGTTCGGCGTGGACTTCGCCTTTCGCGCCGCCGCGCCGCGCGGCTTGGTGCCGGGGCTTGCGGCGGAGATCCTCCTGGGGGATCGACCGGTCGGAGTGATCGGCCGGCTCGCGGGCGAAGACGGCTACCCGCTGTTCGTCGCCGAGCTCGAAGCCGACGCGCTGCAACCGGAGCCCG
>DATMZU010000449.1:0-3152 GCA_035607435.1 Thermoanaerobaculia bacterium | reverse complement strand
CGCGCCGGCTGTTGTCCTCCGGATTGATCCCGTAGGTCACCAGGAGCGGGTTCTCGAAGCCGGTGTGCACGGCGACCAGGGTCGCGAGCCGGCGATGGATTTGCCGGCCCTTGTCCGCGAGGTCGCGGCGAACCTTGACGGCGACGCGAAGGCTGCCCCGCTGCGCCTCGACGGTGTCGTGGGCCGGCCGCAGGTCCACGAGAACCGCTTTCAGCTCGGCGTGAATCTCGGCGGCCCCCGAGTACTTCGCGAGGTCCGGTTCGAGGTTGGCGACGGTGGTCTGGTACGAGTCGATCTTGTCGGCATACGAATTGGCGTTCATGTTCCTGTTCTCCTTATAGAGGTTGAAGCGAAGAATTTGGGCGCGAGCGGCGAATCCGCCGGCCCGAGTGAAGCGAGACAACGCGCTGAGGGTCCAGGAAGCGGCTTCCTGCGCTGGGAAGCGGCTTTCTGCTCCAGGAAACGGCTTCCTGGTCTGGGAAGCGGCTTCCTGCTCCAGGAAACGGCTTCCTGGTCTGGGAAGCGGCTTCCTGCTCCAGGAAACGGCTTCCTGCTCTGGGAAGCGGCTTCCTGGCCTGGGAAGCGGCTTCCTGCGCCAGGAAGCGGCTTCCTGGTCTGGGAAACGGCTTCCTGCTCCAGGAAGCGGCTTCCTGCGCTGGGAAGCGGCTTCCTACGCCGCGAGGCGGCTTCCATCGCCGCGCCGCGGCACTCCTTGACATGGGCATGACATGGGTCTCCTTTGAGGTCTGCCCGGCGGCGGGATGCCGTCGGTCTATCGAGAAGGGCCATGGCGCTGTCGTGGTCCATGGCTCGATCTCCCGGAAGGTGGTGGCGATTTCGTGCGGTCTCAGTGTGCATCACGAAGTTGCATTGTGCATATCCAATTTGGTGTGTCAAGACCGAATCTCGTGATTCGGACGATTTCACCGCAATCACCTTCGCTGGATCTCGATCCAATTTGCGCAGCGCTCGTCTCTTTTGTGCGCGCCGGAATCGATCCAAGTCGCGGCAACCACAAGCCTCTTCGGCCTTCGAGCCCGCGCCGAACGGCCGCCGCAAGTGGCGGATCGCAGAACGCTCCGGAGCCGCCCCGGCCGTCCATCCCGGGCGAGCGGCGCCCGGAACGCGGAATGGTTCGTCGGAAGCACTACCTCTCTCAGAGGCTCCTCTGCGCTCCGGTCGCTTCGCTCGGCGACGTGCCCAATCAATTTGAGCCGGATGCACTGCTTTTGGCGGAATGCAATTCGAGAATAGAATGTCGAAAACGGTCACAAGTTGAGAGAGCGAGCAACGACCCTTTCCACGAAGTGCACTTTTGTCGGCTTCCCTGGAGTCGGGAAGTCGCCCATCATTGAGAGAAGAGCGCAACGCCCCGCGTTGCCAACCGCGGACGTCGGGGCCAGTTCCGGCCCCGCACCGGCCCGCGGCCGGGAGGTCCCCATGCTGCGAAAATTGCGCGAAACGACAACCCGCCACATCCCCGCCGCTACCCTCGCCCTGTTCCTCGCCGCGGCCCCGGCCCTCGCCGCGAATCCCGCCCCCTCCCGCGACTCGTCAGACTTCGCCGCCGGCTTGCGGGGTGCCTTCTCCCAAATCTGGAACCGCCTGGCCCTCGTGCGCGAGGGGCTCGGAGGGATCTGGGCGGCGATCGGCATGGACATCGACCCCCACGGTCAGCCAGTACCCCCGCCACAGGGGATCGGCATGGATATCGACCCACACGGCTAGATACCCGACCGCAGCCTCGGGTTCCTTGACGCGTCTTGCCGGCCCTCCAGATTCTGAGATCACGGCCGGCGGAGGAACTGCTGTATTCCCTAGCCTGTTCTTTGTGCGAAAATGCCGCCGACCCTGAGATCTCAACGACGCACCGGACGGCGCGCGAGGGACCATGGACGAGCATCCCGACCTGAAGGAGTCCGAGCTCGCCGCCCTGCAGCGAGGCGAGCTTCCGCTCGGCGTTCGCGGCTTCCTCGTCGCCCTCCATCTCCGCTTCGACTGCGCCGTCTGCCGCGCCCGGTGGGGAGATCGCCTCGCGCCGGTCCTCGATCCTTCTTGGCCGGGCGACGAACCCGACCGCGCGTCCAAATTCGACGAGCAGCGCGTCGACTTTGCGATCCGAAAAGCGTTTCTCGCGGTGCGGAAGCGGCGGCCGGAGATCGCGGCGGCGCTCGCCCAGGTGGAGAGCGAGCTCCTCGGCACGGCGGCGCTCGAGGGCGGTCGCCTGCCCCGGAGCACGCCGCCGCTCCAGTGGGCGCGCGCCCAGGAGTGGCTGGAGGAAGCGCGCGCCTGCCGGCGCGAGGCCCCGGAGGAGTACGAGGTCTTCGCGAGCCTCGCCGCAGCGTATGCGCTACGGCTCGAGGCCAAGCACCACCCGAAGGGCGAGGTTGCGGACCTTCAAGCCCTCGCGCTCGCCGAAGCGGCGAACGCCCATCGCCGGGCCCGTCGCTTTCCGGCCGCGGAGGCGCTGTTCGCCGAGGCGGCGGCGAAAACGCGCGAGGGGACGCGCGAGCACTCGGCCACGCTCGAAATCGTGAGCCTCTTCGCCAGCTTGGCGATCGACCAACGGAAGTTCGGGGAGGCGGTCGTCCTTCTTCGCCGGACCTACCTTGGCTACGAGGCGCTCGGCCGTCGCCACGAGGCGGGCGAGCAGGCGGCCGTCCTCGGCCGTGTCTACCAATACGTGGGTCAGCACGCCCTCTCTCTCGAGATCAACCTCGAAGCGCTCGAGCGGATCGACGGCGAGCGCGAGCCGACCCTCGTCGTCGCGACGGTGCACAACGTCCTCTGTTCGTATCTCGAGCTCGAGCAATGGCCGGCCGCGGAGCGCCTCTTCCCCCGCGCCGCCATCCTGCATGAACGGTTCGGCACGCCGCTCGACCGGCTCAAGCTCGAAGGGCTCAGGGCCAGGCTCCTCGCCGGCCAAGGCCGCGTTCTCCAAGCCGGCCGCGCCTACGAAGACCTGATCGCCGAATTCGAGCGCCGGAGCCAATTCGCCGAATCGGCCCTCCTGCGCCTGGAGCTCGCCGAGCTCTACCTCTCGCGCCGCCGCTTCGACCGCGCGCACCTCATCCTCGAAGACGTCCGCGAAATCTTCGAATCCATCGGAGTCCACCGCGAAGCCTTCGCCGCCCTGGTGCTCCTCAAGCAGG
>DATMZU010000448.1:0-3781 GCA_035607435.1 Thermoanaerobaculia bacterium | reverse complement strand
CGAACAGTCGATCAGCTCCACGGGGCAGAGCAACGATGCGGGCCGCGGCCACCAGCGGGCGGCCGAAGAATTCCGCTCCCTGGACGCGGCTCACCGCTTTCCTAACTCCAGAGACCAGTTTGCAGACGTGCACCGCCCGTGAGGGAACCCTGCGAACCTCGGGGCGGATACAAAACATCGGTGGGCAGATGCAAAACACAGGTGGGTGGACGCCAAGCACCCATGGAGGGACACCGACCCCCACGGGTCGGACGCTGCGAACCGGCGAAGGGACACAGGACACCGCTGAATAGACACAAACCAGGGGTGAACGGACACAAGCCACCCCTGGGCGGATGCTAGAAACCGGTGGACGGACACAAAACACCGCTGGGCGGACGCTAAGAACCGGTGGTCGGACACGATCCACCGCTGGGCGGACGCTAGAAACCACTGAGCGGACGCTATGCACCGGTGCGCGAACACAAAACACCGGTGGACGAACACACAGCACCAGTGGACGGACGCAAATCACCAGTGGGCGCACCCTGGAAAGTGGTGCGCAGACACAGAACACCGGTGGGCGGACGCGGCTCACCGGTTCGTAGCGTCCGTCCACCTCGGGCGGGTGTTTCCCCAGCGGAAGATTGCGTCGCAACACCGGTACGTCGCGTCGCAAGGGCGCTTTCGCGTTTCTGTCCAGCGGTGATGTGCGTCAAAACGCTCCTCGGCCGCGTCCATCGGCCGGTGGTCGGACACGGATCACCGGTCCGGTGCGTCCGTCCGCCACTCGCCGTGGCTCGTCCGATGGTGGTTGCGTCGCACCGCCGGTCGGCAGCGTCGCAACCGCGCTTACGAGATCCGGTCTGGCGGTCGCGCGTGGCTCGACGGCGGGGGAGCACGAAGTCGCTATAGGGGTCGTCGGCCAGCTGGTTCCTTGGGCTCGCCAGGCTCCAGCCTGGCGCCTTTGGCCTCGATGTGCCGGGCGCTTCCTCCAACAGCGAGGTGAACAGCCGGTGGGAATTGTCCTCCGCTGGGCTCTCTCCCGCGCAGGGAGTTGTCCAGGACTGTTGTACAATGATGGCATGCCGATCGAGACGACGTACAGTCAGGCGCGAGAGAACTTGGCCACTCTGATGGACCGCGTGACCGACCAGCTCGAGGTGGTGATCATCAGCCGCCGCGGGGGAAAGCGGGTCGCGATGATCGACGCCGCGGAATACGAAGGAATACTGGAGACCGCCCACCTTCTGCGCTCCCCGCGCAATGCGGCGAGGCTTAACCTCGCTCTCGAACAGGCTCGCCGTGGCGAAGGCCTGGAGCTGAGCGCTGAGGAGTTGCGCCGCGAGGTCTTGGGTGGCCAAGGGGGGAGTAAGGAGCGGAGCGCGCTCTTCACCCCAGTGTTCCTCGAAGATCTCCGCTGGTGGGTGGCGACGGACCGCAAGGTAGCGCTTCGCATCCTCGATCTGCTCGATGCGGTGTTGCGAGACCCTTCGACGGCCTCGGCAAACCCGAGCCGCTCAAACATCTCGGCTCCGGCACTTGGTCTCGACGCATCACCCAGGAGCACCGCCTCGTCTACCTGGTAGGGGCCGATCGGATCGACTTCCTCCAGGCGCGCTATCACTATTGAAAGGCGTTTCCTCGGCCGCCTTACCCGATCCGCCGGCCGGCCACTACCCGGCGCGGGCCAAATCCTCGGCCGCGACCCGCCCCTCGATCTCGCCCGCTTCGAGCCGCCGTCGGCGGATCGTGCCGGGGAGGCAACCGGAGCGGTGCGGGAGCGTGAGCCACTTTCCGTCGAGCCGCAGCGCGAGGTTGCTGCGCGATCCTTCGTACAGCTCTCCCCTTTCGTTGAGCAGGACCGCCTCGTCGGCCCCCGGGGCGAGGGCTCGCGCGTGGGCGAGCTGGTTCGCTTGATAGGAGAGACAGAACGACCGTCAGGCCGGCGTCCGGGCTGGGCGTAATCTAGGGGGAAATTTTCGGCAGCTTCGTTTATCCCCCATTCGGCTACAATCCGTCCGGAAATTCCCACATTGCGTCTTGCCGCTTCCCCCGAGGGCTGGTTGTCCTTCGCGGGTAAGGGCCGCCGCGAGCCCGAGGCCGGAAAGCCGACGAAACGATGGCCTACGATTACGACGTGTTCATCAGCTACTCGCACCGCGGATCCGTCGTCCAGTGGCTCCGCAACCATTTTCACCCAACCTTGATGGATTGCCTGGCAGACACGATGCCCCGCGATCCACAGGTCTTCGTCGATTTTGAACAAGAGACCGGCGTTCACTGGCCCCATAACCTGACACAGGCGTTGCTGCGGTCGAGGTACCTCCTGGCCATCCTCTCTCCTCCGTATTTTCGTTCGCCGTGGTGCCTGGCCGAGTGGCACACCATGCGAGAGCGAGAGCGGCTTACCGGGCTCCGTTCCGCCAGCAACCCCCGGGGGCTCATCCATGCTGTGAGCTACGCCGACGGCGAACATTTTTCCGACGACGCGAGACTCACGCAATGGCACGAGATGAATCGGTGGGCCATTCCAGTTCCCGTTTTCCGGGAAACCCGTGAGTTCGTGATTTTCTATCAGGAGATGCGGAAGCTCGCTGCGGATCTGGCGAAACAGATCGAGCGAGCGCCCGACTGGCAATCCGAATGGCCCGTCATTCGGCCGGAGCCCGAACCCGCCCTCGTCGCTTCGCTGCCCAGGCTTTGACCATGAACCAAGGCACCGTCATTACTTTCTATTCCTACAAGGGGGGTGTAGGCCGAACGTTTGTCATGGCCAACGTGGCCGTCGTGCTGGCCAGGTGGGGCTATCGCGTGCTATGCGTGGATTGGGATCTCGAGGCCCCAGGTCTCTGGCACTACTTCGAGCCTTGGTTGAAGGATTCCTCCAGGGGAATGCTGCAGTTCCTCGAGACCTTCGTGCGCACGGGGAACGCCGACTGGCGGAACTACTCGACTCCGGTCGATTTGCCCGATATGGGCAACCGGCTTCATGTCATCCATGCGGGTTCGCGGCAGGACGATTATGTCAAAGGCGTCCAGGATCTCCATTGGGCGCGGCTGTACGAGGAGCGAGATCTCGGCGCATTTCTCGAGCGGGTCCGCGACGAGTGGAAATCGGCGTTCGATTTCATCCTGGTCGACAGCCGGACAGGTATTACGGACATCGGAGGCATTTGCACGGTTCAACTACCCGATATCCTCATCTGCGCCCTCGTAGCGAACCAGCAAAATCTCGACGGTATCGTCGAGATTTCTAACCGCGCGCTCAAAGCAAGATCCCGGCTTCCTTACGATCGGGGTCTGTTGCTCATCCTGCCGCTCGTGTGTAGATTTGACGCCCGAGACGAATACGCTGCAGGTCAGAAATGGCTCGGGCAACTGGCTGAATCGCTGGCCCCGCTCTACCATAGCTGGATCAATGACAAGGTGACTCCGCGAGATCTGATCGATCGCACGACAATCCCTTATTTTTCGATCTGGTCCTTCGGCGCACGCCTGCCGGTGGCTACCGAGTCCTCGGCGAATCCGGAATACGTCTCCTATCGAATCGAGACGATCGCGGCGCTCATTGGGCACTCCCTGGCGCGGACCGACCTGCTCGTGGAAAGCCGTGATTCATACGTCGCGGCGGCGCGGCGAGCCGCACAGCGTGGATTCCGCTACGATGTTTTCGTCAGCGCGACGGAGGAGGCCCGGGATCTCGTGGCGCAGCTCGTCACGGCATTGAATCGCCGTGGCATTACGACCTTCCAGGTTTTCGCCGGAAATCCGGTGGAGGCGAAGCGGGCACTCTCTGAGT
>DATMZU010000445.1:0-2867 GCA_035607435.1 Thermoanaerobaculia bacterium | reverse complement strand
CCGGTCGTCTCGTCGAGAAAATCGGTCACGCCGCCGTAGCCGGTCGCCACGACCGGCTTGCCGAGATAAAGCGTCTCGATCGGCAGCAGGCCGAGCCCTTCGGAGCGATGCAGCGACAGGTTCGCGTCGCACGAAGTGACCCAGGCGTCCATCTGCTCGCGGGTGGCGGGCGTCGTGTGGATTTCGACCGGCAGGCCGCGGGCGGCATCGCGCAGCCGGGAAAGCAGTGCCGCGTCGTGGCGTGCGCGCGACACCTTGAGCACGAGCGAGAACGGCTTCGTGGTCCGCCGGGCGAGCCGGCGCACCGCTTCGATCGCGGCGAACGGGTTCTTCCGCTCGGGCACCGAGAGGACGTCGAAGGCGAAGAAGAACGTGAAGCGGCCGGGCTCGATCCCCAGCCGGGCGCGGTCCGCGGCCGTCGATTCCGGGCTCCGGGGCGCCGGAACGCACGGCGGCACATAGCGGACGGGCACGGTCGCCACCGCCGCGTAGCTCGCCTGGCAAAAACGGCTCGGCGCCCAGACCTCGTCCAGGTGGCCGAACCGGTCGGTGAGCGCGAGTGGAAAGTGCGACAGCTCCCAGAACCAGTAGCCGATCTTCACCCCTCCCGCGGTGCCCGCGATCGGTAGCATCGACAACGCGCGCGGCGTCTCGTCGGCGTTGGCGTGGAGGATCGTCACCGGGTGCGGCGCCCCGTCGTCGAACCAGACCCGGCCGTCGAAGGTCCGGCTCTGCAGATCCTGGTCGAGCGGCACCGGCAAGGCGGCGATCCCCGCCTCGCGGAGGGCGACCAGGCTACCGCGCGCCACCTGGCCGACGCCCGTGTCCATGCCGAAATAGCCGGCGAGATTGACCCCGAGATCGCGGGCCCCGGCGGTTTCGCGGCGATCCGGCCCGGCGTCGCTGTGGGCCCTTCGATCCTCTCCAAACCCCGGCTCCGCGCCGTCGGCCGGAGCGGGCGACGGCTCGCCGATCGCTTCGGGCACGAGAGGGCTCTTGACCGGCGCCTCCGGCCGCATCGTCGCCTCGCGCCGGACCTTGAGCGCCAGGCGGGTCGTCCGCGGCAAGGTCCGCAGGACCGGGGCGACCAGGTCGGGATGGAGGTGGAATTCTCCCGCGGCGTGACGGCAGAACCAGTCGGCGAACGCCGCCTGATGCTTTTCGAGCGGATCGGGGAAACCCCGCTGGACGTCGGGGCGAATCTTCCACAGCAGCAGCGTCAGGCGGGTGATGACGGGGGAGCGCTCCGCCGTGCCGGGGATCGGCTCGTTCAGCCAGGCGGTCATCGCCCCCGGCCGCGTCAGGTCGAGCTGGGCGAGCAGCTCGGCCGCGCGCTCGACCGCCACCGTGTCGTAGGGGTGAAGCTGCGGCCCGAACGTCGAGCGGCGGCTGTGAACGGCCGCATCGCGCGCGTGGACCGGTTCGAGGAAGATCGGGTGGAGCCCCGCGCGCACCCCTTCGCCGTGGTGCTTCAGCCAGGCGGCAAAGCGCGGGAGATCGCGGCCGCAGACGTCGGGGAAGGCGCGCACCAGGTCGTCGCGCAGCTCCCAGAGCGCGAGCGCCGCGCGGGTGAGGACGCCGCCGGGAAACGAGATCGGCTCGACCAGCCAGGCAAGATAGCTGTCCTGATTGTAGATGTCGTACGGATTCGGCCAGCGCCGCCCCTTGGGGTCCATCCGTTGCAGCAGCCGCCGGGCGACCCAAGGCACGGCGACGTCGGTGCCGGTAAACGAGCGAAAGCCGTACGGCACCCCGACCAGGTGGGCGTGGCCGGCTTCGCGCACCTGGGACCGGTAGCGCTCGAACAGCGGGCGCAGCTCCGGGCGGGAGGTGAGCGAGATCCGGTTCTGGTGCTTGCTGATCGGCTCCAGGTTGTCGAAGTCGATGCCGCTGAAGTGAAAGAACCCGACCGGGCGCCCGTCCGCCGTCAGGCGCCCGCCCTCCCAGGCGGTGCGGCGCTGCGGCAGGTTCCAGTAGGCGACGTTGTAGATGGGATCGCGGGCGATCGCCACGTCGTCCAGAAACGCCGGGGCGAGATCCATCCACGACTGATCGACGAACACGCCGTTGTGGATGTCGTTGACGCAGAACCGGTAGAGCCGGTCCTGCCACCAGGAGAGAAACTCGGCGGTCGTGCCGTCGAGGCGCAAACCGAGGAATCCTAGGTTGTAGACGCCGGCCATGAGGATCATCCGCTCGGGCGGGATCAAGCCGTCGTCGAGCCCGCGGGTGATGTGCGGGATCAGCACCGCCGGGTGCTCGTCGAGCAGCCGTTCGAGCGGCTCGACGGAATCGAGCATCAAAATATCGGGATCGAAATAGAAGATCCGGTCGAGCCCGTACTTCGCGCGCAGGTGGTTGAGCAGGAACGGCTTGACCGCCGTGTTCAGCTCCAGGATGTCGTAGCGGAACGCGAAGTTTTCAAACGCCGGGATGTCCAGCTCGGCGGCGAACACCGGCACGAACGGCAGCTGGCCGTAATGCACCGAAGGGTCCGGCCGATCGGCGATGCAGACGTAGACCTCGGCGCCCGGGTGAAGTCGTTTGTACGACGTGGCGAACACTTGGGCGAGCGCCAGGTAGTTGTTCGACACAATCGTGCAAGCGTTGACGTGAGTCATCGGAAATCCTTGGCTGCGTTGCGTGAAATCGGCCTAACGTACCAATGAGAAGCGGTTGAGGCAACCCCACGTAGAATGACCCCATGCCGCGTGCCGACTCCTCGCTCGCCGAGCGCCGCCGGATCCTGCAGCTGGAGACGCTCTACGATCTCGCGCTCGCGCTTCAGGCGCAGCGGGGAGAGCAGGAGCTGGTGGACGAGCTGCTCGAACGGGTGTGCGCTGTCCTCGACCCCGGGGCGGCGGTGG
>DATMZU010000419.1:0-4891 GCA_035607435.1 Thermoanaerobaculia bacterium | reverse complement strand
GGACCGCCCCTCGCGCCTCGATCGATGGAATCGCCGAAGGCGCGTACCTACCCTACCAACCTACCGCCGGCTCTGCCGATAGCCGTCGAAATCGCGGTCGAGATCGTAGGCCCGACGGAACTCGGGCGACTCGACGATCGTCTTGACCACGGATCGCAGACCGCTGCGGCGCAGCGCCTTGACGTTGGAGTAATAACCGCGGTCGGACTGGATCTGATCGGGATCCCGCTTGAGCAGGACGCGATACAGACGGAAGACCGTGGTTTCCGGGTCGAGGGCGATCCGGCGCCGCTCGACCGAGTAGGCCAGCTCCTTGGCGTTTTCACGCACGCCGCGGTAGCCCTGTTCGTAGATCTCGATCACGCGGTCCCGATCGCGGCTCGGATCGAACGGCGTGTTGACGATGCCTTCGACCAGCGCGCGGGTCACCAGGCGAGCCTTCTCTCGGCGCGTGGCATAGCCCGTGTCGTTGCCGTCATATCGGTCTCCCCCGCGACCATAGTCGTCGCCTCGGCCTCGTCCTCGGTCTTCGCCGCGGGCCGAACGCTGGGCCTCCAGGGTGATGCGGCCGCTGGTCAGCGCACCGCGCATCTCGTAGCCGCTGCGGACCCGATAGCCGATCTGGCCCGCTACGCCGCCGCGCGAGTCGCCGCCCACCGCGACCTCAACCCAGTTGCTGCCGCTCCGAAGGATCGAGAGATCCCGGCCGGCTTCGACGTTGAAGGTCGCGGCGACCGGCACTTCCTCGCCCTCGCCGTTGAACAGGCCGGTTCCGACCAGAGTGAGGCGCACACGATCGCCGGGGATCACCTGGACCGCCTGGTTGTCCGGCGAAATGCCGTAGCGCTCCGCGCGGCCGTTGCCCAAAGGATCGGCCCAAACCTGGATGGCGATCACCTTGGTGGCGCCGGTTTCGACCGAGCGGGAGTGGTCCCGATTCCAAGAGCGTTCGCGCATTTGTCCGGCAACGGGAACCGTGAGGGCGAACGCCAACGCGGAGGCCGTGAGTAGTCGAGTAAGGGTTTGATTCTGAGTCATGATGCTCTCCTCTTCGGATGCGGCGCTCAACGGTGAACACCGCGATCTCAAGCTGCAAACCCAAGGTTGCAAGGTTGCGGCCAACCCTCTCCGCCCGGGGAACCGGCCTCCAGCGGCGGAAAAAACTGCCGAACGTCCTCTCCCGGGGACAAATGAGAGAGAATCCAACCCCACATGACCCGCCGCGAAAAAGCCGCCCGCATTCAGTCGATCCTCGATGAGCTGTATCCGGAGATGGCGATCCCGCTGGATCACGTCGATCCGTTCACCCTGCTGGTGGCCGTCGTGCTCTCGGCGCAGACCACCGACAAGCTGGTCAATACGGTGACGCCGGAGCTTTTCGCCCGGGCCGCCACCCCCGCCGCGATGGCGGCGCTGCCGGTCGAAGAGATTTTGCATCTGATCCGCCGGATCGGTCTCGCGCCGACCAAGGCGAAGAACCTGAAGCGGCTGTCGGAGCTGTTGGTGGAGCGCCACGGCGGGGTCGTGCCGCAGACGTTCGAAGAGCTGGAGGCGCTGCCCGGGGTGGGGCACAAAACGGCGTCGGTGGTGAGGGATCAGGCGTTCGGCCTGCCGGCGTTCGCGGTCGATACGCACATCCACCGGCTGGCCGCCCGCTGGGGGCTCTCGGACGGTTCGAGCGTGGTCAAAACCGAAGCGGACCTAAAAGCACTCTTCCCCGAAGAAAGCTGGGGAAGAGTGCATCTTCAGATCATCTATTTCGGCCGCGAGCGGTGCCCGGCGCTCTACCACGATCTCGCCGCCTGCCCGATCTGTTCCTGGGCGGCGACCGCCAAGCGCAAGGTGGAAGAGGCTACCGCCCGTCGAAGTCGTCGAGCCGGAACGCGCGGCTGAACTCGTCGGAGCCGACGATCGTCTCGACCACGTTTTGCAGGCCGGTCTTGCGATACGCCTTGACGTTGTTCCAATAGCCGTCATCCGATTCGATCTGGTCGGCGTTGCGCCGGAGCAGGATGCGGTAGAACCGGCGGACGGTCGCTTCCGCGTCCTCCGAACCGTGTCGCGAAGCCTGCCGGGCGAGCTCGTTGGCGACCGAGCGCACGCCGTCGTAACCCTCTTCGTAGACCTCGTCCACCCATTCGCCGTGGCGATTCGCGTCGAACGTCGTGTTCAAGATCCCTTCGACCAGCGCGCGGGTGACGGTGGCCGCTTTTTCATGCCGGCTCGAATTTCCTCCGCCGTCATGGCTTCCTCCGCCGTGACTTCCGCCACCGCTGTTTCCGCCGCCCCCCGAGCCGCGCTGCACCTGGAGGGTGATCCGGCCGCTGGAGAGTGCGCCGCGCATCTCGTAGTTGTCGCGCACCTGGTAGCCGATCTGCCCGGCGACCCCGCTCGTCCCGCGTCCGACCACGACGTCCACCCAATCGTCGCCTCGGCCGGCGATCTGAAGGTCCCCGGACGCAACGCTCCACGACGCGTTGATCCGCACTTCTTTCCCGATCCCGTCGATCAGCGCGCTGCCGATCAAAGTAAGGCGCAGGCGCTCGCCGGGAGTGACCGGCACCGCCTCGTTCTCCGGCGCGACGCCGTAGCGAGCCTCGCCGCCGGAACCCGCCGGGTCGGCATACACCTGGATGGCGATGACCTTCTGGGCGGCCACCGGTGGCGCGAACGCCAGGGTGGCAAGCACGGCAACTCCGGCCGCCGTGAGAGTGGAAAGCGCGCCGCGGCGCGCTCTACAACGTGGGCTCAAGTTCATGGCTATCTACTCCTCTTCCTCTTCTTCCACTTGGAGAATGATCCGTCCGCTGGTGATCTCGCGGCGCATCTCGTAATCGTCGCCGACCCGATAGCCGATCTGTCCGGCGTATCCGCTCGCGTCGCGGCTGATCGCCACGTCCACCCAGTTGTCGCCCCGGCCGATGATCTGGACGCCTCGGCCCGCCGCGACGTTGAAGTTCGCCGGGACCTCGACCTCTTCGCCCGAGCCGTTGACCAACCCGGTTCCGACCAGGGTGAGACGCAGCCGCTGGCCGGGAGAGACCTGAACCGCCTCGTTCTCGGGAGCGACGCCATAAATGTAGGAGTCGTCCGAGCCGTGCACCTGGGCATACACCTGAATCGCGATGACCCGGGAGACTTCGTCGTCCTGTGCCGCGGCGGGTGCCGCGACGGCGAAATTCGTGATGGCGACAACCGCGGCGAGCGCAAGGGGGGTCAAGGCGCGGGCTCGCAGGGAAACGCGCGAGGAAATACAACGGTACATCCAGCTCATGGGATCTCTCCTCCTCCAAACCACGCTCCAATGCGGGTAAGGAATTGTCTCATGCCCGGAGAGGACTGCAAGGCACCGGCCAACGGCTCTCCGCGGGGGTCTCGGGGGCGAATCGAGAGAAACGGGGATCGATCGCCCTCTGGAGAGGACGAAATCCTGTGCAGGACCTACAGACGATGCTCGGCGAGCCGATCGTACAGGCGCGAGCACTGTGCGGCGAGCGGCTCCAGGCGCTCGGGCAGGTCGTCCCCCTTCGGCCGGTACGTTGCAAAGCCGGTCGAGCGCTCGACCTCCGCGTACCAGTGCTCGGCCCAGATGCCGTCGGTCGCCCGCCGGCCGGGGGCCCAGGCGAGCATCGACTCTTCGAAATCGATTTCCACGCGGGCGCACAGCGCGCTCAAAGTCCGGCGCGGGTCGACCAATACGTCGCGCGCGTCGATCACCGGCGGCGGGGTGCCCCGGCGGGCGCGGATCTGATCGAACAGCTCCACCTGCTGCGGCAGGCCGGTGTCTTCGATCGAGGGAAAGGGCGTCACCTTGGCGAGCGAGGCGAGCATCTCGCGCGGCTCGCGGATCAGGAAGCAGTTTTCGAGCTGCGAGAGCCAGCCTTCCCCCCGGAGATCGCCTCTGTCGATCTCCGGCAGCAGGTGGTGGGCCATGTGCTTCTGGTACCAGAGCGACTTGCCCTCGGGCACCGGGCCACCAAGCCAGGCGACCACCTTCCGCCAATCGCTCTCGTGGTGGGCGATCACCTCGTCCCGGCCGGGATGGGGGAGGCCGGTGACCTTCAGATAGTGGCTGTAGAGCGGCTCGTCGGTGACGTAGCTGTCGGAACGGCTCTCGAACGAGCGCATCATCGCGGTCGAGATGTTCCGCGGACCGGACCAGAGAGCCAGTCGAACGGGCGAAGGAGAAGGCATTCCAGGTAGGATATGCCACCTTGGATACTCCTCCGCCCACTGCCCGTAAACTGAAGAAGGTGCTGATCGCCAATCGCGGCGAGATCGCGGTGCGCATCCTGCGCACCCTGCGCGAGATGGGCATTCGCTCCGCCGTCATCTACTCCGAGCCGGACCGCAAGAGCCTGCCGGTGCTGCTCGCCGACGAGGCGTACCCGATCGGTCCGGCGCCGTCGCGCGAGAGCTATCTCAAGGGCCAGGCGATCGTCGATCTGGCGAAAGAGATCGGCGCGGACGCGATCCATCCCGGCTACGGCTTCCTTTCCGAGCGGGCCGAATTCGCGCGCATGTGCCGCGAGGCGGGAGTGGTCTTCATCGGTCCTTCGCCCGAGGCGATGGACGCGATGGGCTCGAAAGTCGAAAGCCGCCGCCGGATGATCGACGCGGGGGTGCCGGTCGTCCCGGGAGGGCGCGATCCGCTCGCCGATGCGGAGGGGGCCGCCGCGTTCGCCGGCTCGATCGGCTATCCGGTGATGATCAAAGCCTCGGCGGGAGGCGGCGGCAAAGGGATGCGCCGGGTCGATTCCGCGGCGGAGATCGCGGCGGCGTTCCGCGGCGCGAGCGCCGAGGCGCTGGCCAGCTTCGGCGACGGCTCGGTCTACATCGAGAAATTCATCGTCGATCCGCGCCACGTCGAAATCCAGGTGCTCGGCGACAA
>DATMZU010000417.1:0-5999 GCA_035607435.1 Thermoanaerobaculia bacterium | reverse complement strand
AGCGCCGTCCCTCTCGCCTCCTCCCTCGCCTTCAACCCGAAGTATCTGTTCGAAAACTTCGTGGTCGGCAATTCGAACCAGTTCGCCCACGCCGCGGCCCGGGCCGTGGCCGACCGGCCGTCGTCCAACTACAACCCTCTTTTTCTCTACGGCGGCGTCGGCCTCGGCAAAACCCACCTGCTCCATGCGGTCGGCCACCAGATCCTCGCGCAGCACCCTCATCTGCGGGTTCTCTATCTACCGGCCGAACAATTCGTCAACGAGCTGATCAATTCAATCCGCTTCGACCGCATGCCCGCTTTTCGCGAACGCTATCGAACGATCGATGCCCTACTGATCGACGACGTTCAATTCATCGCCAACAAAGAGCGGACCCAAGAAGAGTTCTTCCATACCTTCAACACCCTCTACACCAGCCAAAAACAGATCATCCTCTCGTCGGATTCTTCGCCCAAAGACATCCCCACCCTCGAAGAACGGCTGCGCAGCCGTTTTCAATGGGGCCTGATCGCCGACATTCAGCCTCCGGATCTGGAGACCAAGGTCGCCATCCTGCGAAAAAAGGCCGACTTCGAAGGGACCGAGCTCCCCAACGAGGTCGCCGAGTTCGTCGCCCAACAGGTCAAATCGAACATCCGCGAGCTGGAGGGCATGTTGAACCGGGTGATCGCCTTCTCGTCTCTCACCGGTAAACCGCTTTCCCTGGAGCTGGCGCGCGAGACTCTCCGCGACATCCTGCCCCACGAAGGGCGAAAACCGACCGCGGCCGAGATCACCAAAAGCGTCGCCCGCCATTACGGCCTTAAAGTGGTGGAGATCAAGAGCAAGAACAACTCGAAGCAGATCTCTTTTCCGCGCCAGGTGGCGATGTATCTCTGCAAACGCTTGACCGATCTCTCTTACCCAGAAATCGGCAAACAGTTCAACGACAAGCATCACTCCACGGTCATGTACTCGGTCGATAAAATTCAGCAGCTGCGCCAAGACGACGGCGACTTCGATCGCGTTCTCCAAAACCTGGAGCGCGGTCTTTCTTGACCTTGAAGGGCTCCTCCTGCTTGTGAATGTTCTGCGGATAATCCTGCGGATCGGCCGCGGATCCTTTCGCCCCCCCTCTCTTCCTCAGCAGGCATGCACAGCCTATCCACAGGCCGCCCGCAGGGTTTGTCCTTCACCAACCCTCTCGTTTCCAAACACTTAGACCTCAAATCCGCAGATCCGCAGCGCCTTCTACCTACGGCTACTGTGAGATATGATTCCTGGTATCGGGTAGGAGAAGAAGAGCATGGAAATTCGTGTTTCGCGCAGTGAATTTTTGGCCGAGCTGTCACCGATGCTCGGAATCGCCGAGAAGAAGACGACGATCCCGGTGCTCTCGCACCTTCTTCTCCAGGCTCGCGGGGCAAGGCTGTCGCTGGCCGCAACGGACCTCGACGTCTCGCTCACCAGTTGGTGCGATGCCGAGGTCATCGAGGCCGGAGGCATCGCCGTTCAAGCGCGAAAATTTACCGAGATCATCGCTTCTCTCACCGGAGAAGAGGTGAATCTCGTGCTCGACGAGCCGCGAATCCTGTCGATTCGCGCGGGGCGCTCGAGGTTCAAGATCCACGGTCTCTCCCCGGACGACTTCCCGACCCTGCCGACGGTCGAGCCGACGCGAAAGATGGAGCTGCCGTTCGCCGATCTCAAGAGGATGATCTCCAAGGTGTTCTTCGCGGTCTCCGCGGAGGAGTCGCGGTTTCAGCTGAACGGCGCGCTGATCAAGCTCAAGGGCGACAGCGTCGAGATGGTGGCGACGGACGGTCATCGGCTGGCCCTGGTGGAGCAGAAGGTCGAAGGGGCGGGAGAAGATTCCGTCTTGGCGCCGAGAAAAGCCCTACAGGAGATCCAACGTTTCGAAGGCGATGGCAAGATCGTCTTCGCCCGGGGCGAGCACCACCTGTCGTTCGGGCTGAATCGCCGCGAGCTGATCTGCCGCATCCTCGAAGGAACGTTCCCGGATTACGAGCGGGTGATCGCGCGAGACAACGACAAGCAGGCGATCTTCGATCGGCGCACCTTGGGCGATGCGGTCAAGCGCGTGGCGTTGATGACCGGAGACCGCGCTCGGGCGGTCCGTCTCGACGTCCAGGAGGGCCAGGTCACCATTTCGGCGGTCAACCAGGATCTCGGAGAAGCGATCGAAGAGATCTCCTGCGAGTACGTCGGACAGGAGATCAGGGTGGGGATCAACCCGGACTACATGGCCCAATTTCTCGCCGCGGTGGAGACCGAGAAGGTCCGTTTCGACCTCAAGGACGAGAACACGCAGTGCGTCGGCTATCCCGTCGATGGAACCGATGCCCGGTACCTCTGCGTGATCATGCCGATGAGGATCTGACGCGGATTTCGACCGGTGCTGGCCCGCCTGGAAGCGAGGTCCTTCCGCAATCTCGCCGATCTCGACCTGGACTTAAACCCCGGGAGTCACCTTTTTCTGGGGCCTAACGGCGCCGGCAAGAGCAGCATTCTTGAAGCCGTCTACTATCTGGCCACCTCGCGGAGCTTTCGCGCCCGCCAGATCGCCGACTGCGTCCAACATGGCAGCGCCGGCTTCAGCCTCGTCGGCGAGGTCGAAGGCGAGAGCCGGCAGCGGCTTGCCGCCGGTTTTGCCGAGGGAAAGAAGTTTCGCTCGGTCAACGGCAAAGCGACGACCCTGGCCGACCATCTCGCGGTTTTACCCGTCGTCTCCTGGGCTACCGGCGATGCCGAGATTCTCACCGGCCCGCCGCAATTCAGACGCCGCCTGCTGGACCGTGGAATTCTCGGGCTTCGACCGACTTCGCTCGAAGCGCTGGATCGTTTTCGGCGGGCGCTGCTGCAGAAGAGGGAAATTCTGCAGCGGAGCGACGGACCGGTCGGCGAAGAGCTGCCCTCCTGGAACGGTGTCCTCGCCGGGGCGATCGGCGAATTGGCCGACCTGCGGAATCAATTTTTTCTCCGCCTTCGCGACCAGTTGGCCCGCGTGCTGAGCGATCTCGACCTGCCGCTTCCGCCGATCGAGATCAGCTATCGGCCGTCCCCGTCTTCCGCTCTCCAAGGAGCCGAGGAGATCTTTCTGAGCCTCTCGCGTCTCGCCGATCGAGAAATTCGCCGCGGCGGGCCGCTCGTGGGGTCCCAACGCGACGAGATCGAGATCAGCTGGGGGGGAAGAGACATTCGGAGCGTCGCCTCCGCGGGGGAGCGCAAGGTTCTGGGCTTGGCGATCCTCGCGGCTCATGCGGGGGTGTTGAGCGAAGCGGGACGGATGCCGCTCGTGCTGATCGACGATGCGGACGCCGAGCTTGCGACGGCGACTCTCGGAGCGGTGTGGAAAACGTTCGCCTTCGCGCCGCAGATTTTGACCACGTCGAGCCGTCCGCAGGCCTGGCTCACGGTGCCGACGGACCGGGTCTGGGGAGTGGAAAAAGGGACCGTTTCGGCGCTCTGAGCAGGACCCCGGCGCCAGATCCGGGAGGCGGCACCTAAACCCTTTTTTTTCAATGGCCTACGGCTCGCCAAAAGGGTCGTTTTGTGGTATCCTTCAGGAGATCTCTCAATGTCCCCGACCTCGGGGTCATCTGAGTCCCTCAGACTCCCGGAGAACCACGGTTTTGTCCGAACCCCAGCCCACCTATACCGCAGAGAACATCAAAGTCCTCAAGGGCCTTGAAGCCGTCCGCAAGCGCCCAGGGATGTACATCGGGGACACCGAGGACGCCTCAGGCCTTCACCACATGGTTTTCGAGCTGGTCGATAACGCGATCGACGAGGCGCAGGCGGGCTACTGCTCGCGCATCGACGTCACGATTCATACCGACGAATCCGTCTCGGTCGAGGACAACGGCCGCGGCATCCCGGTCGATCTGCACAAAGGCGAAGGGCGCTCGGCGGCGGAAGTCATCATGACCGAGCTCCATTCGGGCGGAAAGTTCGACAAAAACTCCTACAAAGTCTCCGGCGGCCTCCACGGCGTCGGCGTATCGGTCGTGAACGCCCTTTCCGGAACGCTGGAGATGGAGATCAAGCGCGATGGCGCGGTCTGGTTCCAGACCTACCACCAGGGGCTGCCCGAATCGCCGATCCGCGCGATCGGCAAGAGCGAGAAGACGGGCACCAAGGTCCGTTTCTGGCCCGACCCTTCGATCTTCACGGTGCTGGAGTTTCACTACGAGACGCTGGCGCAACGCCTGCGCGAGCAGTCGTTCCTCAATCGGGGCATCTTCATCCACCTGGCCGACGAGCGCAGCGGCAAAGAGGCGGATTTCGCCTACGCCGGAGGCATCAGCTCGTTCGTCGAGCACCTCAATCGCAACAAGACCCCTATTCACACGCCGCCGATCCACCTGATCGAAAAGCGCGACGACGGCACGGGCGAAGAGGTGGTGGAAGTCGCCTTGCAGTGGAACGAGGGCTATCAGGAGCTGATCTACTGCTTCACCAACACGATCAACAACCGCGACGGCGGCACGCACCTGATCGGCTTCAAGGGCGCGCTCACCCGCACGGTGAACGCCTGGGCGACCCAGGCCGGCCTGCTCAAGGCGCTCAAGGAGAACCTGACCGGCGAGGACATCCGGGAAGGGCTCACCGCCGTCCTGTCGGTGAAGATCAAAGATCCGAAGTTCTCGTCGCAGACGAAGGACAAGCTGGTCTCCTCCGACGTCAAGGGCTGGGTCGAGCAGGTGGTGAACGACAAGCTCGCCACCTACCTCGAAGAGAACCCGCGCGAAGCGAGGAAGATCATCGAAAAGTGCGTCGAGGCGGCGCACGCCCGCGAAGCCGCGCGCAAAGCCCGCGATTTGACGCGCCGCAAAGGGGCGCTCGAAAGCTCTTCGCTGCCCGGCAAGCTCGCCGACTGTTCCGAGCGCAACCCGGAGCTGGCGGAGCTGTTCCTGGTCGAGGGCGATTCCGCGGGCGGCACCGCGAAGCAGGGGAGAAACCGCCGCTTCCAGGCAATCCTGCCGCTCCGGGGAAAGATCTTGAACGTCGAGCGGGCGCGCTTCGACAAGATGCTCTCCTCCGAAGAGATCAAGACGATCATCACCGCGCTCGGCGCCGGCATCGGTCGC
The DNA here is from genome assembly GCA_035607435.1 of Thermoanaerobaculia bacterium. Classification (GTDB taxonomy): domain Bacteria; phylum Acidobacteriota; class Thermoanaerobaculia; order Multivoradales; family UBA5704; genus DASYKS01. The sequence continues at coordinate 909 of DATMZU010000417.1, read as the reverse complement.
GACGACTTCGACATCGCGCGCCTGCGCTACCACAAGCTGATCATCATGTGCGACGCCGACGTGGACGGCAGCCACATCCGGACGCTAATCCTCACGTTCTTCTATCGCCAGATGGAAGAGCTGATCAAGCGCGGCCACCTCTACATCGCCCAGCCGCCGCTCTATAAAGTCGCCGAAGGCAAGCGCGACGCGTACTTGAAGGACGACCGCGAATATCGCGCGTTCCTGATCGAGCGCATTCAGGGTCTTTGGCAGCTCGCGGTCGGCGAAGGCGAGCTGATGACCGGACCGAAGCTCGCCCATTTCGTCGAGAAGGTCGAGGCGTTCCGCGAAAACCTGGCGAAGCTCGGCTCGCGCGGCGTGCCCGAAGAGGCGATCCGCCTCGCGCTCTTGGGCGGACTGGTCGATAAGCAGGGGCTCTCCGACGAAGCGAAGCTCGCGGCCGTGGCCGCGGCGATCGAGGGGGCGGGATTCCTGGCGCCGAACGTCGAGCGCGACGAAGAGCACGGAACCGGCGCGGTCTCGTTTCGGCAGCGCAAGGATGGGGTCGAGCGCCTGGTCCGGATCGACTGGACGCTGCTGACGAGCGCCGAGTATCGCGCCCTGGCGGCGAACCACCCGGGTCTCGACGCGCTCAGGGCGACCTCGTTCACGCTCTTGAAGGGCGACGACACCGAGATCCTGACGAACCTGGACGAGGCGATGGACAAGATGTACACGGGCGCCAAGAAGGGGCTTTCCTTCCAGCGCTACAAGGGCCTCGGCGAAATGAACGCCGAGCAGCTCTGGGAAACCACTATGGACCCCACGCGCCGCCGCCTGCTTCAGGTGAGGATCGAGGACGACGTCGAGGCCGACGGCATCTTCACGGTCCTGATGGGCGACCAGGTCGAGCCACGCCGCCTGTTC
>DATMZU010000411.1:0-7503 GCA_035607435.1 Thermoanaerobaculia bacterium | reverse complement strand
CTTCGATCATCACCCCCGAACCCCCCGCCGATCCCCAAGCCGGCACCGCGATCGAAGGCCCCCTCGGCATGCGGATGCGCTTCGTCCCGGCGGGCACCTACACGATCGGCAGCCCGGAGGGTGAGCCGGGGCGAGACGAAGACGAGACACTGCACGAGGTGACGCTGACCCGCGGCTTCTGGCTCGGCGAAACGCTGGTGACTCAAGAGCAATGGAAACGGCTCGTACCCGGGCCGAAGCAGCCCTCGTTTTTCAAATCCGACGGTGAGGATCTTCCGGTGGAGAGCATCACCTGGTACGAGGCAGTCGAGTTCGCGAACCGCCTATCCGATCAGGAAGGGCTCCCTCAATGTTATCGGCTAATCGATCCCGAGGGCACGCTGGGCGGCGGTGATCTCCGCTGCGGCTACGTGACCGCCGGGCTCCACTGCCCGGGATACCGTCTGCCGACGGAGGCGGAATGGGAGGTCGCGGCGCGGGCGGGGGGTGATCCAGCGAAGAGCGTCGCTCCCGACCTCAATGCTGTCGCGTGGTATGACCAGAATGCGGGAGGCGCCACCCACCCGGTAGGCCAGAAAGCTCCGAACGGTTGGGGGTTACGCGACCCCCTGGGAAATGTGTACGAATGGACGGGCGACTGGAACCATCGGTATCCCACTGGCCGGGTGGTCGATCCGCTCGGCCCTCCCGGAGGCTCGTCCCGGGTGATCCGCGGCGGCTCGTGGGGGGCGCGCGCCCGGTTCGTGCGCGCGGCCTACCGGTTCTGGCATCCCCCCGGCAACCGCTACTCCGATGTCGGCTTTCGCCTGGCCCGAGGTCAGTCTGCGCTCCAACCCAAGGTAGCGGAGCCTCGGGGACAGCGACCCTGGTGGCGTCGGGGAGAGCCGGAATAGCGCGGGACGCGCCCGCTCTCCCCGCGCCGCGGGCCGCAGGCAGTGCGCTTCAGTACGGTTCGCGGTCCCACGACCTCTTCCTTGAGCCCCGCCAGGACCGCGACGAGAGGCGGAAGCGGTCGGCCGGACAAGTAAAGTGCTGTTCCGCCACCGAAAACGTGTGCGGCGAGCGCCGCCACTCCTTCCCAGCTTCCGAACACCACTCCGCGGGCCGCAAAGAGTTGTGCGACGCGCCTGGACACCACTTCGTCCACTTGGGGGAGCGATCTCACGCTCCCGCTCACCTCTCCGCCCAGCCGGAGAAGCTATTTCACGACCCCGGACACCATTCCCCGCGGCCGGGGGAGTGGTTCCAAGCTCCAGAACACCACTCCCCTGGCCTAGGGGAGTGGTGTTCTACGGCTTTGTACTACTCCCCCGGCCCAGGGGAGTGGTGAATTTCTCCTGCGAACCACTCCCCCAGGCCAGGGGACTGGTGTTTTCGTCCTGCAAACTGCTCCCCCGGCCCAGGGGAGTAGTGATTTTCTCCTGCGCACCACTCCCCCAGCCCGGGGGAGTGGTGTTCGGCACCTGCGTACCGCTCCCCCAGCCCGGCGGACCGGTGTTCGCTTCGCGCGAACCGCGACCCCCGGTCGGCGCAGCGGTGTCGCGCTTCGGTGAAGCGGTTCCCGCGCTCGGCGGAGAGGTGTTCGGAGTCCGAGAAGGGGAGCGGCGACCGGGTGCAGCGGTGGGCGGTGCTCAAAAACCGGTATTGCCGGGCGGGGAAGCGGTGCGCGGCGTCGAGTGTGAGGTGTTCCCCCTTCGCTCACCCCTTCCGCGCCCGGGGATGCGACTCCCGGTAGACGTTCAACAACCGGTCGATCTCCACGTGGGTGTACTTCTGCGTCGTGGAGAGTGAGCTGTGCCCGAGCAACTCCTGGATGGCGCGGAGGTCGGCGCCGTTTTCCAGGAGGTGGGTGGCGAAGGTGTGGCGGAGGGTGTGGGGGTGGACTCCGGCGGCGAGCGACGCTGCGGCGACGTGGCGGTCGAGGATGCGGCGGACGGAGCGGTCGGAGATCCTGCGGCCTTTGGAACTCAAGAAAACCGGTTCGGCTTCCGTCGGATCGACCGCGAGGCGGGCGGGGTCGGCGAGCGGCTCCCAACGGGCGAGCCAGTCGCGGAGCGCGCTTTCGGCGGCTCGGTTGAAGGGGACCATCCTCTCCTTGTTGCCCTTGCCGATCACCCGCAGCGTGCGGGCCGAGAGATCGAGGTCGCTCCAGTCGAGGCTCACCAGCTCGCCCACGCGGAGGCCGGTGGCGTAGAGCAGCTCCAGCATGGCCCGATCGCGATGGCCGAAGGTTTCGTTCACGTCGGGGGCCGCGAGCAGGCTTTCGATCTCTCCCGGGCGCAGGTGACGGGGGAGGGTCTTCGGCGCTTTCGGCGTGCGTACCCCCTGAGCCGGATTGGCTTTGACGATCCCCTCGCGCGCTAGCCAGCGGAAAAAGCCCCGCACCGCGGCGAGGGCTCGGCCTTGGCTTCGTCTCGACAGACCGCGCTTCGTCTGGGCGGCGAGAAACGAGCGGATCGCGAGCGGATCGATTTCGGTGGGATCGATCGTCTTCGGGTCCTTGCCCAGGAAATCCTCGGCGAGGAACGCGAGAAAGCCGACCAGATCCCCCTCGTAGGCCCGTAGCGTGTGCGGCGAGAGAGCGCGCTCGCCGTCCAGGTGCTCCAGCCAGCGCTGGATCAAGGGGCGCATGAAACAGGCGCTCCTTCGAGCTTCTCCAGGTCGATCGCCACCCCGTGCCGCCCGGCCCAGGCCGCCAGCGCCTCGTGCGCCCGATCCGCCAACGCCGCCCGCTTGTCCACCTTCTTCACCCGGTGCGGCAGCTCCTCGAACAGACCGTAATTGATGTTCGCGGGCTGGAAGTGCTTCGGGTCGGATTCGATCAGATGACGGACCAAGGCGCCGAGCGCGGTGGTGGCGGGAAACGGTTCCGCAGGCGAGCCGGTCGAACGTTCGAGAGCGAGGTAGAGCCCGATCGCGAGGCCCGTCGCCGCCGATTCGAGGTACCCCTCCACTCCGGTGATCTGGCCGGCGAGGTGGAGGTGCGGCGCGGCCTTCAGGCGATACCAGCGGTCGAGATGGGTGGGCGAGTTGAGGAACGTGTTCCGGTGGATCTGGCCGAAGCGGACGAACTTGGCGTTTTCGAGGCCGGGGATCGTGCGCAGCACCCGGTCCTGGTCGCCCCACTTCATGCGCGACTGGAAACCGACCAGGTTGAACTGGCTCTTCGCCAGGTTCTCCTGCCGCAGCTGGACCACCGCCCAGGGGCGGCGGCCGTCCGGCGTGGTGAGGCCCACCGGCTTCATCGGCCCGAAGCGCAGCGTGTCCAGGCCGCGGCGGGCGATCTCTTCGATCGGCAGGCACCCTTCGAAGAACACCGCCTTCTCGAAATCGTGCGGCACCAGCACCTCCGCCTCGCTGACCGCGCGATGGAAGGCCACGTACTCCTCTTCGTTCATCGGTGCGTTCAGATAGTCGTCGCCATCCCCTTTGCCGTAGCGCGATTGCCAGAACAGCTTGGTGAGGTCCAGGCTCTCGGCTTCGACGATCGGCGCGATGGCGTCATAGAAATACAGCTCGTCCTTGCCCAGCAGTTCCTGGAGCGCCGCGGTCATCGCGTCCGACGTGAGCGGACCGGTGGCGATCACCGTCGTCGTGGTGTCGCCAGGGAGGGTGAGCACCTCCTCGCGTCGGATCTCGATCATTGGATGAGTCGAAAGCGCGGCCGTCACGATTCCCGCGAACCGGTCGCGATCGACCGCCAGGGCGCTCCCCGCCGGGACCGCCGCCTCCCGGGCCGAGCCGATGATCAGCGAGCCGAACGCCTCCATCTCCCGCTTGAGCAGCCCCGCGGCATGGAGCGGATCGTCGCTGCGCAGTGAATTGCTGCACACCAGCTCGGCGAAATCGGGGGTCTTGTGCGCCGGGGTCGAGCGCACCGGCCGCATCTCGTGGAGGACTACCGGAACGCCGCGTTGCGCGAGCTGCCAGGCACACTCCGACCCGGCGAAACCGCCGCCGATGATGTGAACGGCGGCCCTCACCCCCGGCCCCTCTCCCAGAGGGAGAGGGGAGAACAGCAACGAAGTTTCTTTGTCTTGCTCCCCTCTCCCTCTGGGAGAGGGGCCGGGGGTGAGGGCTGAATCGGGCATGGTCCTTTCCAAAGTAACACGCCCAGCCTTGGCGCAACCGCCCCCCTACTCCTTCCAGGGATCGAAATCGTCGTCGGGCTCGGCCGGCTCGTCGCCGTCGGTGGCGGTTTTCCAGGTGACGAGGAACTGCGGCGCGCCGGCCAGCTCGGCCTGGAGCGCCTTCTGGACGTCGCCGCCGGACGGGGGCGTCCTGGCCCGCCGCGGCTCGCCCAGGAAATTGTCCAGATCGAACGCCGCCTTCTCCTTGCGACTCTCGCGGACAAACGCGAGGACCGGATCGGGCGTGAGCCACCGGCCCTCCAGATGTTCGAGCGCGAGCCAAAACCCGGGACCGCGGGCGACCAGATGGCCGGCCTGCGGTTCGAATCCCTCGATCTCGATCGCCGGGCCGGGCAGTTGGATCTCGACCGGCGCCGGGAACGGATCCCACACCAAATGGGACAGCTCGTCGAGCGTGAACCCCTCCCCCTCGGCGACTTCGAGCGGCTGCCAGACCTTCTTCATCGCCGCAAACAGCGCATCGACGAGCTGGGTTTCTTTTCCCGGGGCAAGAGGCGGCGGCTCCGGCGCCCCTTCCGGGCGCACCTGGTGGAACAGCCGTCCGAAACAGGCCCGGGCGCGTCCGGGATATTTGTCGAGGTAGGCCCAGAGAGCCGATCCGGCGGAGAAGTACGCGGCGACGTCGGCCGACCAGGGGGCGAAAGCGCGCTGGACCTTCTGGCGGTCGGTCCGCGTCGCCCGATCGGGCGGCCCGGGGACCAGACGCAGCTCGGCGAGGCCGGAGACGAGGGTGTAGGAGGCGGCGATCGGCGTCGCGGCGAACAGCTGCCGCACCTGGTCGAGCTCCGTGAGCACGGCTCGATGCGTGGCCTTCGCGATCGACCCGGTGAACCGCTCCTGCTCGATCTTCTCGGCGATCGGCCCGATCTCGCCGATCCGCTGGGCCCAGGGGTCGGACCCTTCCAACAGATCGCGCCGCACGGCCGCGAGCCGCTTCGCCACGGCGGGGTTCGAATCCTCCGCCGACGACAGCACGATCGTCCGCCCCGCGACCACCCAGCCGCCGGAAAGAAACCGCAACGTCCAAGTCTCGCGCACCGGACCGTCGAAACAGGCCGAGACGAACGCGAGAAGGGGGAGGAGGAGCAGGGCGCGGCGAATCTTCATGGCTTGGCTCCGGCAGATTCTACGGAAAGACTACCGGAGACGATCCGCCCTTCGAACATCGTGGCGAGCACCTTCGCCTCGGAGATCTCGCTCGGCGGGATCTCGAACAGATTGCGATCGAGGACGATCAAGTCGGCGAGCTTGCCCGCTTCGAGCGAGCCGCTCTCCTTGTCTTCGAAGTTCGCGTACGCCCCGCCGATCGTATAGGCGGCGAGGATCGTCGGCAGATCGAGCCGCTCCTCGGGAATCCACGACTTGGCGCACGGGCCGACGAGATCCGGATCGCAGCGCGTCACCGCGACCTCGATCGCCTGCAACGGATCGAGCGACGAGACCGACCAATCGCTCCCCGCCGCGAGCACCGCGCCGGAGCGGAACATCGAGCCCATGGGGTAGAGCCAGCGCGAGCGCTCCGGCCCCAGCTGCGGCTCGGTGAGATCCACGATGTAGGGATCGGCATATGCCCAGAGCGGCTGGAAATCGGCAATCACGCCGAGCCGTCGAAAGCGCGGAATGTCCGCCGGATCGAACAGCTGGATGTGCGCCAGCAGCGGCCGGGCGTCGCGCGGGCCGTTCGCCGTCCGCGCCGCTTCGAGCGCATCGAGCGCCGCGCGGATCGCCCGGTCACCGATCGCATGAACGTGGATCTGAAACCCCGCCGCATCGAGCGCGGTCGCGATCTGCGCGAAACGATCGGGAGCGATCTCCATCTCGCCGCGCCAGCCCCCCTTGCCCCGTTCGCCGAGGTACGGGGCGAGAAGTGCCGCCGTCCCCGCTTCGATCACCCCGTCGGCGAAAATCTTCGCGGCGGAAGCGCGCACGTGCGGCGCGGTCTTGCCCGTAGGATCGTCCCGCCGCTTGACGAAATCGGCCACCTGGCCCGTGCCCTTTTCCGGATCGACGTAGTTCGCGACCACCACCCGCAGGTTCAAATCGCCCGCGGCGTCCAGAGCCCGAAACGTCGCGAGGCTCTCCGCCCCCGCCGAAGCCTCCTGCACCGAAACGATCCCGAAACCATGGGCGCGCTCGACTCCCCGCCGCAACCCCTCGATCCGGTCGGCCGCCGTGGTCTCCGGCAGATGCTCGTCCACCAGGTCGGCCGCCGCTTCGCGCAAAGTCCCGGTCGGATTCCCCGCCGCGTCGCGCTCGATCCGGCCACGTGGTGGATCTGGAGTCTCTCGAGTGATCCCGGCGATTGCCAGAGCCTTTGAATTCACCCAGGTCGAATGCCCGTCCGCCGCCGACAAATAAACCGGCCGATCGGGCACGATCTCGTCCAAAAGCAGCTTGTGCGGATTCGCCTGAGGAAACAGCGGAAGATCCCAACCGCCGCCGATGATCCAAGGAGCGTTGGGCTTCGCCGCGGCGCAGGCTTTCACCCGCGCGAGGACCTCGGCGGGAGTTTTAGAGCCATTCAAATCGCACTGGCCCAGCTCGATCCCGCCCGAGACCAGATGGACGTGCGAATCGTGAAACCCCGGCAACACGAAGCGCCCGGAGAGATCGATCACCTTCGTCTGAGGACCCACGAACGGCGTCACGTCCCGATCGGCCCCGACGAAGACCAGCCGAGACCCCGAGATCGCCACCGTCTCCGCCCATCCGCGGGAGGCGCCCATCGTGTAGATCGCGCCGTGGCGGAGCACCAGGTCCGCGGGCGGAGGGGATTGTGAGTGGAGCGGAGCGACGCTCAGAATGAGCAGAAGAAGACCAGCACAGCGAGCGATCCAAGGCATGGCGAGCCTCTCCAGGAATCAGTTCCCTGATCGTATCCCTAGAGCACTGTCCGATGTTCCCTCCTCTACCGAGGCTTTTCCTGGGACCGCCGACGTCTCGCCGGCGTTTTAGGCCACTTGCGCTAGACTCGTCACCGACCGATGTACCCGGTTCTACATCGAAGGGAGATCGCGATGGAAGCCGCCCTAACAGCGTTGGAGACGACCGGAACGGTCGACGAGGATCACCTGCTGCGGCTCGATGAAGCCCTGCCGCTCCCGGGTCCAATGCGGGTGCGTGTCATCGTGTTGTATCCCCTGACCGAGAAAGAAGATGAAGACGAATGGCTGCGAGCCGCAGCTCACAATCCCGTCTTCCTCGATCTCTCGGCTCCCGCAGAGGACATCTACTCGCTAGAGGATGGGGAACCTTTCGGTGACCAAGCATAAGGTCGTCCTCGTTCCTTTCCCGTTTGACGACCTTTCAAGCACCAAAGTTCGACCGGCGGTCTGCTTGACGGAGCCGATCG